>NZ_JBQQCF010000003.1:0-311806 GCF_052245755.1 Mycobacterium sp. 4D054
CGCCTGATGCACCGCCTCGGACGCATTCCGCCGGCCGAAGCCGAAGCCCGCTACTATTCCCAACTCGTGACCGGTAGACCGGCCGGATCACAGAAACCTGAGGGTGCATGAAACCCGGGACGGTTCAGTGGCGAGCAAGGCCCAGTACGAGGACGCGATCAAAGCTGTCACGTTCTCCACGACCGAGGGCGGGATCGCCCGTGGGATCTCCATCCACGTCACCGACGACGTGCAGGTGCGCAGTGTGGTTCCGGGTTCGGCCACAGTGACGGTGATCGGATTACCGCCGACCGTGACAGCGTTCGGCACACCGTTCTTCCGGTTGGGCGGGTCGCCGGTGAAGGTGGTGTCCGCGGTGGACATCAGTGATCTCGACTCGGACAACCTCTCCGGCGCCACGATCCTCATAGCGTCCGCCTATCAGGCTGGCGATGTCCTCAATTACGCTGCCCCAAGCGGTAGTTTGATCATCGGCACCTGGGATGCCGGAACCCGGACGTTGACGCTGTCCGGGGTGGCAAGCAAGGCCCAGTACGAGGAAGCCATCAAGGCCGTCACATTCACGACGAATCAGGGCGGCCTGTCACGAGGCATCCAGATCCACGTCATCGACGAAACCAGCGTCAAGTCCTTGGTGCCGGCATCTGCAGTGGTCAATGTGGTGGGATTGCCTCCGTCGGTGACGACCATCGGAGCCCCGACGTACACCATCGGTACAGCGCCGGTGAAATTGTTGTCGTCTGTCAGCATCGCCGATGCGGATTCCGACTACATGTCGAAGGCAGAGGTCAAGATCGTCTCGCTGGGTCAGTCCGGTGACCGTCTGGATTACGTTGTGGCCGCCGGAAACCCGATCACGGCAACATGGAACGCTGCCAGTCGGACACTCACGCTGTCAGGAGTCGCGACCAAGGCCCAGTATGAGCAGGCCTTGGAGGCCGTCACGTTCTCCGCGACTGGGGGAGCGGGACTGGTCCGCGGTATCTCGGTGACGGTCACGGACGACACCGACGTCGACAGTGTGCTACCCGGTGGCGCGACAGCCAACGTTCGGTACTCGCTACCGCCGTCGGTGGTGACGGTCGGTTCGCCGACGCACACCATCGGAACAGAACCGGTCAAGTTGCTGTCGTCGGTCACAATCACCGATGCCGATTCGGAGGTGTTCTCCTCGGCACGCGTGACTATCGAAACCCTTGCACAGAGCGGAGATACGCTCGGCTATCTCCGGCCGGCCGGAAGTCCTATCACCGCGTCGTGGGACGGCTCCAGCAAGACTCTGACGTTGACCGGGCCGGGGACCAAGGCTCAATACGAAGAAGCGCTCCGATCGGTCACTTTCTCCGGCACAGGCGGTGTCCTGTTGGTCAGAGGCATCTCTGTATCAGTGACGGACGAAACAGGGGTGAGTAGTTCTGGCGTGCTCAACGGCATTGCGACTGCATCAGTTCGGGAGAACTCCGCCCCGGGACTGTGGATTACCGGTGGTAGGTCCTACGACCGCAACGACCCGCCGATGAACCCAGTCGTAACGCTCGACATCAGCGATGACCTCGGCATCCTGACGGGGGCCACCCTGAAGGTCACTGCGTTTGTCCAGCCGAATGACACCCTCGGTTACGTGCAGCCCGCCGGCAATCCGGTGACCGCGTTCTGGGATTCAGGTTCCAAGACCCTGACCTTGTCAGGGACTGCAACGGTGGAGCAGTACGAGCAGGCGCTGTGGGCAGTGACGTTCTGGGCGAATCAGGGCGGGTGGACCACCCGCACCATCGCTGTCACTGTGACGGACAACGGAGGCAAGAGTGCGTCGGGGGCAATGACGGTTTCGGTGTGGTGACCGTCGCCAGCTCGAGGCACGTGGCGAGGGCGATCAGGTCATCGGCGGCCTTGATGACCTAGCCGAATCCCTGTTCGGTAATCAACCGCTGACAGCACGTGTTCGACTTGTCGCGCGAAACCTCGATAGAAGACCGCGGGGATGCTGTGGGTCGGTGCGTCGCGTGTTTTGCTGCTGGCAATCGTCCGGCGCCGTTACCGCCGTGTCTGTCCCGGCAAGGTGCAGACCGGGAGGCAAGGCTGAGTCCGCTCGATGCGCCAAGAGCGTTCGACCGCCTGAGAGCAACTCTGTTCGCCAACTTCCGTTGGGTCGGGATTTCCGATTCCTGAGCGTCGAACGGAAGTAGACGCTGCCATTCAGCAAACGGCTTAACCGCGGCTGCCCGGGGCCTGGCCAATGCGGGTTGCCTCCGAACGTGCAGGTCACGAATGCATTCCTGGCGCAGACTGCCATAATCGCTTCAGCGATGGCTCGAAGTATCGCTAGCAAACACGCAGCTAATATTGATCGCGCGGCTTATTGACTATGCAAACAGTCGGCGCCTGCTGGGCTAAAAAGTGCCATAAGCAGTGTTGCAGGCCACATTTCTTGGTGCTAGCGTCAGGTCCGTCACGGGGCGAATAAGCGGTCGAGTTCGTTAACAGCTAATTCATTGGTCTTCACTGAAATCGCAGGCCAATGCGCAGGGGGCGGGTATGGCGGGGCATATTTCAAATAACGGGCATAGCGGGGCGGCGCCTGTCGCGCACTCAGCCAATCGCAGCGTTCACGTCCAGGACGTTGCCCACATCGGGAACGTGCACAAGCGCGAGAGGGTGCCGGAGTCGGCTACGTCCCTAACTGTCAGCCTTGTCATTCCAGTCAAGAATGAGGCGCGAAACATCGCCTGGGTCCTGAATCAGATCGACGACGACATCGACGAAGTAATTCTCGTCGACGGGAACTCCACCGACGCCACCCTGGTCACTGCGCGACGCTGCCGCCCGGACATCAAAGTGGTGTCTCAGAAGGGCGTCGGCAAGGGCGATGCGCTGAGGGCCGGCTTCCTGGCTGCCGCGGGCGACGTCATCGTGATGATGGATGCGGACGGCAGCATGACGCCCGACGAGATAACCCACTATCTGCATTTCCTGGCCAACGGCTACGACTTCGTCAAGGGTTCTCGATTCATCTCCGGGGGTGGATCTTTGGACATCACCAGCTTCCGGCGGATGGGCAACCGCTTCCTTCTCGGCGTCTTCAACTCGCTTTATCGCACTGACCTGACGGACTTGTGCTACGGCTTCTGCGGCTTCCACCGGCGCTACCTGGATGTGCTGGCTCTGTCTGCGACCGGCTTCGAGATCGAGGCCGAGATGGTGGTCCGCGCGATGCAGGCCGGCCTGCGCGTTGCTGAGGTGCCGAGCCTTGAGCTCCCGCGTCGTGCCGGCAAGTCAAACCTTCATTCGGTACGGGATGGCATCAGAGTGCTGCGGACGGTACTGCGAGAGCACCGGTCCGGGCTGAGCGGTCGAGTCGTGCAATCAGTCCGCAGGCAGGTCAGCTCCGGCAAGCGCGTCGGGATAACTGCGTGATTGACGGGCGCGCTTGGGGGAGCGGGCCCGTCACCTCAGGAGCTCGGCCGGGGGGTGGATCAATGCCTAGTAGACGGACTTGTCCAACGCTGAGCGCTGGGTCTTTCCTACAGAGCCGGGCGAGCGTCGAGCAGAAGAAACGTATAGGCCGACGTCCAGGCCGACAAGGAGCGGGGGCATGACGAAGTCCGCGTTGCGGGTTGGGATTCTCGTCCCACGTTTCGCGCCTTTCCGGGGAGGCATCGAAACCTACGTGGCTTCTGCGGCCGCCGCGCTGGCAGCAGAAGGTGCAGAGGTCACCGTCGTCACCCAGGCGCCGCGTAGCGCCGCCCTGCCGAGACGGGAGCTGCTCGACGGATACGCCATCGAGCGTCACCCGCTTCCGCTCGGAGACGTTTTCGATGTATCTGCGCCTGCGGCGGCGCGCGCCGCAGCCATACCGGGGCGCTTCGACGTCGTCTGGTTGCACAGTTACCACACTCCGCTGGCATGGCTGGGCGCTGAGCGAACCACGGCGCCAGTGGTTCTCACTCCGCACTACCACGGTGTCGGACACACCCGTGTACGTCATGTGCTCCACTACGCCTACCGGCCTGCCGGTCGTCGGCTCATGGCGGCGAGTCGACGCGTAGTCGTCGACACGCAAGCTGAAGCGAGACTGGTTCTTCGAGACTTCGCCGGCCGGGTATCGGCGGACAAACTCGTGATCATCCCGCCGGCCGTCGCGAAACCCAGACTCGGCCTGCCGCTACCGTGCGCAGATCGACGCGTCGTGTTGACCGTCGCCCGGCAGGAAACGTACAAGCGCACCGACCTTCTGATTCGTGCGATCGCGCAGCTGCGTGACCACGGCGAGCCCGCGCATCTAGTGGTGGTCGGAGACGGTGCCGCCCTCGGCTCGCTGCGAGCCCTCGCCGCTGCGCTCAACGCAGACCGGGCAGTGACTTTCACCGGATTCGTGGACGAAAAGACACTCGGGGATTGGTGGGCGTCGGCATCCCTGTACGCCACAGCAAGTCAACAGGAGGCGTACGGGATCGGACTCGCCGAAGCACTGCTCTCAGGGCTGCCGGTGGTGGCAAGCGACATTCCTGCCCATCGAGAGGTCGCCGAGCGTGCGGGAGAGCGCGCTGCCGTCCGTCTGTGTGCGCACACCGACTCTGATTCCGAGGCGGCCTCGCGCTATGCCGAGGCGATCGTTCGAATGTTGTCGACCCCCGGTTCGCGCACGCAGCGCGCCTCCGAGTGTGCGTTGCCGCAATGCGCCGAGGTGGCACAGCAGTTACTCGAGACACTTGCAGAAGTCAGCCAGATTGCGAGTCGGGTGTGACGACAACGCTGGACACGGTCCCAGAGTCTGAACCGGCCCGGCCGTCGGCCCCTAAATGCCGCACGGATCGGGCAGGATCGAACGCACATCGACTCCGTATCGCTCTGGCTGTGGTGATGCCGGCCGTCGGCGGAGCCTTGATCGTTTTCTCCCACCACCATGCCGCGGGTTTGGAGCAGCCCGACAACCTGATGTTCGCCCTGTACTGGGCCGGCTTCCTGGGCGGCATGATGCCGCTCGTCTGGCTGGCCTGCGCACGCCGCACCGCCGGCGCGATCCGGGCCCTCGCCCTGATCGGCATGGGCTTGTACAGCATGGTGCCGAGGGTGCTGCACTTCGCGCAGCCCGTGGGCTCCGACGAGTACATCCACTTGCGGCAGGCCATGGAGACCTACATCAACGGCGATGTCGGCCACACCGTCAAACTGTTGCCGATCACCAAGGAGTTCTTCGGTCTTCATCAGGTTGCCAGCGCCTTCGCCCATCTTGGCGAAGTCCCCCTCTGGTTCGCCGCAATGGCCGTGGTGGTCCTGGCGCACATCCTGTCCCTGCTAGGGATCTACCAGCTCGTCCGGATGGTGAATGTCCCTGCCAACGGGGCGGCGGTCGGCGCGGTCGTCTATTCGCTGAACCCTTCCTGGATGTACTTCAACGTCGCCTTTTCGTACGAGAGCCTGGCCTCACCGCTGATCGTGTGGTGTCTGGCGGCGACCGTCGCCGCCGGCCGCGGCACGCAACGACCGGCCATCAGGGCGATCGCGGGCGCGGTGCTGGTCGTGGCCGTGGTGCCGATGATGCACCATCTCAGCACGATCATGCTCCTGCTGATTTTGATGGTGCTCATCGGCACCAGGCTCGTGCCCTGGTTTCCCCGAGTGGCGGCCGGCACCCTCGAGGCCCGGCGGGAGCGGATCTGGCCGCTGGTGCTGATCTGGTGCTGTCTGATGGCGTCGATTGCGTATTGGTGGACCGGCAAATACGAATGGCTGATCAACTACCTCGGGCCTGCGCTGAGCGAGGGTTACGCACAGCTGCAACGGATCCTCGAAGGTGTCAGTAAGTCCACCAGCGGTCAGCGGTCGCTGTTCGCCAACGCCCAAAACCCGATGTACGAGATCATCAGTGGTTACCTGTTCCCCGTCGTGACGTTGGGGTTGTTCCTGTGGGCTCTCGCGGTTCTATGGCGCAACCGGCGCCGGATCGGCTCCACGCCATGGGCATTCGCGGTGGTCGGGGCGATGTTCTTCGGGAGCATGCCGATGTTGCTGACTGCGGGAGGCGCCGAGGGCGCACATCGATCATGGGGGTTCAGCTTCATCGGGATCGCGGTCGTGTGCGGCTTCGCGTGGTCTTTCGGGCCGCGGACCCCTGGCGTGCTGGCCGCCAGATGGTCGCGGGCGGCACTCACATTGGCCCAGCCCCGTTTCCGGGTCAGCGCTGCGGTCGCCGTCTACATAGTCCTGGTTTTCGGGGGCGCTGCGCTGGGTGTCAATGTGTCACACCGGTTCCCGGGCAGCGCGAACGTCGGCGATGACGCCCGAGCGGCGTCCAACGAGGGCCGAGCAGTAGCTGATTGGTTCGCGACACACGTGCCGGCCGACACCCCGGTAATGGCTGACAGGTACGTCTCAACCCTGGTCGGTTCGATCGGGAGAATGTCTGCTTTGCGACCCAGCAAGACGTTTCCCATCTGGGAGATGTACATGAGTCCGGGCCCGGTACGTCCCGAGGTGCTCAAGCAGATATGGGATTCCAAGATCGGATTCTTCGTGGTCGACTCCAGGATGGCGACCACCATCCCGAAGAGCGGTACTTGGTTTGTGAAGGATGAGCCGGGACGCGGCGCCAACACGGTGGTGCCGCAAGCGGCTCTCGACCGATTCAACTGCCTGCCATGGCTCAAGGGTGTGTTCGCAGCCGGGACGCTGACGGTGTACGGGGTCGACCGCGGTGCCCTCAGTCGCACAAAAGCCGTCAGCTGCGAGGTGCCGGCGACATGAGCGTCACCTATCGGACGGACGACGAGGCGGCGGGTCCGTCCGTGCAACACTCACGGGACGAGGAACTGGACCAACCGGCCGCGCAGAGCCGCCTCCTGCGGCGCGCGCGACACCGCCGGCAGCTTGCGGATTCACAGCGCCGCCTGACGCCGAGGTCGAGGGACAGATTACGACTCCTCGCGTGGTCGCTCTTCGGCATCGGCTGTCTGCTGACAGCGCAATGGATCCAACCGGAACACGGTTCACTGTTCGCGCCGCCTTCATTGTTCGCACCACCCGCCGATGTCGTCGGTTGGGCATCGCTGCTGTGCGGTGTCACCGGACTGTGGCTGGTTCCCGGGGTGTGGTTGTCGGCGCTCGTCGCACGCACCGGGGCTGGTCAGCCGGCGTGGCTGGGTACTCGCATCGCGACGACGCTGATCTGGTACGCGGTGCTCGGACCTGTCATCCACCGTTCCGGAGAGGGAGCCAAGGTCACCACGGGCGGCCTGCTCATCGCGACCGTCGCAGCGACCACCGCCGTACTGATCGGTGTGGCGCTCGGCCTGTCGCGGTGGCCCTCCCGGCGGTGGATTCGCGTTCTCATACCGGCCATCGTCGGGACCGTGGGCGCGCACGCCGCGATCTGGGTGTGGATGCGGGTCTGGACATCTGACATGAACTACGAGCACATCCGGCGGCTGGACTGGCTGATCGTGCTCTGCGGCGCACTGCTCGTGACCCTCGGGACGCTGAGCAAGCCCAAGCTGCCCGCGGTCACGACGAAGCGTCAGCTCGTCCAGATCGTGGCGGCATTCGCCGTGGTGGCTGCGGCCTTCGGCGCGATCCAGCTCACGAGCGCAATCTGGTCCCCGGCGCAGCGGATGCCGTCGGTGATCAGCGCGGAGCAGATTACGGCGCCGGCCGGCGCGGACCTGGCATTCGCACTGAACGCGATCGGCCCGGAGGGGGGCCGTCTCTTCGAGCGTGCCGACTTCACCGTCGCCGACGCGACCGGGCGCCCGGTGCCCGCTTCCAGCCGGATCGAAGCTTCGGAGACCTCGGCGACCCAAGCGACGCTGAACGTCGTGTTGGACCCCAATGCCCGTCCGATGCTGTGCACCTCGGGCCAGACCGCCAAACTGACCGTGCGTGACCAGGTGTCGGGCATGCAGGTGCAAGCGATGTTCCCGGACAGTTGGTGCGCCCGATGAGTACCGAGCGCACGCCGAAGTCCCGTGGTCTGGTGGGAAATAGCTTCGCCCTCCTCGCCCTCACCAATGTCACGTCGGTCCTCGGCTTCGTCTACTGGACGCTGTGCGCACGCCACGTCTCTCCCGGCGCCATCGGCATCGCAAACACGGTGATCTCGGGGATCACGTTGGTCGCGATCGTCTGTGTTGCCGGTTTCCTGCCGTTCCTCACGCGACTTCTGCCCGGTGCCAGCTCGGACGACCGCAGCGGCCTGTGCAGCACAGCGTTCGTCGTCACCGCCATCGCTTCCGGAACGGTCGGCGCCGTCGGAGCGTTTCTCCTGCCTACCCGGGTGCACACCAC
Organism: Mycobacterium sp. 4D054; assembly: GCF_052245755.1. NCBI lineage: Bacteria > Bacillati > Actinomycetota > Actinomycetes > Mycobacteriales > Mycobacteriaceae > Mycobacterium > Mycobacterium sp. 4D054. Next base: position 8,281 of record NZ_JBQQCF010000003.1, read on the forward strand.
AGTCGGCACCGGATGGCTCGTAGCGTTGCTGGTCACCGGTTCTGTGGCCACGGCGATGCAGATGGTGATCAATGCGTCATTGCTGGGTGTACGCCGGGCCGAATTCTCGCTGTACGCCAGTAGCGCAGGAGCCGTGCTACGGCTGGGCACCATCGCGTCGATGGTGACGCTCGGGGCACTGGCGGCAACCATCGACAGCGGCGCGACGCACACCATGCTCGTCATCTACGTGGCATCTCTGGTGGTCTCCGACACCATCGCCTTCGTACTGCTGCGCCGTGCCAACCCGGATTTCCGGTTCCGGCCTCGCATGGAGTGGTTGACACGCATCAGCCGGACAGTCGGCTGGGACCACGTCGCCGTGCTCGCGGTCCGGTCACCGGCGTTCATCATGCCGATCCTGGCCGCCGCGATATTTCCCGCCAGGCAACTCGGCCATTACGCCGTAACTGTGATGATCGCGAGCGTTTTCCTCGCTGTCTCTGCTGCGGTGTCCAATGCCCTGCTGGCCGACTGCGCCGGCGATCCCGGACGGCTCCAGGCGCAGGCACGACGCGCGATGCTCCTGATCGGAGTGCTTCTGGTCGTGCCCGTAACCGGTACCTGCGTATTCGCCAAGCAGGTGCTCGGCTTCTTCGGCAGCGAATACACCAGCTGCAGCACGCTGCTCATCGTGCTGCTGATGGCGACCTTCCCGGACGCGATGATCAACATCTCGATGTCGATCTTCCGAGTTCAGGGACGACTGCGCATCATCACCCTCTTGACCGTGACCCAGGCGATCATGATGGTGGGCGGGGCGTGGTTCCTGATGCTGCATACGGGCGTCATCGGCGCCGCCCTGGCCGCGGTGGTCGCGCAGACGATCACCGCGGCGGTATTCGCCGCGGTGGGCACACGCCGATTCCTCTTCGAGGCGCCGCCGGTCGCACCTCTGACGACGCCGGTCCCGACGCCCGATCCTCTCATCGCCGGGCGACAGGGGTTGCCATGACAAGTGGCCGGCTTCACGGGTTGCGCATCCTGCACGCGACCGACAGTTTCCTCCCCAACGTCGGGGGCCTGGAGCTGTCGATCCACGCACTGGCCCGCGAGCAGGTGCGGCACGGCCGTTCGGTAGCGGTGGTGGCGGCCGAGCACCCGGACGCGCCGGCCCGCGAAGACATGGACGGAGTGGAAGTGCACCGGCTGCCGATGGCGATGGCCCATCTTCCCGGCGCCTACGAGTCGACGACCCATCGGTTCTTCCCACCGGTTCCGGACCCCACGTTCGCGCATGCTTTCGCCCGCCTGGTTCGGCAGTTCCGCCCGGACGTCATCAACGTCCGTGGCTGGATTCTCTACAGCGTGCTCGGCACCGCCAGCCGCATGGGCATCCCGGTGGTAGCGAGCGCACACGATCACAGTCAGGTCTGCGCCACCAAGGTGATGCTGTATCGCGGCAAGAGCGTGTGTTCGGAACCGGGCCTGGTCAAGTGCATCGGTTGTGCCCATTCGCAATACGGCCTCAAGGGAATTCCGTTGGCCGCAGGCCTGCATCAATTGGGATCGCGACGGCACCGCGACGTCGCGCAGTGGACAGCCACGTCCTCTGCACTCGCAGCACGCGGTTCAGCGCCGCGCCCCGCAGACAGAGGGCCGATGACGGTGATCCCCACCTTCATCGACGATCAACTGATCGCGCTCGCCAACGACGAGCGGACCGAACAGCGACCCGGTTTCGTCCCGGCCGACGGGCCGTACATCTTCTACGCGGGCGCGCTCGGTGTCCACAAGGGCGTAGACGTCCTGCTCGATGCCCACAAACGCCTTCATGCCGATGGTTTCGACATTCCGCTGGTTCTCGCGGGCCTGCCCCGCAACGATTTCCCGATCGAGGACCGGCCCGGGGTGATCGTCGCGACCAACGTCGCGATGCCGGATGTGATCGCCGCGTGGCGACACGCCGTCGTCGGCGTCGTACCGAGCGTGGTTCCCGAGGGATTCGGGCGCGTCGCTGTGGAGTGTCTGGCCGCGGGTACCCCGTGCGTGGTCTCGGCCCTGGGCGGGCTGCTCGACATCGTCACAGACGAGGTCGAGGGGCTGCACGTGCCGCCGGGAGACGCGGAAGCGCTGGCCGGCGCCGTACGTCGCATCCTCGAGGACGAACCATTGCGGTTGCGGCTGGGGGCGGCCGGACCGGCCAAAGCCGCTCGCTTCACGCTGTCCCAGGTGATGCCCCAGCTCGACGAGGTGTATCTGCGAGCCCTGGACGCCAACGCAGCCGTCACCAACCCCGAACCAACGCCATTGTTCACCAGTGGATTTCGACCGAGTCGGCCCTACGATAGAGAAGAGATCTGAGCATGACCGCGTCCATCGCCGGAGGCACCTCCACATCCCGCGAGCTGAACACCTTTCCGCTGGTGTGGATGTATCACTCAGTCGCACCGTACGACGAAGATCCATACCAGGTGACCATGACTCCGCAACGGTTCGAGAGACAGATGCGCTGGCTCCGCCGAAGGGGGCTGCGGGGCGTCTCGATGCGCGAACTCCTCGAGGCCAGGGCGGAGGGCCGGGCACGCGGGCTCGTCGGCTTGACATTCGACGATGGCTATCAGGACTTCATCCCCAATGCGCTGCCGGTGCTGCAGCGACACGGTTACACCGCAACGCTTTTCATTCTCGCCGGACGGCTCGGCGGGCAGAACGAGTGGAGCCGGCCCGGGCCGAACAAGGCGCTGTTGACCGCCGACGAGGTGAAACAGATCGCGGAGGCCGGCATGGAGATCGGATCGCACGGCCTCAAGCACATCTCGTTGGTGAAGACGGACGACGAGATGCTGAGATCGGAGGTTGTCCAAAGCCGAGAGATCCTGCAGGAGTTGCTCTCTGGCGATGTTCCGGGGTTCTGCTATCCGTATGGCTACCTGGATGCGCGCGTCGTCGAGGCGGCGCGCGCCGCAGGCTACGACTATGCCTGCGCGGTGCAGGCCGGCACCGAGATCAGTCGCCACGCGATCCCCCGGACGTCCGTGCTCGCGAAGGACACGTCGTGGCGACTCGAGGCCAAGCGGGCCGTCTCACTGCTCACGGTCGGTAACCGTCATGGCGTCCGGCGGTACCGAGGAGGTCGCTCGTGAAAGTCGCGGTTGTCGGCCAAGGCTACGTAGGCCTACCGCTGTCGGTCCGAGCGGCGCAGGTCGGCCATCATGTGGTCGCATACGACATCGACGAGAACCGGATGAAGCGGCTGCTGGTCGGGGCTTCCTACATCGAAGACATCTCCGACGAGGAATTGGACGCGATCTTGGCGGCCGGCACATTCCACCCGTCGTCGGACGCCAGCGCGTGCGAGGGCTTCGACGTCGCAATCATCGCTGTTCCGACACCGCTGCGCGAGGGTGTGCCTGACTTGCGCTACATCGAGGAGTCCGCGCAGACACTCGCGCGCTATCTGCGGCCCGGTGCGACCGTCATCGTGGAGTCCACGACGTATCCCGGGACCACCCAGGAGCTGGTCGCCCCGATTCTCGAGGACGGCTCCGGTCTGATCGCGGGCAGCGACTTCCACCTCGGGTTCAGCCCCGAGCGCATCGACCCGGGCAATGCCACCTGGACGCTGGTCAACACACCGAAAATCGTCTCGGGGGTCGACGAGGCCTCGCTGGCATCCATCCAGGGGTTCTACGACACGATCGTGGACACCACCGTCCCGGTCGCCTCACCACGCGAGGCCGAACTGGCCAAGTTGCTGGAAAACACCTTCCGGCACGTCAACATTGCGCTCGTCAACGAGATCGCGATATTCGCGCATGAGCTCGGCATCGACGTCTGGGAAGCGATCGACGCTGCCGCGACGAAGCCGTTCGGGTTCATGCGCTTCACACCCGGCCCAGGCGTCGGCGGCCACTGCCTGCCGATCGACCCCTCGTATCTGTCCTGGTGTGTGGAACGCACCCTCGGTCACAATTTCCGGTTCGTCGAGTTGGCCAATGACATCAATGAACACATGCCCGACCACGTGGTGCGCCGCGTCACGATGGCGCTGAACGACCAGCAGCGTTCGGTGAACGGGTCGCGGATCCTGCTACTGGGTCTGTCCTACAAGAAGAACACCGGCGACGCGCGCGAGTCTCCGTCGGTGCGGGTGGCACAACTGCTCGCCGGGATGGGCGCCGAGGTTCGCGGCGCCGACCCCTACGTGGTCGAGACCACCTCTGTCGACGGGCTGCTGATGCGCGTCGAAGTCACCAAGGACGAACTCGCCGCGGCCGACGCCGTCGTGCTGCTGACCGACCACGATGCGTTCGACTACGACGCGGTCGTCGAGCACTCGAAACTCGTCCTTGACTGCCGCCATCGAATAGGAGGCCCGCGTGTCGAACATCTCTGAATGGCGGCGACCAGCACAGCGGGCCAAGGCGGTGGCGATTTGCCTGGCGGTCATCGCAGTGCTGGCCATGTCGCTCGGCTGCAAGTCTTCGGATGCCGAAGTGCCCGCCGGACAACAGCGAGGGTTCGCGTTGCCGACCTGGGAGGTGACCGGCTACGACGGACCGGGAGTCGAACAGTCCCTGAGGGAGATTCGTGCGCTGGGCGCAAACTGGGTTCAGTTCACGCCAACCTGGTATCAGGCGACGCCCAGCTCCAGCGACATCTACCGAACGGACAGGACGGTCAGCGACTCCGGGCAGGAGCGGGCGATCACGCTGGCTCACCAACTGGGGCTGAAAGTACTGCTCAAACCTCACCTCAATCTGACACCGCAGGGCAGCAACAAGATTGCCGCGCAGGACCGTCCGGCGTGGTTCGCCTCGTATACCGCTTTCATCACCCACTACGCGACCATGGCGCAGCGCCTCGGGGTCGAGCAGTTCGCCATCGCCACCGAGCTGGCCATGATGACCGACGACCGACCGGGATGGCTGGGAGTGATCCAGGCAGTGCGGGAACGGTACGGCGGCCAACTGACCTACGCGTCGAGCACCGACTGGGAGCGGGTCCCGTTCTGGGACGCCCTCGATCTGATCGGCCTGGACGTCTACGCGCCCCTGAGCGCGACGCCCACAACGGATGTACAGGCGCTACAGCAGGCCGTCGAGTCCTTCACCCCCCGTATCGCGGCGCTGTCGGCCAAATACAACCGCAGGATCCTGTTCACCGAGGCCGGTTACACCAGCCAGCAGGGGACCGCGACGGACCCGTCCAGCTGGCGCATCAGCAAGATACCGGCGCAGGCGGAACAGGCGGCGGCGTATCAAGCGCTGCTCGCGGCCGCCAGCGGCCAGCCGTTCTGGGCCGGGGTCTTCTGGTGGGTGTGGGCGACGCCGCCGCACACCGAAGCCGAACCGCTGGACTTCTCCCCGCGCGGTAAGGAAGCAGAAGGGGTCATACGCCGGTGGTGGGCAACATGAGGGCGAAATCCCGCCCGGTGGACCACAATTCTCGCCGCGGAGTGGCTGATTACGTCCCATGCAGATCGTGAAATGCTCAACTGATCACCACAGCGGGCCTTGAGCCCTATCGTCGAAATAGGAACTAGATCCGGGGGGACGACTACAGATTGTGACGACCATCGATTCACATTCATCGGCAGTCCGGCGTTCATCATCGAGTCGACGGCGGCTCGGGCGCGTCAACTCGCTGCTCGCAGGTGTCGCCGTCGCCTTCACGGTCTCTTCGTCACCAGGCTCACCGCCACCACCTGCTCCGAGGCGCTGGGCGGGAGTGCCTCGGTACGCAGTGAGGTAGGAGCACCCACGGTGTCCAATTCTGTCGTGTCAAATGTTCCTGACCTCGAGGTCAAGCCGATCACCGATGCCGACGTCCGGACGGTTGCCGAGTTCTTGCACACCGAGTTCTTGAACCTCGGCGTCGCGAGAACTAGACCCGTCACCGATTGGCTACGTGCGATGAATCCGCCATGGGCCGTCGAGCAGCCCAACCACGGCTACCTGCTGCGCGAAAGCGGGCGAGTCGTCGGAGTGCATCTCGCGCTGTACTCGGAACGCGTCATCGACGACCACGTGCGACGTATCTGCAACCTCGGTGTGTGGTGTGTTGCTGAACCGCACCGCGCGTCCGGAATGCGCCTGCTCCGATCGTTGCTCCGCCAAAAGGGTTACAACTTCACCGATCTCACCCCGAACCCGAACGTGGTGACATTGAACTCTCGCCTGGGATTCGTTGCGCTCGACACCACCACGGTGTTGGTGCCCAACCTGCCCTGGCCATTGTGGTCGCGACGGGTCCGGGTCATCGACGCCAAGGACGAGATCGATGTCCTGCTCTCGGGACAGGACAAGCGGATCTACCACGACCACAGGGCGACAGCTGCGCATCACGTCGTGCTCACCGATGGCGATCAAAGCTGCTATGTCGTGTACCGGCGTGAGCGGTACAAGCATCGCTCGGTGCTTGCCATGGTCCTCTATGTGGGCAACGCCGAGATGTTCGGACGCTGGGCACCGCATTTCCACCGATACCTGTTGTTGAGGCAAAGGATTCTGGCAACGCTGTTGGAGGTCAGGATCGTGGGGCAGTGCCCGGCGCGAGCGATCTCGGTAGCCGGGCGGCCGAGAATGTATCTCGGCGACGATCTGGAACCGGGCCAGATCGACTATCTCTACAGCGAATTGACGTGTCTGGAATGACTCGATCAGATGGGTTCGCCCGCGACACTCGGCTGCGAGGTAGCGCACGTCCGCTCGATGCGGGGGACCCGCGCGTTTCACGTAGGCGGCCGCCATGCGCCTGAGGATCACCTGTGCACCCAGCCTCCCGCCGTTGGCGTGGTGTGTGAGGCTCGGTCGCGGCGATGTCGAACTTCTGTGCGGCACCAGCGTCGAGGTCCGTGACGACGGTTTCTTCGAAGGAGCGTGGGCAGGCGACGCGCACTCGTTCGAATTCGCCGATGCCGTCGACGTGTTCGGGTCGGGCGGCCGGATCGCCGGAGATGATCTGATCGTCGTGCCCCCGAGTCACACCCTGGAGCGGATCCAGTACATCAGCCGCGGCGACGAAATCCTGATCTCGAACTCGCTGGTGTTCCTCCTGACGGCCGCCCGCGCAGAACTCGATCCGCGCCATGCCCGCTACGCGACCGACTTCGCCGCGATCATCCACGACGGCATCCGCGCGTTCGACACTGTCATCCCCGTCCGCTTCAGCGGGGATTCGGGGCTGCCCAGCGGCGAAGCGCACCTCGTGTACGTGCACAACGTGCGCTTCCATCACGACGGCCGGATCACCTTTCTGGACAAGTCCGCGGGGCAGCCGTACCAGACGTACGACGAGTACGTGGCGCTGATCACCGACGTCCTGCAGCGGACGGTCCGCAACGCCGCGGCGCCGTGGCGTTCAGTGGCGTATTCACCGCTGGCGTCCGTATCCTCCGGCTACGACTCCCCGGCAGTGGCAACCCTGGCCCGCCGCGCCGGCTGCAAGAAGGCCTTCACCTTCACCCATGCCCGCACCCGGGGCGGCCATCCGGAGGACGACTCCGGGAAACCGGTCGCGGCGGTTCTGGGCTACGAACTCGAGGAGTTCGACCGGGAGGCGTATCGCGAGGCCGGTGACTTCCCCGAGGCGGAGTTCCTCGCGACCGGTATGAGTGGTGAGGACTTGAACATGGCCGGGTTGGCGACCGACATCGGTCGGACGGTGTTCTTCAGTGGCCACTATGGTGGCCGCGTCTGGGACCTGCATACCTACCCCGACGAATTGCTGCGCCGAGGGGACATGAGCGGCGCATCGATGAACGAGTTCCGGCTCCGCACGGATTTCGTCCACGTGCCCGCACCGTTCATCGGCGCACGCCGACACCCGAAGCTCCTCGAGATCGCCCAGAGCGATGTGATGCGGGCATGGTCGACCGGAACCGCCTACGACCGCCCCGTTCCCCGTCGGATCGCCGAGGATGCGGGTGTGCCCCGGGCCGCCTTCGGTCACAAGAAGCGAGCGACCACCGCCCTGCTGCACGTACCGGGGGACTCCGCGTGGACCGAGCGTACGCGGGACGCCATTCGCGAATACGCACGGGCGCAACACCTTCCACTACGCACCCGGCTGACCTACCTACTCGACGCGGCAGCCGAGTCGTCGCGTTCCTTCGCCTACCGCGTGGCGCGCAGGCTGAATCTGCTGCGACTCACGCCGGCCCTGGCCGTCAGACCACTGGAGATCCACAGCCACACGCGTCTCGGACCCCTACCGACACTCTGGGCGATCCAGTGCATCAATCCGCGCTACGGTGCCGCGGTCGAGTCATGGCGGGAGACGCTGTCGTCCCCTCCCGCCACCGCGAGGTGAGCTGTGCTGACGAATCTTCATCATCTGGTCGAGGGCCGTGCGTCATCCTGTCCCGATGCGCCGGCCGTGACATTCAAGACGGCGACGCTCACCTACGGCGAGTTGTGGTCGCAGATCCGGGACGTGGCAGCCGGCTTCGCCGAGATCGGTGTCGAACGAGGGCAGCGCGTCGCGGTCTACCTCGACAAGAGGATCGAGACGGTCACGGCCATCTTCGGCGCGTCCGCGGCGGGGGGCGTGTTCGTGCCGATCAACCCGTTGCTGCGGCCCGCGCAGGTCGGCCACATCCTGCGGGACTGCGACGTCCGTGTCCTCATCACCACTGCCGATCGGTTCGCCCTGTTGGTCGACGAGCTCGCAGCGTGTCCGGCTCTCGAGGATGTCGTGCTGGTGGCTGCGCGGACCGAAGAACCTGAAACCGGCGCGCGCCTCCAATCGCGAAGCTGGGAACGGTTGCTCGCCGCACCTCGCGCACCATCCGGCCCGGCCGCCCCCACCGACCTCGACATCGCGGCCATCCTCTACACCTCCGGTAGCACGGGCCGTCCCAAAGGCGTGGTCCTCAGCCACCGCAACCTGATCGCCGGCGCGGAAAGTGTGTCGACCTACCTGGAGAACTCGGCGGACGACGTCCTGCTGGCCGCGTTGCCGCTGAGTTTCGATGCCGGCTTCAGCCAGCTGACAACGGCCTTCGCGGTGGGTGCCCACGTGATCCTGACGAACTACCTGCTGCCCGGCGATGTGCCCAAGCTGTGCGCGCGGCACCAGGTGACCGGCTTGACATGCGTACCACCGCTATGGATCCAGATCGCCGAGCAGAACTGGCCGGACGACGCCAGAACCTCGTTGCGGTATTTCGCGAACACCGGGGGGCGGATGCCCAAACCCGTCCTCGACCGGTTGCGGGAGGTGTTCCCGACCGCCAGGCCGTACCTCATGTACGGCCTCACCGAGGCCTTCCGGTCGACCTACCTCGATCCCGACCAGATCGACCATCGGCCCGGTTCCATCGGCAAGGCCATTCCGGGTGCCGAGATCCTCGTGGTCCGACCCGACGGATCGACGTGCGACCCGGGCGAAGAGGGTGAACTCGTCCATCGTGGACCACATGTGGCGCTGGGCTACTGGAACGACCCAGCCCGCACCGCGGAACGTTTCCGGCCGGTACCTGGACGCGACGAGCCCTGGCGCACACCGGAACTCGCGGTCTTCTCAGGTGACACGGTGGTCACCGACGCTGAGGGGTTCCTGTATTTCGTCGGCCGCCGCGACGACATGATCAAGACCTCCGGCTACCGGGTCAGCCCGACCGAGATTGAAGAAGCCGCCTACGCCACCGGCCTGGTCCGCGATGCGGTCGCCCTCGGCGTCGAGGACCCCGCGCTGGGAGAACGGGTGCTGCTGGTGGTGGCGCCGACCGCCGAGGACTTCGCCGCCGATGCACTCCTTGACGCGATGAGATCCGGGCTGCCGCTCTATATGGTGCCGGGCTCCGTCGTGGTTCGGTCGGAGATCCCCCGCTCGCCCAACGGCAAATTCGACCGGTCGGCGCTGCGCGAGGAGTTGACCACATGAACCTGCGCCCGACGATCGCGGCCTTCGGCACCGTCGACGGCCAACTCGCGGTCGGTGGCACGCCGCTTGACCGCCTCACCGCCCGCGTCGGATCGACGCCGTACTTCGCCTACGACCGCCGCCTGTTGAGTGAGCGCATCGCCGCTCTGCGCGCGACACTTCCCTCGGCGATGCATCTGAGCTATGCGGTGAAGGCGAACCCGATGCCCGCAGTCGTGCAACACCTCGCCGGCCTGGTCGACGCGCTGGATGTCGCGTCGACACTGGAGATGCAGACCGCCCTGGACACGCCGCTGTCTGCGGACCGCATCAGCTTCGCCGGACCGGGCAAGACCGCAGCCGAAATCACCCAGGCGGTCGCGGCGGGCGTGACCATCGAGATGGAATCAACCACCGAAGCGCGACGTGTCATCGAGGCTGGCGAAACGGTGGGGGTGCGCCCGCGAGTCGCGATCCGGGTGAATCCCGACTTCCAGGTGAAGGGTTCGGGAATGCGCATGGGCGGGGGCCCTCAGCAGTTCGGTGTCGACGCCGAACAGGTGCCCGAGTTGCTCGACCTGGTCGATACCGCCGATCTCGAGTTTCTCGGCTTCCACGTGTTCGCCGGTTCGCAAAACCTGAACGCCGAGATCCTTTGTGAGGCACAGCAGAAGACGGTGGAGCTCATCCTCGGGCTGGCTGACAAGTCGCCCACCCCGGTCCGGTACGTCAACCTGGGTGGCGGCTTCGGCATCCCTTACTTCGACAAGGACTCCCCCCTCGACCTGGGCGCGATCGGGACGAACCTGACCAATCTGGTCCAGGACCGTATCGGGCCGCAACTGCCGGATGCGAAGGTGGTGATCGAGCTCGGCCGCTACATCGTGGGGGAGTCCGGCATCTACGTCACCCGGGTCGTCGATCGCAAGGTGTCCCGTGGCCGCACCTATCTCGTCGTCGACGGCGGTATGCACCACCAACTGGCTGCATCCGGGAACTTCGGCCAGGTGATCCGCCGCAACTATCCCATCGCTGTGGGCAATCGCCTCACCGAAAGCCCGGACTCGGAGGTGACGGTGGTCGGATGCCTGTGCACCCCGCTGGACCTGTTGGGCGACAATGTCCAGCTCCCGAACGCCGACATCGGCGATTCGATCGTGCTTTTCCAGGCAGGCGCCTACGGTCTGACCGCAAGCCCGACCGCATTTCTGGGCCATCCAGCTCCCGTCGAGATACTTGTATAGCAGGATGAAATGAGAGATTTCCTAGCCAACAGAGGGTTCCCGATGGAGGACCTCGAGAGGCATCCTGTCTACAAGTTCGCGGGAAAGATCTACCACGACCAGATCCTCGGGACCATGATCAGGATCAAGTACCGGACGAAGAATCTCCGGAAGAGATTCGAGCAGGACCATCGGCCCACCACCATCTTGTTCCATCCGGACAAGCCTGATTACTCCCAGATCCTGTACAAGATCTCTCATTCGCTGGGTCTGACGATGACGTCGAGGACTGCCACGCGTCCAGATGTGGTGGTGTCCTTCGAGGATGTGACCAAACGACGCCACAATCCACTGCTCGCAGAGTTGTCCAACCACCACTTCGTGGTGAATCAGCACTGCAACGACATCAGCAAGACCAAGGTGGAGCAGGTCTTTCGGGAAGTTTTCGGCTACGGCACATTCGTCGACCCTCGCACGTACCAGGGTTTATGCGTCATGAAGTCCGACGACAACGCGATGCACGACGGAACACTCATCGAATGTCCCACGGCCACAACACGAACAGATGTTGTCTACCAGCGAGTGATCAACAACACGAGCAGAGATCAGGTCGTCGATATCAGAGTTCCGATTGTGGGCGGCTCGATACCGCTCGTCTACTGGAAGTTCCGCGATGCCAGAACCCGGTTCAGCAATCGCAACGATCGCGTGAAGTTGGGATCCCCCGAGTCCGCCTTCTCAGACCGTGAATCGGTGCTGATCCAGCTTTTCGCGAAGAATCTGGGCCTGGATTTCGGTGAGCTCGATATCCTCAGGGACGTCGATGACGGCCAGATCTACATCGTCGATGTGAACAACACTCCGTGCGGCCCGCCCAACCATCTCGGCAAGGCCGAGAGCAAGCAGGCGGTGAAACTTCTGAGCGCCAGTTTCAATGACGAATTCGTCCGCAGGGCACCGACCCGAGATGTCTGATGGCATAACCCCGCGACCGGGCGCCGCCAGGTTTCGCACAACCCGTTGGAGGAGGAAACAGTTCGATGAACTACAGCACGGAGACTCTGGAACGCGTGAAGGTGGTGCTCGTGAAAACCCTGGCGATCCAGGATCGCGCCGGCACCCTCGACGCGTCCACCGAATTGTTCGGCAGCATGCCTGAACTCGATTCGATGGCGGTTGTCGCCCTCTCGGTCAATCTTGAGAGAGAATTCGACTTCCAGATCGACGACGAGGACTTCACGGGGGACGTCTTCGAGACGATCGGCACTCTCGCCGAATTCGTCGAGCAGAGCGCGAACTAACTGCCGACCGCGTTCTCCGGGACGTGCGACGGGCCGGGTTTCGGTGCGTCGTGGTGGGGAAAGCGGCCTTGGAACTCGAAACAGGTCAGCTCGCTGTAGAGATAGTCGATCTGCGCCGGCTCAAGGTCATCGGACAAAAACATCTTCGCCGGACCCGCCACCAAGACCGATCTCGGCAGCCGGTGCCCCACCACCCTGATCTCGCCCAACGTAGCGGGTATTCCGCGCCGCAGCAGCAGGTAACGGTAGAAGTGCGGCGCACAGTCCCGAAAGACGTCGGGGTCGCCGACGTGCAGGATCGATGCGAACGTGGGTCGTCGCTTGATCCGGCCGTAGTCCAGCCGGAACATCACGTAACAACTCCGCTCACCCTTGGTGAGCACCACATGGTGAGCAGCGGCAGCCTGGGCGTGGTCGCGGTATATCGTCCGGTCTTGGCCGTGGAGCAAGTCCTCGATTCCTTTTGGGGTATCGACGACTCGCACCCTCCTCGACCACGCCGGCCACGGAATGTTGGGGGCCAGCGACTGCGTCGTGTCGAGTTGAGCGAACCCGAGGCGGGCGTTCAGCGCCACGATCTTGCGGTTCGGCGTCAGGTCGGTGAAGGTGTATCCCTTCTGGCGGAGCAACGTCCGCAGCAATCGCAAACCTGCTGCGCGGTGTTCTTCTGCGACGCACCAGGTCCCGAGGTTGCAGATCCGGTGGTGTCGGCCATCGATCGTTCGTTCGGAATACAACGCCAGATGCGCGCCGACGAGGCGCCCATTATCGCGCAGGAGGTAACCGTAGTTGGGTTGGACGAAATCCCACGTAATGGTCATCGCCCGACGCCAGTCGGCCGCTGACACTTCCGGCCCGATCCCGCTGTGCAGGAATTCAGCCACCTCGGGGATGTCAGCTTCGGTGATCGGCTCGACCTGTACTGGGCGGACCTCTGACATGTCGATACGGTACCGCAGCCCGGGTGAACAGCAACCAATGCCGAGTGCGTCCCCGGCGACGAGATTTCGCGTCGAAAGCGTTCGGGATGAGCCATTTTCCTATTGGCCGCCGATTCACCGCCTGAACTTTGCTGAGACGGAAACACCACGTGATGAGCCGTGATAGCGTCTCGCAACGTGGGGGCGTGGGTGCCGTCAGGGCCCACAGTCGTGGAGGGGGAGAACCGTGCGGCATGATCCGATTCCTGCAATTTGGGCGAACTTCGGTTGTCGGCCCGGCGTTGTTCAAGAGCGTCCCAGACACGGTGGCCCAACCGCATGAAGCGACTCCGGGAAAAGACCGCGATACTCATTGAGCTTCTGCGCACCCCGCGGGGACGCGCATGGCTCCGGCGGGCGCTGCGCAAGCGGTTTTGGTCAGATACGGTGTCGATTGGAATTGGCGACGACCTGAGCGTCCGTTTTCCTGCGCCGCCGGCGAAGATTCCGCTGGTCGTGCGAAAGCTCCAACCCGACGATGACCTCTCCTTGGTCGCCGACGTTCCGGGCCTCACCCCAGAGGTGGCCCGACATCGTGCAGACCAGCGTTGGCTGTTGAACTCCGACCTGCCTGCGCCCTGGGTCGCCATCGATCCCGAGGGAGCAGTGTGCTTTATCGCGTATCTGTTCACGGCGGAGGACAACCCCCGTATGCAGGCGCTTTGGGGCCCACTGGCTCCGGTGCTCAAGCCGGGCGAGGGGTTGGTCGAGGGCATCTTCACATCGGAGCGTCATCGTGGGATGGGAGTGTTCATGGATGCCGGTACCAAGATCATGGACGAAGCCCGCAAGCTCGGTCTGAAAACCGCGATCGGCGTCGCGGGCGAGAAGAACCTCGGGACGTTCAAAGTGGCCGAAAGCGCCGGATGGACGCGACAGTTCAAACGCGTCGAGCGCTGGCGCCTATTTCGCCAAAGCGTCAGCTTCGAACCCTTGGAGGGGGTTCCGGCGTGATCGGTTTATTTGCCCTTTCAATCACCGCGAATCACCGATTCACGATCGGCGTCAACATGTTTCGGTAAATGTGCCATTTATGGCCGAGTGAATCTGAGGCGGTGTTAGGGTCTGCGCGATGTCTGAAAAAGGGCGCTCAATTGTTCTCGGCAGGATCGCTGCCTGGGCATACGCGACGTTCGATCGGCTCCAAGCCCTGTTCGAACGTCTGCTGTTACGCGCGCCGTCCGGCCGTACCGAATTCTTTGATCCCTCGGATTTTCCGTGGATCGCTCAGGTCGAGGCACGGGCCGACGAGATTCAGGCCGAACTCGACGGCTTGCTCGCCCAGGTCGATAAGCTCCCCAACTTTCAGGACATCCAAGAGGAACAGCGCCAACTCACCCAGGACGACCGCTGGAAGGTATTCGCCTTCTATGCCTACGGCGGCCGTGCAGACGGCAACTGCAAAAGATGTCCGCGTACAGCCGAGATCGTGGAATCCATTCCCGGCATGACCACAGCGCTGTTCTCGGTCCTGCTCCCACACAAGCACATCCCACCGCACACGGGGCCGTGGAAGGGGGTGTTGCGCTACCACCTCGCTCTCCGCACTCCGGCCGACGAGACACTAGTCCGTATCCGCGTCGGCAGCAGTACCCAGCACTGGCGCGAGGGTCGAAGCATGGTCTTCGACGACACATTCGAGCACGAAGTCTGGAACGACAGCGAGGAGATACGTGTCGTCCTCTTCGTCGACTTCGTCCGGGAACTGCCTTGGTACCTAGCGATACCGAACCGCGCCTTCATCGGCGCCATTCGCAGGTCGCCGTATATCAGGCGGGCATTGGCCAACTCCGAAGCTTGGCAGGAGACGCTTGGCGCACAGATCACGGCCGACACCGGGAGGCACCCGACCGGCGACTCTGATACGCACGCTCGCTAGCACCCGGTTGCCCGCGCTGTCACCCTCGAGCTACTGCCCTACTCCACCTGAACGCTCAACTGGACAGTTCGACGGCGCAGGGACCCCGTCGAATCGGGCGGCCACCCACCTCGCCACGATTGAGGCGGATCTCCACAAGACGTTGGCGTGATCGGCGCTTGGAATCTGTCGGTACTCGATGTGTCCGCCGAGTGAGCAGCTGTCGGCAACCGCTGTGCGCACCCACTGCGCGAAGACCAGGGAATCCACGGCGCCGGAGACGACGAGCATCGGCCGGTCCAACGGGCGTTGGGGTAGCGCGATTTTGCGCATCGCATCCCGCAGCTCAGCGACGTCGCGGGGAGAGTCCGGCGTGGTCTCGTTCGTCCCGCTCAGCTGATCGACGACGGTTTTCCAGGGGATCGGCGCCGGGTATCTCCTTGGGGCTGCGTGTGCCTCGCCTCGTTGCGCACAATGGCTCAGGCGTTTCCGCTGGGCCTCAGTTGAACCATGCAGGAAGGCCCTCTCGTCGAGATCTGGGTTGTATCGACCCAGGCCGACGATGAACAGCGGGAACAGCGCCAGCTGTTCTTCCGTGAGTGAACCCGACCAGATGAGGTCCGCCGTGGCCGTCACATTTGCCGCCGGTGCGAGCGCGACGCTCCCCACCAGTTCGAGACCACCGCCGTAGTACGGATTCAACTCGTTGGCGGCCCACACCGCTTGTCCACCCTGTGAATAACCGATCGCCGCCCAACGTGTGGACACAGTCGGCGAGAGCTCGCGCAAGGCTCGGACGGCGTCGATGGTGTTGAACGCCGCAGTCCGTTGCTCGAGATATTGATGTGAGCCAGTCTGGCCGAGTCCTTCGTAGTCACTGAGTGCGACGGCGTACTTGCGGTCCAGCAGAGATTCAACGATCGGCGAGTATCCCTGTAGATCCGGCTGGTAGGAGGGACCGCAGTCGGTGCCGATACCGGTCGTACCGTGTGCAAACGAAACGACCGGCCAGCCACCAACCGGCGGAGTTCCGCGGGGGAGGAAGAACGCTCCGGAAACCTCGCGTTCCCCGCCGTCGAGGCCGGACACCGACCTGTAGACAGCACGCCACGAGCCGCCAAGTACCGAATCCGGGTCGGCAAGCGGCGGGTCGTAGGACTCCTTGTGGACGATTTGGCCACGGCTCTGCCAGACATCTGCGGGGACATCAGGCAACGGCACCACGATCGGGGCAGCGATGGGCGCGGACGGCAGTAGCGGGTCAGCGGTGGTCAAACCGAACATCGAAAGAAAGACCAGGAGTGGAAAGACCAGACGCCAACTGGATCTGGCGAATTCTGCCAGCGCCGCCCGTAGCGCGGTACTTCTGCTGCTTCGGCGATGACGCATCTATTCGCTACCGCGGAGTGCGCCGTCGGCGCTGCGATGGTCAACCGTACGAGTAGCTATCGCAGTCAGCCCTTTCCCGTTGTGCCCAGACAGAGCGCGGGCTGGTGACGAAACTCCGAGCTCCATCTGCAGCCTAGCGAAGGGTGATCGGCAACGTGACCGACCTGGTGATTCGGTTTCGCAGCGCGGATTTCGGCACGCTACCGCACTCGAGGCGAGTTGGCCTGCCGGCTCTCCACCGGGTTTGCGCGGTCGGCGGGTGGTAAAGCGATCTCACGATGACTACACAGGGGCGACCGCAAGTCGGACGGCATTGGCAGCATGCGCTGCGGAATCACAGCCCTGAAGCGCGCAGCGAGATATCCAACGGCTGCGGCGGCCAAACCACAGAGCGCCGCCAGTCCTTTGATCCGGTTCGAAGCGTCTCCACTCAGCCGACGCAGGGCGGAACAAGCTGCGCGGCGCACGAAGTCCCGCTCCGCGTCGAGCGTGGACCGGTGGCCGATGTTGCTTTCGAGTGCTGCCTTGCCTTGGCCTTCGGAAAAGCACCGCTTGAGAAAGAACCTGAATGTGCTTCGCGAGGCTGGCACCTCGTGATTGATGACCGCGGTCGGCACATACACCCAGTGCCCCTCACAGGCGGCGGCCATTCGAACGCACAGATCGGTGTCTTCTGGTTCACACACCGATCCGACTTTGCCGAAATCGGTTCGGAATCCTCCGACCGCCAGAAACGCTGCCGTTCTGACGGCCATGTTTCCCGACCACACGTTGCGGACTCGTGAGGTGACGGTCGGCTGACCGCGGTAGGACCCGCCAACGGTCCACGCGAAGTCTTCGGGAAGCCATCGCGGCTCGCCACGTGCCCACACCGGGACATATTTTCCGCCGCAACCGACCGTGGTGTCCTCAGAGAAAGGCCGTATCAGTTCCGACAGCCAGTCCGGCTCTGCAAACTCGTCGTCGTCAAGAAAGGCGACCAGGGGTGTGGTGGCCACTCGGACCCCGGCATTACGTGTTGCCGAGGCGCCTCTGGAGTCTCGGTTGAGGACGGCGAGCACTCGAGGGAATTCGTCACGAACGATGCTGAAGAGCTTTTCATTGTTATCGACCGCAACGACCACCCGCACCGACGGAAGTGTTTGCGTTTGCACGGATTTGACGGCCGCCCGAATATTCGCCAGCCGGTCCACGGTGTGGCATGGGATGACAACAGTGATCGCATCGTCGGACATGTGGTACTCCTCCCCCCGGATAGTTGTACCAAGGCACGACGTCGGTAGCAGCCGCAACGGCTAGATGCGAGAGAACCTTCGGCCGGGATATGGCTCGTCGAGGTCCACCGTCCTCGGAGGTTCTCGTGGCCGAACGCAATGCTCATCCGACGTGTGACGGTCGAAGTATTTGATAGCGCAACAAAATTGGTCTGGACTTGACCCAGATGCGGCGACCGTTTCCTCATGGTTGGCGTGCAAAGTCATTGGGATCGTCGACCAGGCCGGCAGATTGCCTCGACGGTCGACAACACCGTCCGAGACACTGCGGGCGGGTGGGGTGGCCACTGGGCGGTGAGCACCCGATCGCAGCAGAAGCGATCGCGCCGAACCGCTAGATCAGCGTGCCGTTCTGGCTGCCGAGAACCACGTCCGTGCCATTGCCGGTCACGGTGTTGCCGGTCAGGAGATAGCCCGTCACGCCGCCGTTGGTCCAGATGCCGTACTTGCGATTGTCCGTGACCTTGTTGTCTTCGAGCACCGCCCGAAGGACATCGTGGAGAACGATGCCGCTGCCGTTGCCGTAAACGGTGTTTCGGCGGAGGTACAGGTCTTGGAGAGGGGCGAGATCGGCCTTGATGCCCGCATCCAGATTGTTGTAGAAGATGTTGTCTTCGATCCAGGTGTTGTTGCTGTTGTTGACGATCCGCAGACCGCAGGTGCAGTTGTAGACGATGTTGTGGTGAATCCAGTTGTTGGGTCCGGAATTGTCGTGCTTGGTTTCGGTGCCGATGACCCCGCTGTATTCGCCGATCTCGATACCCGCCCCATTCGGGCTGACCGAGGTGCCGTTGCGGACACAATCCGAAACGGTGTTGTAGCGGATCTCGTTGCTGTACTCGTCCTCACCGTGCAGATCGATAGCGCCGGACACGGCCCCGGTGATGGTGTTGTCCTCGATGAGGTTGTGGTGCGCACTCTCTTGGATGAGGATCCCATGGCGGATGACCGGCCCGATGGTGTTGTTCCTGACCCAGTTGTTGTGGGATCCGGCTTGGTCGATGATGATCCCGTATCCGGACCCGCCGCCGTCGAGAGCCGAGGCGTTTCGAATCATGTTGCCCTCGACGAGCACGTTGTCGGCGTTTTGCAGCTGGACGCCGAAGCGCCGGTGCTTCTCGATGAACAGGTCTTTGACGGCGATCCGCGATACCTGGCCGCGACTTTCTGAGCCGAGTCTGACGCCGGCGTTGTAGATCTTGCCCGAGGCCTGCCTGATGGTGAAGCTGGAAATCGTCAGGTTGGTGGTCCCGCCCGGAGCGTAAATCACCGCATGCGGGTTGGAGAACATGTACGTCATCGTCGAGAAGGCGCTCGCCAGCACCGTCGCGTCGCGCGACTGACCGATCAGCGACACCCCCGACTTCAAGGTGATGATCGACTTGACGTGGTAGACGCCGTCGGGGATGTAGACGACATCACCGGCCTGCGCGGCGTTGATCGCCTTCTGGATCGCGGCGGCATCGTTGTCCGAGGACTTCCCCGAGGTCGCACCGTAATCGCGGACGTTGAGGGTCTTTCCGGACGGTTGGTCCGCGTGCTGGAACGGATCCTTCAAGCCGGCGTCGTAACCCCCCGGGCTCTGGGTGGGCTGATCCTGCGTCGCTCCTCCCGTCGTGCCACCGGGGGTGCTGTCGGGATTGTCCGGGGCGATCTTCGCGATGGACACCGTGACCGTCCGCACGATGGTGCCTGCCGGAGTGCCGGCCGTCGCCCCGCTCAAAGCCCGGACCATCTTGTTCCACATGCCGTCGAACCCGTGCGTGTGCTCGTCGGCATTGGTCTCCCGCACCACGACGGTGAACGTGTCGGTCCCGCCGCTTGCGGCCAACTCCGCTGACGGCGTGTAGGTGTAGTTGCCGTCGGTGTCGACCTGCACACTGCCGCGTTTCGGGCCCGAGGACAGCGTCACCTCCAGCGGATCTCCGTCCGGATCCTTCGCCCCGACGGTTCCCGTCACCACGCCCTGGCTGGATTGCCCCGGCTTCTGCACCGGCTTGGCCGTCGGCATCTTGTTGAAGTACGTGCGCTGGAAATTCAGGAACAGGGCACTGAGAAGCTCTGACAGCGTCTTCGGCGCCGCCGGTGTCTCCACCGCGGTGGCGGTTGCGGTCGCCACGCGCGCAACGGTTCTCGACGCCTGAGGCGCCGTCGCGGTGTCGACGGCCGCCGGGATCACCAGTGCCGTCGCCGTTGTCGACACGGAAGTGTCAGCGGGGTCGCTCGTCGACCGGTCGACCTCCGTTGCGACGTCCTCACGCACGGGAATCGACTCTTCGCGCGCGGCGGAATCCTCAACGGGATCTGCCTCGTCGATGATCGGGGTCTCCGGCCGAGCGGCGTCCCGATCCCTGCCTGCCGCATCCTCGGTGCTGACCGGCGAGGGTTCAGCAACCGGATCGGACGCGTCCTCGTCGCCCTCGGTGCCCGTGCTGTCGTCCGAGTCCTCGACGGTCTCGCTTGAGTCCTTGCTGTCCGCCCCGTCTACGGTGTCGTCGCCTGACGGATCGTCCGTCGAAATGTCGTCGCCGGCCTGGTCTTCGGTGGCGACGTCGGTCGGCTCCCCGTCGACGTCGGTATCGGTGTCGGTGTCGGCTTTGCTGGTCGACTCGCCGGCGCTGCCGTCCGATGACGACGACTCTGTCTTCGCCGACGCACTGCTGGCGGGTCCAGTTGAACCGGCGGCGTCCTCGGCGTAGGCGATCCCGGTTCCGGAGATCGCTGCAGCAATGCCGACGCTCACCGCTCCGGCGGCCAGCCATGCGTACGGTTCGACACGGCGGTGCTGGCGGCGAGTTGACCGCTTCCGCCGCTGCACATCCTGCGTCGGGGGTGCGTCCCCTGTGCTGTTCATATCGCGAATTACGCGGTCCATGGGTGACCCCCGATGTCGAAGCTGGCCTGGCTGCCGCGCCAGGCATCAACATGTTGAGCCATCTAGGTCCCTTTATGCAGCAATTTCGAACTCGCTGCCCATCTTTGCATTTATGGCAACTCAAAAACTGATTGCCAAAAGTCGGCTTATGCGTGCAGTGACGTCCCGCAGCGGGCCAGCTTAGGCCGCTGGACTGAGCTTATCCGCTGGTAGTGCGACAGGCGGGCCGCGAGCTGGTGCGTGCGGACGTTTCCCGGCAGGAGCTCGATTCACGCTCATAGATATGCCGAATATGCGAAGAGCAAATTTATCTCGGGCGTCATCCGTACTTGTGAGGCATATCTCAGCAAGGCCGATCAATGGTGCAGGCAACGCGGTCGAGGCGCGTTTGAGCGCCATTTGTTAGTCGAGTACCTGTTGGCGTTCGAGTGTCAGATGGCGGGGCCGAGCAGGTCGTCGGCATCCTTGATGACGTAGCCGTAGCCCTGTTCGGCAAGGAACCGCTGTCGGTGCGCGGCGTACTCGGCGTCCAGGCTGTCGCGCGAGACCACCGAATAGAAGACCGCACCGCCACCGTCGGCCTTGGGGCGCAGCAACCGTCCGAGTCGCTGAGCTTCTTCCTGGCGTGATCCGAACGTTCCTGAAACTTGCACGGCCACACTGGCTTCGGGCAGGTCGATGGAGAAGTTTGCCACTTTGGACACGACCAGCGTCCGGATCTCACCACGGCGGAAGCCGTCGAAGAGGGCTTCGCGCTCGGCGTTCTTGGTCGACCCCTGGATCACCGGCGCGTTCAGTTCGGCGCCCAGCTCGTCGAGCTGGTCGAGGTACGCGCCGATCACCAGGGTCGGCTCGTCCGGATGCCGTTCCAGGATCGACTTCACCACAGCGATCTTGGTGTGCGCGGTGGCGCACAACTTGTACCGCTCGTCCGGTTCGGCTGTCGCGTAGAGCATGCGTTCGTTGTCCGTCATCGTGACGCGGACCTCGATGCACTCGGCCGGCGCGATCCAACCCTGCGCCTCGATGTCCTTCCACGGCGCGTCGTAACGCTTGGGGCCGATCAACGAGAAGACGTCACCCTCGCGCCCGTCCTCGCGGATCAGGGTGGCCGTGAGGCCGAGGCGTCTGCGGGACTGCAGATCGGCGGTCATCCGGAACACCGGTGCGGGGAGCAGGTGCACCTCGTCGTAGACGATCAGGCCCCAGTCGCGGCTGTCGAACAGTTCCAGGTGCTTGTACTCGCCCTTGGTTCTGCGCGTGATCACCTGATACGTCGCGATGGTGACGGGACGGATCTCCTTGCGTTCCCCGGAGTACTCGCCGATCTCGTCCTCGGTCAGGGACGTCCGCGCGACCAGCTCGCGCTTCCACTGCCGGCCGGCCACGGTGTTGGTGACCAGGATCAGCGTGGTGGCGCCGGCCTTGGCCATGGCGGCCGCACCGACCAGGGTCTTCCCGGCCCCGCACGGCAGCACGACGACACCGGATCCGCCATCCCAGAACGAGTCGGCGGCCATCTGCTGGTAGTCGCGCAGCTGCCAACCGTCCTGCTGCAGATCGATCGGGTGGGCCTCGCCATCGACGTAACCGGCGAGGTCCTCGGCCGGCCAGCCGATCTTCAGCAGCATCTGCTTGACCCGGCCCCGCTCGCTGTTGTGCACGATCACGGTGTCGTCGTCGAGCCGGGCGCCGAGCATGGGTGCGATCTTCTTGTTCCGCAGCACCTCTTCGAGGACGGCGCGGTCGAAGCTCACCAGCGTCAGGCCGTGCGCCGGATGTTTGACGAGCTGCAGGCGGCCGTAGCGGCCCATGGTGTCGACGATGTCGACCAGCAGCGGTTGCGGCACGGCGTAGCGCGAGTACGTCACCAGGGCATCGACGACCTGCTCGGCGTCGTGCCCGGCAGCTCGTGCGTTCCACAGCGCCAGCGGGGTGATGCGGTAGGTGTGGATGTGTTCGGGGGCGCGCTCGAGCTCTGCGAACGGCGCGATCGCGGCGCGCGCCGCGCCGGCCTGCTCATGGTCGACCTCGAGCAGCACCGTCTTGTCGGACTGCACGATCAGCGGGCCGTCGGTCACGCGGCACCTCGGTGATAAGTCATCCCACCTATTATCCGGACTCGGCGGACACGACCGATGTCACCCGGTGGATCGCGAACTCGCGGACCCGCCCCGACGCGGGGTCGTAAGCGGTCAGTTGCCCGCCGCGGACATTGATCGGGGCCACTACCCGCTGGGTCGCCACACCCGCCGGATCGACGTAGCCGATGACCACCGACTGCTGATGGTGGGCCGCGTGCTGCAGTTCCGAGATGGCCGCGGCCGGATCCAATCGCAGGCCCGACGGCGGCGCCGACGCGACCTTGCGCAGCACCGCGACGATCGCGGCCAGCGTCTGATCGGTGGGCGCCGCGTTGTGCCGATATCCGCGGCGCCGCCCGGGCGACGGGACGCGGGCGCCGCGGCTGCGCAGATCCACGACCGTGCCGGTCGTGTCCTCGGCGGCCGGTGCGAACCCGGCGCTGCGCAGCGCGTGGAGCACCTCGCTGATCGGCGCCTGGGACACCGCCACGGTGGGCGCCAGCACGCGCAGCTCGACCGACTCGGTGGCCGGTGCCGCCACCGCCTGGGCCAGCAGCGCGGCGTCCTCGCAGCGAACGAACGCCGACGCCATCCCGACCCGCAGTTGCCCGTGGCGTCTCGCCACGTCGTCGATCAGATATGTCAGCGCTTGCGGCACTGGTGTTTTCGAATGCCGGTTGAACAGCGCGTGCAGCTCGCCGGCGGTGTTGCCGGTGTCGAGCGCGCGCCGCACCGAAGCCTCGTCGATGCGGTAGACCATGGCCGCGCCGGCCGACTCGACGGTGGCGACCGCGGCCAGCTGCTCGGCCAGCGCACGTTCCAGCGGGCCGGGAACCACCACCGTAAGGTCGGCCTGCAGCAGGAAATGGTCGATCGGCGCCGGAAGGACTTTCTCCATCGCGGCGATGACCGCGTGCTCATCGTCGCCGGCGAGCAGGCGCCGGATCGGGGAAGCAACCGCGCCGCGGCCCACCGCCCCGACAGCATGGGCCTCGGTCAGCATGTCGGCGACAGGGCCGGGTTGCAGCCGTACCGCCCACCGCGGCCGCTTCCAGACCATCGCCTGCGAGGCGGTGCCCGCATCCACGCCTGAGCCCGGCGGCAGCTCGGCGAGGATATCGAGCATCAGCCGGCGGTCCAGCGGCGCCGCCGTCGAGAACAGCGAATCCGACAGCGCCGCATACGGTTTGTTGTCGGGCCCGCGGGTACCCACGAGGCTGGGGCGGCCAGGAAGCTCAAGCCAGGCCGACACCACGAGATGCCATTTCGCGGCGGTGGGAGATTCGACGAATCGATCGAATGCCACGGTCGGTGCCCAGTGCGATCCCGCGCCGTCGTCGGGTTCGGGTTCCGGCATCCCCGGTGCGACCAGCCCGGCGGCCGCACTGACCTCAAGGATCAGGCCCAGCCGGCGTTCGTCGATCCCGGTGTTCTTGGTCAACCGCTTGACCTCGCGCACCCCGAGTCCACCGCTGCGCAGCTCGGGAACCGGTGCGGCGCTGAGTGATTCGAGGACCACTTCGATCTCACGCAGGAAGTCGATCGCCGCGCCCGCGGCGACGGCGTCCACGTCGGCGGCTGTCGTCGTCGTCACGGTCGGATCGGGAGCGGACAGACTCACCGGGCCCGGCTGCTCACCACGGAGCACCTGCCCGACCAGGCGGGGGAGGATGACGGTGTCGTCGTCGAGGCGGCGCAGCAGCCCCGCGGTCAACAGCCGCTGAACCGGGCGCTGCGCCGGCGTTCCCGGCATCGCGTCGCGGGTCCGGCCGATCGGCGAGCCCTCCAGCAGCTTGTCGAGCAGATCGCGTGCGGCGTCGTCCATCGATTCGAGCGCAGCGGTGACCTCGGAGCCGGTCTGCGTCGCGCTCTCCTGGGTGACCTGCCCGGGGTACCACGGCAGACTCGACGCCGCCTCGGCGACGACCCGCAGCGCACCCTCGCCCTGCAGGTCACCCCAGACCAGGGCGCGCGCGGCCAGGTCATCGACCGCGGCGCGCAGATCAGCGGCGGCCACGCGCTCGCCGAGGACCTCGGCCAGGTCTGAGAACGTCGCAGCGGTGGTTTCGGCGTGCACGCTAAGCAGCGCGTCGAGCACCGCCAGGTGCAGAAAGTCCAGATCGTCGGTGGCGACTTTCACCGACTGACGTGCGGCGGCGCGCGCCGCCAGCGCGGCGACGGTGCCCGGCGGAGGCTGGGTCAGATCCGGCCGCAGACGCAGCAGCTGGATCAGCCGCTCGTCGTCCAATTCCGCCAACCAGGTGCCCAGCGGCACACCTGGACTCTTCACGCTCATTGCTGACCAGCGTAAAGGAGCCTCCCGACCTCGCCAGCCGCCGAGTCGTTTGCCACAATGTCAGCGTGGCTGATGACAAGAAGAACCGATACGTCGACCCGGGTTGGCCCACGACGGACCCCGATGACCACGCGGTCAGCGAGCTTGCCACCGACCGCACCGGTGCACTGTCACCGTTCGGCGACGTGACGTTCCCGCTGCCCGCCGACGAACTGCCCTTCATCCAGGCCGTCACCGTCATCAACAAGTAGCGGTGCGCTCCGGGTGAGTGAAGGCCTCTCGCATCTCGACGAGACCGGCGCGGCTCACATGGTCGACGTCACGGCCAAGGACGCCACCAAGCGTGTGGCCGTGGCTGCCGGCACCGTGCACACCCGGCCGGACGTGGTTGACATGATCACCTCCAACGGCCTGCCCAAAGGCGACGCGCTGGCGACGGCCCGTGTCGCGGGGATCATGGCGGCGAAGAGAACCAGCGATCTGGTGCCGCTCTGCCACCCGTTGGCGATCACCGGCGTGGACATCGATTTCACCGTCGGCGGTGACGACGATCCCGGTGCGGTCGCGATCACCGCGACTGTGCGCACGACGGACCGCACCGGGGTGGAGATGGAAGCGCTCACCGCGGTCACCGTCGCCGCGCTGACCGTCTACGACATGATCAAAGCCGTCGATCGTGCCGCCTCCATCGACGATGTCCGTGTGGTGCGCAAAGAAGGCGGCAAGACGGGGACCTGGGTCAGATGACGCGGTCGGGCCTGGTGGTCATCGCGTCGACCCGGGCATCCGGCGGTGTGTACGAAGACCGGTGCGGTCCGGTCCTCGTGGGCTGGCTCAACGGCCGGGGGATAAACACCCCGCCTGCGACCGTCGTCGCCGACGGCGCACCCGTGGACGCCGCGCTGCGCAGTGGGCTCCGAGAGCAACCGGATGTGATCCTGACCTCCGGCGGAACCGGTATCTCGCCGACCGACGCCACCCCGCAGATCACCTCGGCGCTGCTGGACTACGAGATCCCGGGCCTGGCCGATGCGATCAGACGATCAGGACTTCCGAAAGTTCCGACATCGGTGCTGTCGCGCGGCGTCTGCGGTGTCGCGGGCCGCACGCTCATCGTGAACCTGCCCGGCTCACTCGGCGGCGTCAAAGACGGTCTCTCCGTTCTCGCCGAGGTTCTCGACCACGCCCTCGACCAACTCCAAGGCAAGGATCATTCCCGATGACCACCGTGCTGCGGGCCGCGCTGACGGAACAGTCCATCGATACGACAGAGCACGAGCGGCTGGTGGTGCATGAGGCGGCGGGCGCTGTGGTCACCTTCGCCGGCGTGGTGCGTGACCACGACGGCGGTCGGACGGTGACCCGGTTGGAGTACTCGTCGCATCCGTCCGCCGAGCAGACACTGGCCGACGTGGCCGCCGAGATCGCCGCCGCGAGCCACGGAGTCCGTGCCATCGCTGTCAGCCACCGGGTGGGCACCCTGCAGATCGGGGATGCCGCGCTCGTCGCCGCGGTGGCCGCAGACCACCGCGGCGCGGCCTTCGAGACATGCGCACGCCTGGTCGACCGGGTCAAAGAACGGCTACCGGTGTGGAAGCACCAGTTCTTCGCCGACGGCACGGACGAATGGGTGAATTCCGCCTAGCCTCAGGCGGGCGGCACCACCGGAGCAGGCTCGGGCGCGCCCGGGGCGGGCGCGGGAGCCGGAGCAGGCGCGGGAGACGGGGCAGGCGCCGGACCCGCCAGCGGTGCGACCGGAGCATTCGGTGCCATGCCACCGGGGTCCGGCGTGGTCAGCGGTCGCTGGGTCAGGGCCAGCAGCGCGTCCGCGCCCGAGATCTCCTGGGTCTGGATCGCGTGCCAAATCTCCTTGAGATACGTGACGTTCGGGCTCTGCGCAGGTCCCTGCGGTGCCATCGCGGTGCCTGGCGGGAGGTTCTCGGGGCTGGCCAGGTGCGGAACCTCGGTGGGAACGGCAAGCTCGCCGCTGATCGCCTGGTTGGCGAGGTCGTAGGCCGGCGCCGGCACATTTACGGCACCGAGCGGAGCCAGCGGGTCGGGGGCCGGTGCGGCGACGGCGACCGGTGCGGGGACAGGCACCGGCACCGGCGCCGGCGGCAGGGCCGGGTCGGCGGGAGCCGGCTGCAGCGGCGCATCGACACCGAGGGACCACAACTGCGGCTGCTCGGCGGGCACCGGAGCGGCGTCCCAGTTGGCCGCGGCGATGATTGCGCTCGGCGGCGCGTCGACCGGTGCCGGCGGCACAGGTGCGTCAATGGGAGCGACGTTCACCACGTCGACGGCCGGGGCGGGGGCCGGAGGCAGGACCTCCGGAGCCGGCGGCAGCGGGGCGGGAGCCGCGAGCGCGTCCGCCGGAGGCGCCGGTGCGGGTTCGGGTGCGGGCGGCATCGGCGCGGGAGCCGAGAGCGGATCGATCGGCGCTGGTGCGGGTGGCAGCACCTCGGGGGCGGGCGGCAACGGCGCCGGGGCGGCCAGCGCGTCGAACGGAGCCGGGGCAGGCGGCGCAGGCGGGGCGAACGGGTCGAGGGGCGGCGGGGGAGGCGGCAGCATCCCGTCGAGGCCGACCGGTGCGACCGGGGCCGGTGGTTCATCGACGACGTTGCGTGGCGTTGCGGCGGAGAGCGGCCCGCCGCACGTCGGCCATGCACCCTTGCCCTGCGAAGCCAGGACACGCTCGGCGACGGCGATCTGCTCTTCCTTGGTGGCCAAGTGCGCGGCCGGGGCGAACTCGCCGCCGCCGTGACCGGACCAGGTGCTCGGCGCGAACTGCAGACCACCCTGGTAGCCGTTGCCGGTGTTGATGGCCCAGTTGCCGCCCGACTCGCAGCGGGCGACCTGGTCCCACTCACCGTCCGTCGCCGCTCCGGCCTGGCCGGCCAGCGCGATGCCGCCACCTCCGATGACTGCTCCGGTGAATGCGATCTTCGCGACGTTTACAGCAGATGAAGCGGGCTTGCGGTGCCGTCCACTCATAAGTGCGTGTGGTCCTCTCTGAAGCGCCCGCGAGGTCAGCTGTCGGGTTCGGGCTGGAGAGGTTGCCCGGCCGGCGTCGTCGAAACGGCGACGGCTTCACCCCAAGGAACCGAACGGTTCCTGGTCCTTCTATGTCGGTGGACCGGTGGGTCCCCCGCCTCCATCCAAGTTGTATCTCGTTGTCCCCGCGCACCAACGGATGGAGCTCGGCGCAATTGGTGTGCGGCAGGCCGGTCAGATGTGGGGGGCGATCGGCCTGGTTCAAGACGGTAACGGCTCGTCTGGGCCGCGTCACCTTTTGCTCACCGCCGTGTGTCCGCCGACGGCAAATACTAAAAAAACTCTAAAAGACCAGTAACGACCGTTATTCCTGCAGGTGCCATACCGCGCAACCGTGCCGTAGCCATCCCGTGACCATTCCGTGATGTGACGCAAATCACGGATTAGATTTATGTGCGCGTGAAGTCAGCCGCCGGCGAACGGGGGGAGAACATCGACGGTCTGCCCGTGGCGGAGTTCAGAATCCATGTCGCGCACCGCAACTCCGTCGAGCAGATAGGAACACCGCGCCAGGACCCGGGCCAGGCCGGCGTCCCTGGCCTTCAGAAGGTCCACGAGGTGTGCCACCGTGCCGGCGGGGCCGACGTGCAGCAGCTCCGATTCCGTGCCTGCCGCCGCGCGGGCTGCGGCGAAGTAGCGGACGGTGACCCGTGCCTCGGCGTCAACAGTCATCGCTCATCCGCCGATCGCGCTCATCGGACGGTCGGGTTGCACGAAGCCGGGGTCATTGATGCCGTGACCGGCGGCTTTCGTCCACATGGCCGCCCGCCACGCACTCTCCAGCGCGGCGTCGTCCGCGCCGGAACGCAGCAGTACCCGCAGGTCGGTTTCCTCACGTGCGAACAGGCAATTGCGGACCTGCCCGTCGGCGGTGAGCCGGGTGCGGTCACAGGTCGAGCAGAACGCGCGGGACACCGACGCGATGATGCCGATGTGACCTGCCACGCCGGCGCCGTCGCGCACCTGCCAGAGCTGAGCCGGCGCCGACCCCCGTGGTCGTGGATCGGGTGTCAGCGTGAAGTGAGCGCTCAGCGCGCCGAGGATGTCGTCGGCGGTGAGCACACGGTCGCGTGCCCACGAGTGCCCGGCGTCGAGAGGCATCTGCTCGATCACGCGCAGCTGGTAGCCGTTGTCGACGCAGAACCGCGCCAGCGACACCACGTCATCCAGGCCGGTCACCGGGTCGAGGACGGCGTTGACCTTTACCGGACGCAGGCCGGCGTCCTTGGCCGCACGTAGACCGGCCACCACATCCGAGAACCGGTCGCGTCGCGTGATCGCGGCGAACCGGGCCGGGTCGACGGTGTCGAGGGAGACATTGATGCGGTCGAGTCCGGCGGCCTTCAAAGCTTCGGCACGTCTGGCCAACCCGATGCCGTTGGTCGTCAACGTGATCTCGGGGCGTGGCCGCAACGCGGCGGTCGCCGCGACGATGTCCTCCAGGAACGGCGCCACCAGGGGTTCGCCGCCGGTGAACCGGACGCTGGTGATGCCGAGCCGCGTGACGGCGATGCCCAACAGCCGGATCAACTCGTCCGGGTGGAGCTTCGCGTCGGCCGGGAGCCAGTCGAGCCCCGCGGCCGGCATGCAGTAGGTGCAGCGCAGGTTGCACAGATCGGTCAGCGACACCCGCAGGTCGGTCGCGATCCGGCCGAAGGTGTCGATCAACGGGCCCTCGGCGGGGGCCGGAGACGATGGCCGGTGCACCGACGGCACGCCGAGTGCGACAACGGTCACGGCACCGCTCCGACGATCCGACCGTGCGCCTGGTCGACGGGCACGATCTCCTTGCCCAGGGGCATCAACGACACCGGGATCAGCTTCAGGTTGGCCAGGGCGAGCGGGATGCCGACGATCGTGATGGCCATCGCGATCGCGGTGGTGATGTGGCCGATGGCCAGCCACACACCGGCGACGATGACCCAGATGACATTGCCGATCAGTGCGCCGGGGCGCGGGCCCGGCTTTTCGACGATGGTGCGGCCGAACGGCCACAGCGCATAGGCCGCGATACGCAGCGAGGCGAACCCGAACGGGATCGTGACGATCAGGACGAAGCAGATGAGCGCGGCGAGGAGGTAGCCGAGTGCCAGCCACAGGCCGCCGAAAATCAGCCAGATGACATTCAGGATTAATCGCATAGCAGTCGATTCGTCTTCCTTCTGCGGTGACTCGCAGCCTACCGACATAAGGGGATGCTGGCTGTGCTGCGGTCCGAGTAGGATCTCCCGGGACGCGTCCCGACGCAGGCGGGACGCTTACTTTATGTACCCCTACAGGTACAGACATCTATCGGCTCAGACAGACAGCAGGTGAGACCAGTGCCGACCGGCCGGGTGAAGTGGTACGACGCGGAGAAGGGCTTCGGGTTCCTCTCGCAGGAGGACGGCGAGGACGTGTACGTGCGGTCCTCGGCGCTGCCCGCCGGTGTCGAAGGCCTCAAGGCCGGTCAGCGGGTCGAGTTCGGCATCGCGGCGGGGCGCCGCGGGCCGCAGGCGCTCAGCCTCAAGCTCATCGACCCGCCGCCGAGTCTGACCCGCACACGCCGCGAAGCCGCGGCTGCCGAGCACAAGCACACACCCGACGAGCTGCACGGCATGGTCGAGGACATGATCACGCTGCTGGAGAGCGCCGTGCAGCCGGAACTGCGCAAGGGTCGCTACCCGGATCGTAAGGTCGCCCGCAGGGTCTCTGAGGTGGTCAAGGCGGTCGCCCGCGAGTTGGACGCGTAAGGCGCGCGCCGGACCCTGCACGCGGCCGCCGACCTTCGGGCCACGCTCTGCGGGAATGCCGTTTCGGCGGTCGGGGATTGGCGCATTGGGTATGACTGAGCCATGAGTTATGTCGCCGACCCGTCGAGTTCCGGCGGAGAGTTCAGCCGGGACACCGAGTACATCTCGACGCGGATCACCGCCGACGGTCGGGACGGATACCCGGTCGAACCGGGCCGGTACCGGCTGATCGTGGCCAGGGCATGCCCGTGGGCGAACCGCACCATTATCGTGCGTCGGCTCCTCGGACTGGAGGACGCTCTTTCCATCGGCTTCTGCGGACCCACCCATGACGAACGCAGCTGGACCTTCGACCTCGATCCCGACGGTGTGGATCCGGTGCTGGGAATCCACTATCTGCGCGATGCCTACAACAAGCGCATTCCGGACTACCCGAAGGGCGTCACAGTGCCCGCGATCGTGGAGGTCGCGACCGGGCAGGTGGTCACCAACGACTTCCCGCAGATAACGCTGGACTTCTCAACGGAGTGGACCGCCCACCACCGCGAAGGAGCCCCGGAGCTCTACCCCGAACCCCTGCGCGACGAGATCGACGAGGTTGCCCAGCGCATCTACACCGAGGTGAACAACGGTGTGTACCGGTGTGGGTTCGCAGGATCCCAGCGCGCCTACGAGAAGGCTTATGACCGGCTGTTCACCGCGCTGGACTGGTTGTCCGACCGCCTGGCCGAACGGCGGTATCTGGTCGGGGACACCATCACCGAAGCCGACGTTCGCCTGTTCACCACGCTGGCGAGATTCGACCCGGTGTATCACGGCCATTTCAAGACCAACCGCAGCAAGCTGTCGGAGATGCCGGTGCTGTGGGCCTACGCGCGGGACCTGTTCCAGACCCCGGGATTCGGCGACACCACCGACTTCGTGCAGATCAAGCAGCACTACTACATCGTGCATTCGGACATCAACCCCACCGGTGTCGTGCCGAAGGGGCCGGATCTGTCGAACTGGTTGACCCCGCATGGTCGAGAAGCCCTGGGAGGCAGACCGTTCGGCGACGGAACCCCGCCCGGACCGACCCGTGAGGGTGAGCGTGTGCCGGAGGCGCACTCGGCCGGCTGACGCGAATCGGTGCGGCTAGCCCTGCTGCCACACCGTGCGCACCGACCACTCGGCGTGCGGCACCGGGAATTCGTTGCCGTCCTGGTCGCGGACCAGGGTCGGCAGCTGCACCGCGAATCCGGTGAGTCGGCCGCGCTGCGCGTCCACGGTCGGGATCGTCACCGCCAGTCGGCTGCCGGGGCGGAACTCCTCGACGAGATCCGCGTCCTCATAGGCGCGGATCAGCACCCATGGCGCCTGGCTGATGTCGGCCGGAATGGACAACTGCACGGGGTCGCGGCCGATGACCCGCAGCTCACCTTGATCGGCGGGGACGACGCAGTCGGTCGGGTTGAGCACCTCGCAGAAGCGGTACGGGCCCACCCGGGCCAGCTGTCCGTGCGAGTACGCCGAGATCTCGGGGAGTTCCGGTGCGTGGTCGCGCGCCCGCTGCCAGACGAAAACGCCGGTACCGATCGACGAGAGCAGGGCCACCGCTGCGAGAACAGCGACAACACGTTTCACTCCTGGGTCACCACCGCATCCGTCCGTACGCCTTCCTGTTCTGCCAGCACCGGCCGGTTGCCGCCGAAGCCCGGTACCAGTGACTCGCCACGATAGCTCAGCACGGTTTGGGCCAGTCCGAGGATCAGGATCGCGGTGATGGTGGTGAAGCCCGCATACAGGTCGGTGTAGATCAGCACGCCGGTCGCGCCACCCGCGACCCAGGCCAGCTGCAGCAGGGACTCCGACCGTCCGAACGCCGACGCGCGTGACTCCTCGGGCAGGTCGTCCTGCAGGGAAGCATCCAGTGACGCCTTGGCGATGGCGCTGCAACCGGAGGTGATCAAGGTCGCGACCGCCGCGACCAAAAGATTCCCGGTCAGCGCGGTCACCAGGGCCGCCGCGGTGACCGCCACTGCGCACCGCACGACCAGCCGCGCGGGATGGCCGAGTTTGAGCCGAGCCGCGGTGAAATTGCCCGCGAAGTTCCCGACGGCCGCCGCGGCGCCGATCATCCCCAGGATCCGCAGCTGCTCCCAGCCGCCGGCGTCGTGGGCCTTCGCGACGAACGCCGGGTAGAGGAACAGGAAGCCGACCATCACCTTGATCGTGCAGTTGCCCCACAACGACGTGATGATGTTGCGGCCAAGCGGTTGGCGGGCCCGGGTGACGCCGCCCCCGTGCGGCGGGCGGCGGAGCGGGTCGGTGTGGTCGGTCTGGCCGTGATAGCTCAAGGTCGCCGGGACCTCACCCTCGGTGACCTCGACCCATTTCGGGATCCGCATGGACAGGACCGCACCGCCGATGGTCACCGCGACCACGATGTAGAGCGCGCCGGGCATCTGGAACAGCTGGAATCCCCATTCGGCGGCCGCTGCGATGCCGCCGCCGACCAGGGTGCCGCCCAGCAGACCGAACGTCGTCAAGCGCGAGTTCACCCGGACCAGGTCGATCGATGGTGGCAGCACTCGTGGCGTCACCGCGCTGCGCAACACCGAGAAGGACTTGGAAAGCACCATCATCCCGAGCGCACACGGATAGAGGACCCACGACGGGAAGCTGCCGGTCGCACTGTCGAAGTTGGCGATGAGCACCACGGCGAGCACAGTGCGCAGGGCGAACGACGCAGCCAACGCGACCCGGCGGCCGTGTTGCAGGCGATCCAGAGCGGGCCCGATCAGCGGAGCGATCACGGCGAACGGAGCGATCGTTATGAGCAGGTACAGCGCGACGCGGCTCTTGCTCTCACCGGAGGCCGCCGCGAAGAACAGGGTGTTGGCCAGCGCCACGGCCATGGCGGCGTCGACCGCGAAGTTCGCGACCACCGGCCAGGTCAGTGCCGTCAGCCCCGACTTGTCGGCGCCGTCGGCGGTCGCGGCCCGGTGCACCAGGCCGTACATTTTGGAGCCCATCTCGCGGCTGCGCTGTGCAGCCACCCGGGTGACCGTGACCTTTTCTCCGTTACGTCCGGGGGGCGGGTCGTCATAGCGGTCGTGATGGCGGGCGCTCTCGTCGAGTGGGGGCAGCCAGCGGTTCCCGCCCTGATTCGGCGAATAGGGCCGCCCCCGTGCGGCGCCGCGGTGACCTGGACGCATGGTCGGTTCGCTCGGGTAGTTGGCCATCCCCGGGTGTTCGCCCGCAGGCGGACGCGGCGGGTAGTAGCGTCCACCCTGCTGACCGTCAGGGTCCCGGTGGTCACGCCGCGGTCCGGTCACGCCGTCGATTCTCCCCTATGGGGACGACAGGGGCCGCGCAGCCGACCGGTGTGGCTGGCCTTCGCCCGGCTCAGGCAGTATTGGAGGCGATGGACAGCATGACCGAACCCGACCCGCAGGCCGCCGTACCGGGTGCCGAGGTCGACCCGCCGGCGGTCGAGAGCCCCGGGCCCGAGCTTGAAGCGGTGCTGCTAGGCGCTGTGGAGGCGGCGCGTGCAGCGATCGTGGAATACAGCGGCGAGGACACCGTGGGTGAATACCTCGGCGCGGGTTTCGAGGACCCGAGTTCGGCCACCCATCGCTTTCTCGCGGAGATGCCGGGGTATCGCGGCTGGCAGTGGGCCGTCGTTGTCGCCGCGTGTCCCGGCGCCGAGCGCGCCACGATCAGTGAGGTCGTCCTCGTGCCCGGCCCGACCGCACTGCTCGCGCCCAAATGGGTGCCGTGGGACGAACGGATCCGGCCGGGTGACCTCGGGCCGGGTGACCTGCTGGCTCCGCCTGCCGATGATCCCCGACTCGTTCCGGGTTGCACGGCCACCGGCGATCCGCAGATCGACGAGGTCGCGGTCGAGGTGGGTCTCGGACGTCGCCAGGTGTTGAGTCTGTGGGGCCGCAACGACGCCGCCCAGCGCTGGCACGACGGCGACTACGGGCCGGGCACGCCGATGGCCCGGGGCACCCGGCGCGTGTGCCGGGACTGCGCCTTCTACGTACCGCTCGGCGGTTCTCTCGGCGGGCTGTTCGGCGTGTGCGCTAACGAGTACGCCGCCGACGGGCACGTGGTCGACGCCGAGTACGGGTGTGGTGCGCACTCGGATACGCCGGCTCCCGGCGGCAATGGGTCGCCGCTGTTCGATCCGTACGACGACGGGGTCCTCGATCTCGTCGAGCGCAGCGAGTAGTCGGCCCGGTCAGCGCTCCGCGGCGGTCTTGATGCGCGTCAGCGATGCGTTCATGCCTTCGATGAGTTCCTGCTCGAAGTTCGGGACGCCGCCCATGAACTTGCCGACCAGAAAATTCGACACCGCCGTCGTGCCGTTCTCGGCGTGCCGGGTCTCGACCAGCCGGGTGCCGGCTTCCGTCGGCTCCAGTTCATAGCTCCATACGGTGTGGTTCTCGTTGACCCGGAACGCCAGCTTCTTTTCGGGGATGAACTCGGTGATCCGGCAGGTGGTGGGCCAGAACAGGAGTCCGCGCCTGTTGAAATTCACGGTGCGGGCACCCTGGCGCAGCTGGCCGACCGGCTTCATCAGGCGGCACTGCGGGCTCCACTGCGGCATCTTGCTCAGATCCGAGACGAGCGCCCAGACCTTGGACACCGGCGCGTTGATGTCGACCTCGGCCTGCAAAACCGGCGCTGCCATCGAATTCCTCCTACGTCAAACCGCGTTGAGCGCCGCGGTGTCCGCGGCGCACCGCGTGACGTTGCCACAGAAATATCGTCGTGCCAAGCACTCCGACGCCGAGGCCGGCGACGGTGACCGGACGCCACTCGTGCAGAGCGCCGACCGTGAACGCCAGCACGGCGGCGATCAGCCATCCGCACGCGATCACCACGATGACGGGCCACGGCGTCAGCAGGCCCCCGGGCAGCGGCGGGGGTTGCGGTTCGGAATCGGTGTCCATCGCGTCCAACTTAACGACCACCGCGGGGCGCTGGGTAGTCTCAGCGCTGTGCTCGTCACTGCCTGCCTCGAAACAGCGTGATCGCCAACGGCGTTGAAGTCATCGACGTCAGCGATCCGTCCGACCCGCGACTCGACGACTTCCGTGATCTCAACAGTGTCGACCGCAGACCCGACCTTCCCAGCGGCAAGGGGTTGGTCATCGCCGAGGGTGTGCTGGTGGTACAGCGGATGCTCGCGTCGCGGTTCGTCCCTCGCGCGCTGCTGGGCACCGATCGGCGGTTGGCCGAACTGGGGGCGGACCTCGACGGCATCGGGGCGCCGTTCTACCGGGCGTCGGCGGAGGTGATGGCCGAGGCGGTCGGCTTCCATTTGAACCGCGGGGTGCTGGCGTCGGCCTCCCGGGCCCCCGATCTGACGGTGCCCGAGGTGCTCGCGGGGGCGCGGACCGTCGCCGTGCTCGAAGGTGTCAACGACCACGAGAACCTGGGCTCGGTCTTCCGGAACGCCGCGGGACTGGGTGTGGACGCGGTGGTGTTCGGCAGCGGCTGCGCCGACCCGCTGTACCGGCGGGCGGTTCGGGTGTCGATGGGGCATGCCCTGCTGGTGCCGTTCGCCAAGGCCGGCCACTGGCCCGGTGATCTGGAGTTGTTGCGGCAGAGCGGTTTTCGGTTGCTCGCGATGACGCCGGACCCTGAGGTGCAGACCCTCGCCGAGGCGATGTCCGGTCTGGCGGAGCAGCGGGTGGCCATCCTGGTGGGCGCCGAAGGGCCCGGCCTGAAGGAACACACGATGCAGGCCAGCGATGTGCGCGTGCGTATTCCGATGTCGCGCGGTACGGATTCGCTGAACGTCGCCACTGCTGCCGCGCTGGCGTTCTATGAGCGGGATAGGCTCGCCCGGTGAGCGACGAGACGCCGTGGGGGACGGGCCTGACGGTCGCGGTGTTCGTCGCGGCGGTGGTGGCCGCCGCCGTCATCGTGCTCAGCATCGGGCTGATGCGGGTGCACGTGCTGCTCGCTGCGGGACTGAATCTCGTTGCGGTGGGCGGTCTGGCGCCCACGGTCTGGGGTTGGCGCCGTGTGCCGGTGTGGCGCTGGTTCGTGCTCGGGACGGGCGCCGGTGTCGCCGCGGCCTGGATCGCGTTGCTGGCGATCGCCGCCTCGGGTGGGTGAAAAACGTTGCGCGCGTAGAAGCTAGCGCTGGCCGCCGCTGGAACGGACACCGAGCAGGACGTCCTCCCACGCCGGCACGGCGGGCCTGCTCTTGCGGGAGCGGGGGGCCTTGGCCGCCGGTGCGGGCTCAGGCGTCTCGGCGACCTCGGGCGCGGGTTCGGGTTCGGGTGACTCGACCGGGGCAGGTGCCTGGACCTCGTCGGGTTCGCCCAGGGCTAGCTGTGCCACCGCCGCCAGCGGACGCAGTGGGCGCGCGAAATTCGGATCGATCAACTCGGACGCGGCGTCGTCGAACGCGGTGACGGTGCCGCCGTGCGCGCCGGGCGCGTAGCGGAAGTGGGCCACGTTGTCCGACATACCGGCCTTCCAGGCCAACTGCACGGTCCACCGGCCGTCCTCGTTGCGCCAGGCGTCCCAGTCCGCGCCGTCGGGATCCAGTCCGCGGGCAATGAGCGCCGAGGTGACCGTTTCGAGCAGGGTCAGCACCGACGGGCCGTCGGCCAGCACCGGATGCGCAGCGGTGGCCAGTTCGGCCGCGCGGGCGCGCTCCAGCAGCACCGGGTGGGCGAACCGTTCGACGCGGGCGATGTCGACTCCGGCGGCCGCGGCGACCTGTTCGACCGATGCTCCGGCCCTGATCTTCGACTGGATCTCGCGCGGACGCAGCAACGTGGGAACCTCGACATCGATGGTGGTCTGGGCCGACCCGGCGCGGTCACCGCGCACGGCGGCCTTGAGCCGGTCGTCGGAGCGGAGGACGAACTTCTCGTCGGAGTCGCTGGTCTCGCAGATGATGCGTCTGCCGTCGACATCCAGCCCGACGACCTTGAGCTCTCTCATTGCGACCTCCTCCGGGCTTGCGCGAGCCCGATACAGAAGGTGACCCTACTGCGTGATCAATCCGTAACCGGGATGACACGCGGCACGGGGCTACAACCGCTGCACCACCCAGTCGACGCATGCGGTCAGGGCGCTGACGTCGTCGGGCTCGACCGCGGGGAACATCCCGACGCGAAGCTGGTTGCGGCCCAGCTTGCGGTACGGCTCGGTGTCGACGATGCCGTTGGCTCGCAGGATATTGGCGACGGCGGCGGCGTCCACGTCATCGGAGAAGTCGACCGTCCCCACCACTTGCGACCGCAGGGTCGGGTCGGTGACGAACGGTGTCGCAAACGGGGCGGCCTCGGCCCACGAGTACAGCCGCGACGATGACTCGGCGGTGCGCTTGGTCGCCCAGTCCAGGCCGCCGTTGCCCAGCAGCCAGTCGATCTGCTCGGCGAGCAGGATCAGCGTGGCGATCGCCGGGGTGTTGTAGGTCTGGTTCTTGAGGCTGTTCTCGATGGCGATCGGCAGAGATAGGAACTCCGGCACCCAGCGACCCGAACCCGCGATGGCCTCCACCCGGGCCAGCGCTGCCGGAGACAGGATCGCCAGCCACAGGCCGCCGTCACCGGCGAAGTTCTTCTGGGGCGCAAAGTAGTAGGCGTCGGCCTGGGTGATGTCGACCGGCAGGCCGCCCGCCGCGGAGGTCGCATCGATCGCCACGAGCGCGTCGCCCGATCCCTCCGGGCGCACCACCGGGACCGCCACTCCGGTCGAGGTCTCATTGTGTGCCCACGCGATCAGGTCGACCGACGGGTCCGACTGTGGCGCGGGCGCGCTGCCCGCGTCGGCCTTGACGACCACCGGGTCGCCGACGAACGGGTTTTTGTCCACGGCGGAGGCGAACTTGGAACTGAACTCGCCGTAGGTCAGGTGGAGCGAGCGCTTGTCGATCAACCCGAACGCGGCGGCGTCCCAGAATGCCGTCGACCCGCCGTTGCCGAGGATCACTTCGTACCCGTCGGGCAGGGAGAACAGCTGGCGCAGTCCGTCGCGGACGCGACCGACGAGGTTCTTCACCGGCGCCTGCCGGTGCGAGGTGCCGAACAGGTGGCCGGCCGTGGCGAGGGCCTGCAGCTGTTCCGGCCGGACCTTTGACGGCCCGCAGCCGAATCGCCCGTCGGCGGGCTTGAGATCGGAGGGGATGGTCAGGGAGGGCGAGCTGTCGGCCATGGCGCCAAGCCTAGAACCGGAGCTCAACCCGGAGAAATTCGGGCACCCGCGGTCTTCGCGCGTCCGCCCGCGGCCTCTTCGGTGTGATGGGGGCCACATGTGATGGGGATAACCAGGTTGACGCACATCCCGGAGAAGACCCTGGTTAATTCATGGGACCGCGGGTACTGTCACTGGACAACGAGCACGAGAATGTAAACCTCACGGGAGGCGGCAATGGCTGTCAAGGAAGCTCGGACGCGCATCATCCGGCGCTGGCGCGAAAACATGGAAATCGGGGACAGCCCGGAGGACAGGGCCTACGTCGAGATGCTCACCACGCTGTCTGAAGGCTCGGTGCGGCGCAATTTCAACCCGTACACCGACATCGACTGGGACTCGCCCGAGTTCGCGGTGACGCCCAACGATGAGCGCTGGATCCTGCCCGGCACCGACCCGTTCGGCAAGCATGAGTGGTACCGGTCCCAGCCGAAGGACAAGCAGATCGCGATCGGCATGTGGCGCCAGGCCAACGTCGCCAAAGTCGGTCTGCATTTCGAGTCGATCCTGATCCGCGGCCTGATGAACTACGCCTTCTGGGTGCCCAACGGGTCGCCGGAGTACCGGTACTGCCTCCACGAGTCGGTCGAGGAGTGCAACCACACGATGATGTTCCAGGAGATGGTCAACCGCATCGGCGCCGACGTCCCCGGCATGCCCCGGCTGCTGAAGTGGCTCTCCCAGCTCATCCCGCTGGCCGCCGGCCCGCTGCCCATCCCGTTCTTCTTCGGCGTGCTCGCCGGCGAGGAGCCGATCGACCACACCCAGAAGAACATCCTGCGCGAGGGCAAGGCGCTGCACCCGATCATGGAGCGCGTCATGGCGATCCACGTCGCCGAGGAGGCCCGCCACATCTCGTTCGCCCATGAATACCTGCGGAAGCGGGTGCCGCACCTGAACCGCCGGCAGAAGTTCCTGCTGTCGCTCAACGTGCCGATCATCATGCGGGTGCTGTGCCAGGCGATCATCGTGCCGCCCAAGTCCTTCTGGCAGGAGTTCGACATCCCGCGTTCGGTGAAGAAGGAGATCTTCTTCGGCACCCCCGTGGCGCGGCAGTTCCTGCGCGACATGTTCGGCGATGTCCGGATGCTGTGCCACGAGACGGGTTTGATGAATCCGTTCGCCAAGCTGATGTGGCGAATCTGCAAGATCGACGGACCGCCGAGCCGGTACCGCAGCGAGCCCGCGCGTCAGCACGTCGTGAGCGCCGCCTAGGGCCCGGAAGTCCCACGTCATGCCTCATGTGATCACCCAGTCGTGCTGCAGCGACGGGTCCTGCGTCTACGCCTGCCCGGTCAACTGCATCCACCCGACCCCGGACGAGCCCGGCTTCGCGACCGCCGAGATGCTCTACATCGACCCGGTGGCCTGTGTGGACTGCGGGGCCTGCGTGTCGGCCTGCCCGGTCGGCGCCATCGCCCCGGACACCCGGCTCCAACCCGAGCAGCTTCCCTTCGTCGAACTCAACGCCGCGTTCTATCCGAAGCGCGACGGCAAGCTGCCTCCGACGTCGAAGCTGGCGCCGGTACAGGAAGCTCCGGTCGTGCGTCCGAGAGCCGGAGGGCCGCTCACGGTCGCGGTGGTCGGGTCGGGCCCGGCGGCGATGTACGCGGCCGACGAGTTGCTCACCCAGACGGGGGTGCGGGTCAACGTCTTCGAGAAGTTGCCGACGCCGTACGGTCTGGTCCGTGCCGGTGTCGCACCGGATCACCAGAGCACCAAGCGGGTGACGAACCTCTTCGACAAGATCGCTGCGCGTGCGGGTTTCACGTTCTACCTCAATGTCGAGGTGGGCTCGGACATCACCCACCACGAACTGCTCGCCCATCATCACGCCGTGCTCTACGCGGTGGGCGCCCCCGACGACAAGCGCCTGCAGGTCGACGGCATGGACCTCGCCGGCACCGCAACGGCCACCGAGGTGGTTGCGTGGTACAACGGCCACCCCGAATTCGCGGGTCTGCCGGTCGATCTGAGCGGTGAGCGTGTCGTGGTCATCGGCAACGGCAACGTCGCCCTGGACGTGGCCCGCATCCTGACCACCGACCCGGATGTGTTGGCGCGCACCGACATCGCCGAGCATGCGCTGGACGCGCTGCGGGACTCCCGCGTCCAGGAGGTGGTGATCGCCGCCCGGCGGGGGCCGGCGGCCTCGGCGTTCACGCTGCCGGAGTTGATCGGGCTGACCTCGACGTGTGAGGTGGTGCTCGACCCGGCCGACCATGAGCTGGTGCTCGCGGCGCTGGCCGAGACCACCGATCCGCTGACCCGCAACAAACTCGAAGTCCTGTCCAAGCTCGGCGACGCGACGGCTCCGGTCACCCGGCCGCGCATCCGCCTGGCCTACCAGCTGACCCCGCGTCGGGTGCGGGGCGAGCAGCGCGCGGCAGGCGTCGAGTTCGTGGTGACCGGCACCGACGAGACCCGCGACATCGAGGCGGGTCTGGTGCTCACGTCCATCGGCTACCGCGGCAGACCGATTCGCGGGTTGCCGTTCGACGACGCAACCGCCGCGGTGCCCAACGCGGGTGGCCGGGTGATCGACCCTGAGACGGGCGGACCGGTACGCGGCAGCTACGTGGCCGGCTGGATCAAGCGCGGACCGACGGGTTTCATCGGCACCAATAAGTCCTGTGCCGCCGAAACCGTGCGCAATCTGGTCGCCGACTACAACGACGGTCTGCTCACCGACCCCGTCGAGAAACCCTCAGCGCTGCGGCGTTTCGTCCGCGGCAGGCAGCCGGCTGTCATCGACGCCGACGGGTGGCACGCCATCGATCAGGCCGAGATCGGGCGTGGGGCCGGGCTGCGTCCGCGTGACAAGTTCACCTCCGTCGCAGAGATGGTGGGTGTCGCCGCGAATGCGTCGGCCCCGCCGGTGCATCAGCGGTTGCTGGCCGGCCTGCGCCGCTGACCGCGCGCACGCCACGGAGTTTGGTCAAACCGCCCCCGGGGTCGCCCGCCGGAGGTATGCAAAGGCATGGGTTCTGCGCAGTTCGTGGGTCGTGTCGGAGGCCTGGCCGTGGCGTTGGGAGTCGGGGCCGCGGTGTTCACCGGATCCGGTGTCGCGTGGGCGAATGAGGATGCCCCGCCGGGAACCGCCTCGGAGTCCGATCCGCCGGCGGCAGCGCCGGGCTCGGACACTGAGCCCGGTGCCTCCGGGGACATCGAGGTTGGTGTCGACGGGGATCCGGGCGTGGAGTCCGACGAGGAAGACCTCGGCAGCCCAGAGCCCGGCGAGGAGTCCGGGCAGGATCTAGGCGAGGAGTCCGGCGAGGGCCTCGGCGGGGAGGACCCAGGGGAAGACCACTTCGACGGCGGGGATGTCGAGGGCGAAGACGACCCCGTCGACACCGACACGGACACACCGGCCGTCGACGTGGACAAGCGCGGGTACGACGAGCCCGTCGTGCGAATCGAAGAAGACGATGATGCGGGTCCCGCCGCCACGTTCGACGGCGCTGTGACCTCCGCAGCGGAATTGCCGGAGTCGCCCGGCAACGACGAGGTGGCGTCCGTGGCGGACACCTTCGCCGCCACGGCGTTGACGACGTTCGCGCCGCCGAAGGTGCCGTCGTGGCGGCCGTGGCCGACCGCGTTCGATCTGCGCAGCGTCGTCACCTACGTCGTTGACCTGACCACCAGCTTCGTCGACGCGCTGTTGCGGCCGTTCGCCGCCGGTCCGCCCAGGCCCCCCGCCGACCCGTCCGGCTGGGCTCTGCTGGCCTGGGTGCGACGCGAGTTCTTCAACGGCACACCCGCGCTGGTGGACAATCCGCTTCCGGACACCCAGAGTCTCGTCGACGGTGAGGTTCGCATCACCGGCAACATCGGCATCGAGGATCCCGACGGTGACGCCCTGACCTACACGGTGATCGGACGCCCGCACAACGGCGGGACGGTCACCGTCGACGCCGACGGGAACTTCGTGTACCGGCCGATGAACGCGATGGCCGCGGTCGGCGGTACGGACACCTTCACCGTCGCCGTCAGCGACGAGCACGACGGCCTGCACGTGCACGGGCTGTTCGGCTGGCTGCAGTTCGTCCCGGTCCTGGGCAGCCTCCTCAATCCCGGCGGTGGGCACGGCCGCACTGTCACCGTCACGGTCTCCGTCTCACCGGTCGAGGGCATCGACCTATCGCTGCCCGACGACTTCCGATGGGGCGTCGCCCATTCCGGGTTTCAGGCCGAAGGCGGACCCGGTGCTCCGGTCGACACCCGCTCGGACTGGTACCGCTGGGTGCACGATCCGGTCAACCGGCTGCTCGGGCTGGTCAAGGGGGTGCCGGAGAACGGGCCGGGCGCCTATGTCTCCTACGCCGGCGACGCTGCGCTGGCCCGTGACGAACTCGGCGTGAACACCTTCCGGATGAGCATCGAATGGAGCCGCATCTTCCCGAGTTCGACTGCAGCTGTGAACATCTCCGACGAAGGGGGAGCACTGAGCCCGGCCGACCTCGAGGCGCTCGACGCGCTGGCCGACCAGGACGAGGTGGCCCACTACCGGGCGGTGTTCGCGACGCTGAGGCAGTACGGCCTCGATCCGTTCGTCACCGTCAACCACTTCACGCTGCCGGTCTGGGTGCACGATCCGATCGTCGCGCGACCGCTGATCCAGCTCGGGCTACCGGCGCCGGCGGCGGGCTGGTTGTCCCCGGACACCGCGGAGGAGTTCGAGAAGTACGCCGCCTACGTCGCATGGAAATACGGCGACCAGGTCGACAACTGGGCCACCCTCAACGAACCGTTCCCGCCGGTGCTCACCGAGTTCCTGGCGATCCCGTGGGTGGTGCCCAACTGGCCGCCCGGGGTGATCCGACCGGATCTGGCCTCGACGTTCCTGGTGAACCAGGCAATCGGACACGTCGCCGCCTACGACG
This sequence comes from Mycobacterium sp. 4D054, assembly GCF_052245755.1. Classification (NCBI taxonomy): domain Bacteria; kingdom Bacillati; phylum Actinomycetota; class Actinomycetes; order Mycobacteriales; family Mycobacteriaceae; genus Mycobacterium; species Mycobacterium sp. 4D054. Next base: position 52,290 of record NZ_JBQQCF010000003.1, read on the forward strand.
CGATCCACGCCTGGGACACCACCGCGGCCACCGCGGGAGGGCCGGCGGCGTTCGTCGGCTTCACCCACAACATGATCCCGGCGCGGCCGGCCAATCCGGTCAATCCGCTGGACGTCCAGGCCGCCGAGGCGTGGAACCACTTCTACAACAAGTGGTTCCCGAACGCTGTTATCGAGGGCTGGGTCGACGCGAACTTCGACGGTGTCAAGACCTCCGACGAGATCCACCCCGACATGGCCGGCAAGGTCGACTTCCTGGGTGTGCAGTACTACGGGTCGCAACCGATGGCGGGGTTCGGCGTCGCACCGCTGCCGGGTTTCCCGTTCCTGCGCGGCTTCCCGATCCGTTGCTCGGCACAGGAAGCCACCTGCAGTGACTTCAATCAGCCGACCGACCCCGGTGGTTTCCGAGAGGTGCTCGAGCTCGCGGCGTCCTACGGAAAACCGCTGTGGGTCACCGAGAACGGGATCGCCGACGAAAAGGACACCAAGCGGCCCTCCTACATCGTCAACCACGTCGCGGTCGTACAGGATCTGGTGGCCCACGGCACCGACATCCGGGGCTACACCTACTGGTCGTTCGTCGACAACCTGGAATGGGCCGACGGCTACGAGCTGCAGTTCGGACTGTACGGATCGGACCCGGACACCCCTGAGCTGGAACGGATCCCCAAGCCGGCGAGTATCGCTGCGCTGCGCGGCATCACCACCGGCAACGGGCTGCCGATCGCGTTGCTGCAGAGCTACATCCCGGGCTGACCGCCGTCGGCCATCTGCGCCAGCACCTCGTTCATGTCGACCTCGCGGACGGTCTCGGCCAGTGACCACTGGTGGCCGAAAGGGTCGCGCAGCACTCCGTAGCGGTCGCCCCAGAACTGGTCCTCGAGCGGACTGACGACGGTGGCGCCGGCATCGAGTGCCCGCTGGAACCGCCCGTCGACATCAGGGCCGTGCAAGTGGATGGTCACCGACGATCCGCCCAGTGCGGTCGGCGTGCTCGCCTTGCCGTCGTTGAATTCGGGGAAGTCGTCGTTGAGGAAGACCATGGCTCCGTTGATCCGCATGGCGGCGTGGATGAGCTTCCCGCCCGGACCGGGCATTCGGACCATCTCCTCGGCACCGAAGGCGTCGGCGTAGAAGTCGAGCGCAGCCGCGGCGTCGTCGACGACGAGGTGGGGGACCAGCATGGGTTGGTTGGCTTCGTCTGTCACGGCCATGGTTACTCCTCACGGTGAGTGGACTGCCGGTGCAGACTCCCAGTCGATCAACAACTCATCGCGGTGACCAGATCACACGACGGAAAAGCCGTCCGGCAGTGCGGCGCGTCCTGTCAGCGCGAGCAGCATCACCGGTCCCTGACCCAATGCCACACCGACTCGGCCGGCCAGCGCCGCGGCCTCCGACAGCACCTCGGCGGGTGGTTCGCCGTCGATCCCGACCGCGCGGGCGATGTCGAGGCCATGCACCGCGATCTCGAAGGTCCGGGTGGGCAGATAGCTGCTCAACCGGATGCCCAGGCCGCCGATCACCTCGATCAGCGGGTCGTCGACGGCAGCCACGTCGGCCAGCGCCCGGGACGCCAACGTCTCGACCGCGGCGGCGGGATCGGCGCCGAGATCACGACCCGCCTGCCGGCCGCGTTCGACGACGGCCGCGGCGCCCATGCCCGCGGCATAGGAGTGCATCGTGACGTAGTAGTCCGCCGCGTCGGCGACATCCTCGCGGTGCGCCGGCACCTTCAGATACGTGCTGACCGTGATCAGCGACCGTGACGTGTGGCCGATCAGGTCGCGCACGGTCCACTCGCCCAGACCGGGGTCGTTCCAGCGGTCGTCAGGGATCCGCCTCACCAGGGCCGCGAAATAGTCTGCGGCCGAGGCGAACACTTCACGGGCGGTGGATGTCATCTCCGAGTCAGTAGGTCCCAGCCCTCGACCGATTCCGGGCTGCGCGGTTCGGGGCCGACGTACACCGCCGACGGCCGTACCAGCTTGCCGAGGCGCTTCTGCTCGAGGATGTGGGCGCACCAGCCGGCGGTGCGGCCGCAGGTGAACATCGCGGGCATCATCTTCGGCGGCACCTGTGCGAAGTCCAGGATCACCGCGGCCCAGAACTCCACATTGGTCTCGATCGGGCGGTCCGGCCTGCGCTCCCGCAACTCGGCCAGCGCGGCCTGCTCCAGCGCCGCGGCCACCTCGTAGCGCGGCGCCTGCAGCCGCTGTGCGGTGGCGCGCAGCACCCGGGCACGGGGGTCCTCGGCCCGGTACACCCGGTGTCCGAAGCCCATCAGCTTCTCGTTGCGGTCCAGGATCCCCTTGACCACCGCGCGGGCGTCGCCGGTCCGCTCGGCCTCTTCGATCATCGGGATCACCCGTGCGGGCGCGCCGCCGTGCAGCGGCCCACTCATCGCCCCGATGGCACCTGAGAGCGCCGCGGCCACGTCGGCGCCCGTGGACGCGATGACCCGGGCGGTGAACGTCGAGGCGTTCATCCCGTGCTCGGCGGCGCTGACCCAGTAGGCGTCGATCGCCTCGATGTGCCTCGGGTCGGGTTCACCCTGCCAACGGGTCATGAAACGTGCTGTGACAGTGTCACATTCATCCACGGTGCGCTGCGGTACCGCGGGCTGATAGATGCCGCGAGCGGACTGCGCGACGTAGGAGAGTGCCATCACCGAGGCGCGGGCGAGCTGATCGCGTGCGGTCTCGTCGTCGATGTCCAGGATCGGCGGGTAGCCCCAGATCGGAGCCAGCATGGCCAGTCCGGCCTGCACGTCGACGCGGACGTCGCCGCTGTGGATCGGCAGCGGGAACGGTTCGGCCGGTGGCAGACCGCGGCCGAACCTGCCGTCGACCAGCAGCCCCCAGACGTCGCCGAAGGTGACCCGGTGGGCTACCAGATCCTCGATGTCGACGCCCCGGTAGCGGAGCGCCCCGCCGTCCTTGTCCGGTTCGGCGATCTCGGTTTCGAACGCCACCACGCCCGCCAGCCCGGGGGCGAAATCCTTCGGCACCGCTGTCATGGGCTGATTGTCGCACCACCGTCGGCGGAGCCGACCATTCGGGACCGTCGGCGGAGCCGACCATTCGGGACCGTCGGCGGAGCCGACCATTCGGGACCGTCGGCGGAGCCGACCATTCCGCACCGTCGGCGTACCGTCTGGCAGGTGGGCACTTCTGATCACCTGGCGCGGATGCGCGTCGAATATGGATCGGTGGAGAAGGACGGCAGCGACGATCTCGATGCCGACTGGCTGGGCCCGGACCCTTCGACCGGCTGGGTGGAACTGCTCAACCGGTGGATGGCCGACGCCGTGCAGGCCGGCGTCGCAGAGCCCAACGCGATGGTGATCGCCACCGTCGACGGTCAGGGCAGGCCGGTCACTCGCACCGTGTTGTGCAAGAGCGTCGACCAGACCGGAATCTCGTTCTACACGAATTACGCCTCTGACAAGGGCGAGCAGCTCGCTGCCGTGCCGTACGCGTCGGCGACCTTCCCGTGGTACCTGCTGGGCCGGCAGGTCCACGTCCGCGGCGCTGTCACCAAGGTGTCGCCGGAGGAGACGTCCGACTACTGGCGGAAGCGTCCCCGCGGATCGCAGCTGGGGGCCTGGGCCTCACAGCAGAGCCGGCCCGTCGTGTCGCGGGCCGCGCTGATGCGGCAGCTCGACGACGTCACACAGCGGTTCGCCGACCTGGAGGAGGTGCCCGTGCCGCCGCACTGGGGCGGATACCTCATCGCCCCCGAGGTCGTCGAGTTCTGGCAGGGGCGGGAGAACCGGGTGCACAACAGGATTCGGGTGCACGACGGCCGGGTGGAACGTCTGCAACCCTGACCCGCCCCGGGCTGGCGCGTCGGGGCCGCCGGCGATCTCTCAACCTGCCGTTTTCGCCCTGCAGCCGCCTGCCGACCGTTACCATCCGGGACGTGGGTGAAGCCAGGCGGGAACCGGTTCTCGGTCTGCGCGAACGCAAGAAGCGCAGAACACGTGCCACGCTGATCGACGCCGCTGTGGGCTTGTGCGACCGACAGGGCTTTGACGGCACCACGGTCGACCAGATCGCCGCGATCGCGGAGGTGTCCCCGCGCACGTTCAGCCGCTACTTTGCGACCAAGGATGCCATTGCGTTGGCCCTGATCGACGAGGTCCTGGTGCGCACTGCCGCCGAACTGGCCCGCCAACCGCGGTACCTGAGCCATCTGGAGGCGTTGCGACGCGCGTACGTGGCGATGGCCGAGTCCTGCAAGCTGGCGCCCGCCGACGGCCTGTCGGCCGAGCGGCTGATGCAGATCCTGCGGATCACGATGTCCTCGGCGACGCTGCGTCAGGCCACCATCGAGTACCGGGCCAGTGCCGTGGACGCGGTGGTCGCCGAACGGATGGGCACCACCGTAGACGACCGGAGGGTGAGGCTGCTCGCGGCGGTGTGGGGTGCGTTGATGATGACCGCGCTGCAGGATCTCAGCCGCCGGACCGGCCCCGACGTCCTCGTCAGCGTCGACGATGCGATCGAGGCCTTCGAGTCCACCTATGCGGAGTTCACCGGCGAAATCGCCGACCTGGGGCTGCCCGTCTGACCCTGTGACAGCCCCCCGCGGGCGTGACTGCTGGGATGGGACTACCTTTTGTAGGCAGACTCCGACTGATCGACACACCCGACAGACCTGAAGGGATCCCAGTGGCCGATAACGCCGACGCCGGGCAGGAGCATGCCACCCTGGTCTACCCAGGCGGCGAGCTCGAACTCGACATCGTCAAAGCTTCCGAGGGCGCGGACGGCATCGCGCTGGGTTCGCTGTTGGCCAAGACCGGCTACACGACGTTCGACGGCGGCTTCGTCAACACGGCGTCGACCAAGAGCGCCATCACCTACATCGACGGTGACGCCGGCATCCTGCGCTACCGGGGCTACCCGATCGAGCAGCTGGCCGAGAAGTCGACGTTCATCGAGGTCAGCTACCTGCTGATCTACGGTGAGTTGCCGACTGCCGAACAGCTCGAGGACTTCACCACCAAGATCCAGCGACACACGCTGCTGCACGAGGACCTCAAGCGGTTCTTCGACGGCTTCCCGCGCAACGCGCATCCGATGCCGGTGCTCTCCAGCGCGGTCAACGCGCTGAGCGCCTACTATCAGGACTCGCTGGACCCGTTCGATCCGCACCAGGTCGAGCTGTCCACCATCCGCCTGTTGGCCAAGCTGCCGACGATCGCGGCGTATGCGTACAAGAAGTCCGAGGGACAGCCGTTCCTGTACCCGGACAACTCGCTGACGCTGGTGGAGAACTTCCTGCGGATGACGTTCGGCTTCCCCGCCGAACCGTATGAGGTCGACCCGGAGATCGTGCGGGCTCTCGACATGCTGTTCATCCTGCACGCCGACCACGAACAGAACTGCTCGACCTCGACGGTGCGGCTGGTGGGCTCGTCGCAGGCCAACCTGTTCACCTCGATCTCCGGCGGCATCAATGCCCTGTGGGGTCCGCTGCACGGCGGCGCCAACCAGGCGGTGCTGGAAATGCTGGAGAAGATCCGCACCGGTGACGACGACGTCGCGACGTTCGTGAAGAAGGTCAAGAACCGCGAGGACAACGTCAAGCTGATGGGCTTCGGTCACCGCGTGTACAAGAACTACGACCCGCGGGCGCGCATCGTCAAGGAGCAGGCTGACAAGATCCTCGGCAAGATCGGCGTGCAGGACGAGCTGCTCGACATCGCCAAGGAGCTCGAAGAGATCGCGCTGACCGATGACTTCTTCATCGAGCGCAAGCTCTACCCGAACGTCGACTACTACACCGGTGTGATCTACCGGGCGATGGGCTTCCCGACCCGGATGTTCACGGTGCTGTTCGCGCTGGGCCGGCTGCCGGGCTGGATCGCACACTGGCGGGAGATGCACGGCGAGCCGAACAAGATCGGCCGTCCGCGCCAGATCTACACCGGCTACACCGAGCGCGACTACACCGGTATCGACGGCCGCTGAGGCGCCACCCGGCGGTGCGGTCCCGACCCGATGCGCGCGAGCGTGCGTGTCGGCGGGCGACTCGCCGGGCATATCGCCGAGTAACCGCACGCTCGTCGCCGACGAACGTCACACGCACTCCCGCTTGCCCCGCAAACGGTTGTAGTTTCACAATAGTTGTGTGAATACAACCGTCGGCTCGATGACGCCCAGGCGCAAGGCCATCATCCTGGTGTCCTGCTGCCTGAGCCTGCTCATCGTGTCGATGGACGCGACGATCGTCAATGTCGCGATCCCGTCGATCCGGCAGGACCTGTCGGCAACCTCCGCGCAGATGCAGTGGGTGGTCGACATCTACACCCTGGTGCTGGCGTCACTGCTGATGCTGGCCGGGGCGACCGGGGACCGCTTCGGTCGCCGGCGGGTGTTCCAGACCGGGCTAGCGCTGTTCGCGCTCGGCTCCCTGGCCTGCAGCCTGGCGCCTACCATCGACGCGCTGATCGGGGCTCGTTTCCTGCAGGCCATCGGCGGCTCGATGCTCAATCCCGTTGCGTTGTCCATCATCTCGCAGATCTTCACCAAGCCGGTGGAGCGGGCGCGGGCACTGGGCGTCTGGGGTGGGATCACCGGCATCTCGATGGCGGCCGGACCGATCGTCGGTGGCCTGCTCATCGAAACCATCGGGTGGCGCTCGGTGTTCTGGATCAATCTTCCCATCTGCGCGGCGGCCATCCTGCTCACCGCGGTGTTCGTCCCGGAATCGAAGTCGGCGACGATGCGCAACGTCGACCCCATCGGTCAGGGACTGGCCATCCTGTTCCTCTTCGGCACCGTGTTCACCCTCATCGAGGGGCCGGTGCTCGGCTGGACGAATCCACGCGTCGTCGCGATCGGTGCCGTCGCCGCGGTGGCCCTGGCGGCGTTCCTGCGGTTCGAATCGCGCCGCCACGACCCGTTCCTCGATCTGCGGTTCTTCCGCAGCATCCCGTTCACCACCGCGACCGTCAACGCGGTCAGCGCGTTCGCGGCCTGGGGTGCGTTCCTGTTCATGATGTCGCTGTATCTGCAGGGGGAGCGCGGGTTCTCGGCCATGCACACCGGCCTGATCTATCTGCCGATAGCCCTCGGCGCGCTGCTGTTCTCCCCGCTGTCGGGACGACTCGTCGGCCGCTACGGCGCGCGGCCGTCCCTGGTGGTGGCGGGGGTGGCGATCACCGCGGCGGCGACGATGTTGACGTTCCTGACCGCGACGACCCCGGTGTGGTGGCTGCTGATCATCTTCGCGGTGTTCGGCATCGGCTTCTCGATGGTCAATGCGCCGATCACGAACGCAGCGGTGAGCGGGATGCCGCTGGATCGGGCCGGGGCGGCGTCCGCGGTGACGTCGACGAGCCGCCAGGTCGGGGTGAGCATCGGTGTGGCACTGTGCGGTTCGGTTGCCGGCCCGGCGATGGCCGTCGGCGGCACCGATTTCGCGGCGGCTGCGCGACCGCTGTGGTTCGTCTGTATCGCCCTGGGTCTGGTGATTTTCGGGGTCGGCTTGTTCGCGACATCTCAGCGCGCTCTGCGGTCGGCCGAGCGGCTGGCCCCGTTGGTCTCCGGTGCAGCGGATCCGGTCGGTGGTGCTCATGTCCGGTAATCCGCTCGCCGACGACGTCTGGCGCGATCTGGCCGCATTCGTCCACGATCACCGGGACAACTGGAAGAAGTCGGTGGTCGAGCGCACCGGCCTTCCGTTCAGCAGAGTGCGGATCCTGATGCGGTTGATGCGAAATTCCATGACCGTCAAGCAGATCGCCGCGGCAGCCACCGTCGACGCGCCGGCGGCGACGGTGGCCGTCAACGATCTGGAAGAGCGCGGGCTCGTCGTGCGCCGCATCGATCCGTCCAACCGTCGCTGCAAACTGGTGTCGCTCACCGACGCCGGCCGCGACGTGCTGCGCACGATCGACGCCGTCCACGACCCGGCGCCCGAGGCCCTGGCCACGCTGGCCGAGGACGACCTCGCCGCGCTGCGGGCGATCCTCGACAAACTGGGTTAACTCTCCAGCACAGCCATCGCCGCGTTGTGCCCGCCGATTCCCGACACCGCCCCACCGCGGCGAGAACCGGATCCGCACAACAGGATCCGATCGTGTGCAGTGGCCACACCCCACCGCTGCGCCGGTGTCGCGAGCTCCTCGTCGTCCTCGGCGAATGGCCACGACAACGCGCCGTGGAAGATATTGCCGCGCGTCATGCCCAGGGTGTGGTCCAGGTCGGCGGTCGTCTTGGTCTCGATGCACAGGCGGCCCAGGCTGTCCTGCATGACGACGTCCTGGATGGGCTCGGCCAGAACGGAATTCAGCGATGTCAGCGCCGCGGAGGTCAGGGTGTCACGGAGGCGGTCCGGCGTGACCGAGGCGGCCAGATCGTGCGGGGTGTGCAGGCCGAACACCGTCAGCGTGTGCGCGCCGGAAGCCTGGAGGGTTTCGGACATGATCGACGGGTCGGCCAGGGTGTGGCAGTAGATCTCGCAGGGCAGCGGATCGGGCACCGTGCCCGCCGCAGCCTGGCGGTATGCGGTGTCGAGCTGGCCGTAGGTCTCGTTGATATGGAAGGTGCCGCCGAAAGCCTGTTCGGCGGTGATGGTTTCGTTGCGCAGTCGCGGCAGTCGGGTGAGCATCAGGTTGACCTTCACTTGCGCGCCCGGTGCCACGTCCGGTTCCGGTTCGTCGAGCAGGCGAGCCAGCACCGCCGGTGTCACGTTGGCCAGGACGTGACTGCCGGTGACCTCGTGCTCGGCGTCGCCGCGCCGGTATCGGACCTCGCCGTCCGGGGTGATCGCGAAAACGTCGGCCCCGGTGAGGATCTCGGCGCCGAATCCGGTTGCCGCGGCGGCCAGGGCGCCCGATACCGCGCCCATCCCGCCAACCGGCACGTCCCAGTCCCCGGTACCGCCCCCGATCAGGTGGTACAGGAAACAGCGATTCTGTGCCAGGGATTCGTCGTCGAGGCGGGCGAACGTTCCGATCAGCGCGTCGGTCGCCATCACGCCGCGGACCAGGTCATCGCGCACCGCCGAGGTGATCGCCTGCCCGATCGGGTGCTCGATCATCTGCTGCCAGGCGGTCTTCGCGTCCCCCTCGCCGGTCAGGGCACCGTACATCGCCGACCGGGTGCGCAGCGGCTCCAGCAACGTCGGCCACATCAGGGTGGTCAGCGCCCGGCAGCGTCGGTAGAAGTCCTCGAAGTGCGCTTCGTCGTCACCGGCGCCGATCGCGTCGAACGTCGACTCCGGTCCGACCAGCAGGCCGGTGCGGCCTCCGTCGGCCGGGGTGGGTGTGTAAGACGAGTACCGGCGTCGCGCCAGCCTGATTCGCGCGCCGAGGTCCTCGATGATGCGCCGCGGCAGCAGGCTCACCAGGTAGGAGTAACGCGACAAGCGGGCGTCGACACCGGCGAACGGATGCTGCGACACGGCTGCGCCCCCGACGTGGTCGAGGCGCTCGAGGACCCGCACTCTGCGCCCGGCCTTCGCCAGGTAGGCGGCGGCAACCAGCCCGTTGTGCCCGCCACCGACGATGACGGTGTCAACGCGTGTCACAGCGTGCCTTCCTCAGTTGAGGTAGCCCTCGACCTCGCCCTCGGGTCGCACCTCCGCGTCGGCGGGATTGCCGCCGCTGGAGCGCAGCGCACGCCGCTGGCGGAGCAGGTCCCAGCACTGGTCGAGCTGGACCTCGACCGCCTTCAGCCGCGCGTGTTCCTCGGAGGCGTCGATCTCGCGGTGCTGCAGTTTGTCGCGCAGTTGTCGCTCTTCGGCGACGAGTTCGTGGACTTGTTTGAGGATGTCTTGGTCTTTGTCTGCCTGGGCCACGTCTACCAGTGTGCAGCTATTTCGTGCCCGCGTCTGCGGACTAAGCTGGTCGGATGGCTACCAAACCCGAGATCGAATTCCCCGACGGCCCCGCCCCCGCGGAGCTGGTGATCGAAGACCTCGTGGTGGGCGAGGGGCCGGAAGCGGTCCCCGGTGCCAGGGTCGAGGTGCACTACGTCGGCGTCGAGTACGACACCGGCGAGGAGTTCGACAGCTCGTGGAACCGCGGCGAGTCGATCGAGTTCCCGCTGCGCGGCCTGATCCAGGGCTGGCAGGACGGCATCCCCGGGATGAAGGTCGGCGGGCGCCGGAAGCTGACGATCCCGCCGGAGCAGGCCTACGGCCCCGCCGGCGGCGGGCATCGATTGTCGGGCAAGACGCTCATCTTCGTCATCGACCTGCTCGCCACCCGCTGACGTCGCCTCCGGCGAAATTGCATTCCGGCAGACGACCACTCGCACTCTGCCTGCCGGAATGCGATTTCGGCGAGAAAATCAGCGCGGGCCGGGCAGCCGCAGCAGCAGGCGCGCCCCGCCCAACGGGCTGGCCTCCAGAGACGCGGTGCCGCCGTGCAGTTCGGCCTGCTGAGCCACCAACGCCAACCCCAGGCCCGAACCCGAATGCGACGCCGTCGACCCGCGAGAGAACCGGTCGAACACCACCTTGCGCTCCTCTTCGGGAACCCCGACGCCGTCATCGTCGATCGCGATCTCCACGCCTTCGCGCGAGCTGACCGCTGACAGCTGCACCCGGGTGGCACCGCCGTGCTTGACCGCGTTGGCGATGGCGTTGTCGACGGCCAACCGCAGACCGGCCGGCAACCCGACGATGATCACCGTCGGCGCAGGCACCAGCGACACCTCAAGCTCCGGGTAGACCCGCATCGCGTCGTGGGCGGCACGGTCGAGCAACTCGGTGATGTCGACCGGCACATGGTCGTCCTCGGTGGACAGCTCGCCCTGGGCCAGACGCTCCAGCGCCCCAAGCGTCGCCTCGATGCGGGACTGCGTGCGGATGACGTCGTTGACGACCTCCTTGCGGCCCTCCTCGGACAGGTCCAGCGTCGCGAGCACTTCCAGGTTGGTCCGCATCGCGGTCAGCGGAGTGCGCAGCTCGTGCGCCGACACCGACGCGAAGTCGCGGGCGGACGCCAGCGCCGCCTTGGTGCGACCCTGCTCCTCCCACACACGCTCCACCAGCCCTTTGACCGCGTCGGCGATCTCCACGGCTTCGGTCGCGCCGCGGATGTCGATGTCGGGCGCTTCGTCACCGGCGTCGATCTGGCGGGTCTGTTGGGCCAGCCGTTTGAACGGCCGCACCGCGAACGCTGCCAGCAGCCAGCCGCCGAACGTGGCCGCGCCGACGGCCAACGTGCAGATGATCAGGACACGCCGGTGCAGGTTGTTGGTGTCGGCGATCGTCGCGTCGTAGGTCGCGCCGACGGCCACCGACATCGGTTCGGGTGTCGACAACTGCACCGTGCGCACCCGGTACCGGACACCCCCGACCTCGGTGTCGGCATAACCGGGCTCCAGCTCGGGTAGCACCACATTCGAATTCGAGGTCACCTGCCCGCCCCGGCGCACGGTGATGACCGCGTCCTGGTCGTTCGGGGACTTCGGGATCTCGTCGAGCCCGCGAGGCAGGAACGGGATCGCGAACCCGGCGGCCTCATCGAGGCGACGGTCGAGCCGCTCCTTGCGGTCGTTGGTGATGCCGACCCACACCACGGTGCCGACGATGCCGACGACGATCGCTGCGGCGATGGCGGTGGCGAACGCGACCCGCGTGCGCAGCGACGGTGTGCGGCGAAAGATGCGGGACAGCGCGACCATAACTACTGTTGCCTGTTCTTCGCGCAAGCGCTCATCACTGCTGCCTGAGGACGAATCCCACGCCGCGCACCGTGTGCAGCAGTCGCGGTGCGCCATTGGCCTCGAGCTTGCGCCTCAGGTAGCCGATGAACACGTCGACGACGTTGGTGTCGGCGGCGAAGTCGTAGCCCCACACCAGCTCCAGCAGCTGCGCCCGCGACAGCACCGCGGTCTTGTGCTCGGCGAGCACGGCCAGCAGGTCGAATTCGCGTTTGGTCAGGTCGACGTCGACTCCGTCCACGCGGGCCCGCCGGCCCGGGATGTCGACCTCCAGCGGGCCGACCGTGATGGTTTCCGACGAGAAGGTAGCCGTGGAACCGCGCCGGCGCAGCAGCGCCTTGACACGCGCCACCAACTCGGCCAGCACGAAGGGCTTGACCAGGTAGTCGTCGGCGCCGGCTTCCAGGCCGGCGACACGGTCGTCCACCGACGAGCGGGCGGAGAGCACACAGACCGGCACGTCGTTGTCCATCGCCCGCAACGCGGTCACCACGGACACTCCGTCCAGCACCGGCATGTTGATGTCGAGGACGATCGCGTCCGGGCGCGTCTCGGTGGCGCTGCGGAGGGCCTCGGCGCCGTCGACGGCGGTGAACACCTCGAATCCGGACAGTCGCAGGCCGCGCTCGAGCGAGGCGAGCACATCGGGATCGTCGTCGACCACGAGCACCCGGGGTGAGGCCACACCACTGTCCATGCACGCAATCTTGCCTGATGAAGCGGCGTCCTCGTGGGAGGTGGTGCCTGCGGATTACCGGCCGGCGCCGGAGGGAAGTCATTGACCTCAATCTTCGTTGAGGTCCTACGGTGAAAAACATGAGTTTGGAAACGGTCGCCCGCCAGTCGCTGTACCGGCAGACGCACGCAAAGGGCGGTGATCTGCACTCCTTGGCCGACCGCCGGCTGCTGGCCCGGATCTGGCGCTTCGCGGCGCGCCACCATCGCCGGCTGGCGGTGTTCGTCGGCGTCAGCGTCATCGGTGCGGCGCTGACAGTGGCGACCCCGCTGTTGGCCGGGCGCGTGGTGGACGAGATCACCGGCGCGGGCAGTGCCGGGGTGGTCGTCGCCCTGGCGGCCGTCATCGCGGTGGTCGCGCTCGCCGAGGCCGGGGTCGCGTTGCTCACCCGGTGGCTGTCGTCGACCATCGGCGAGGGCCTGATTCTCGACCTGCGCACCGCGGTGTTCGATCACGTGCAGCGCATGCCTGTCGCGTTCTTCACCCGCACCCGTACCGGCGCGCTGGTGAGCCGGCTCGGCAACGACGTGATGGGCGCCCAGCGCGCGTTCTCCGACACGCTGTCCGGGGTGGTGTCCAACCTCGTGACCCTGACGTTGACGCTGGCGGTGATGCTGGGTATTTCGTGGCAGATCACGCTGGCCGCGCTGGTGGTGTTGCCGCTGTTCCTGATTCCCGCGCGGCGGATCGGCGCGGCGATGGCGCGGCTCTCGCGCGAGGCCGCGGCGCACAACGCGACGATGAACACCCAGATGACCGAGCGGTTCTCGGCGCCGGGGGCGACGCTGGTGAAGCTGTTCGGCGACACCGCGGCCGAGTCCCGAGAGTTCGCGGTGCGGGCCGGGCGCGTGCGCGACATCGGGGTCCGCACCGCGATGCTGCAGTCGACGTTCATGAACTCGCTGACGTTGATGTCGGCGCTGGCGCTGGCGCTGGTCTACGGCCTGGGCGGCACACTCGCCCTCGGTGGTCATCTGCAGGCCGGCGAGATCGTGGCGCTGGCCCTGTTGCTGACCCGGCTCTACGCGCCGCTGACGGCGCTGGCCAACGCGCGCGTCGAGATCGCCACCGCGTTGGTCAGTTTCGAGAGGGTATTCGAGGTGCTGGATCTGGTCCCGCTGATCCGGGAACGCTCCGGCGCGGTCGAGGTGCCGCGCGGTCCGGTGACCGTGGAGTTCGACGACGTGCGGTTCTCGTATCCGTCCGCTGATCAGGTGTCGCTGGCCTCCCTGGAGGAGGTCGCCGAACTGGACGACCCCGGCGGTGAGGAAGTGCTGCACGGCATTTCGTTTACGGCGCGGGCTGGGCAGGTGGTCGCGCTGGTCGGGTCCTCGGGAGCGGGCAAGTCCACGATCGCGTCGCTGGTGGCGCGCCTGTACGACGTCCAGGGCGGTGCGATCCGCCTCAACGGCGTCGACATCCGTGACGTGACGTTCGCGTCGTTGAAGGACACCGTCGGGATGGTCACCCAGGACGGTCACCTGTTCCACGAGTCGATCCGGGCCAACCTCACGCTGGCCGCTCCGGACGCAACCGATGACCAGCTCTGGGCGGCCCTGCGGCGGGCGCGACTCGACGACGTCGTGGCGGCCATGCCCGACGGGCTCGACACCGTGGTCGGGGAGCGCGGCTACCGGCTCTCCGGTGGGCAGCGGCAGCGACTGACGATCGCGCGGGTGTTGCTGGCCTCTCCGCAGGTGGTGATCCTCGACGAGGCCACCGCGTCGCTGGACTCGGAGTCCGAGGCCGCCGTGCAGGCCGCGCTGGCCGAGGCGCTGGCCGGCCGGACGTCGATCGTGATCGCCCACCGGCTGTCCACGGTCCGCGCTGCGGATCTGATCCTCGTCGTCGAGGACGGCCGCATCGTTGAGCGCGGTGATCATCAGGAACTACTGGTCCGCGGCGGCCGCTACGCCGAGCTGTATCGCACCCAATTCGGCACCGACCGCCGAAATTGCGTTCCCGCGGGCCCTCACTCGAACTTTCGCTGCCGGAATGCAAGTTCGGCGCGGGCGGAGCGCGACTTAACCACTTGCCCGCAATGGGAAGATGCTCTAAGTGGCTGACACCCGAGAATCTCTGCATGCGGCGCCCGCGATCGGGGCGCCGCCGAAGCGGGTGAAGCCGAGTTCGGACCTGTGGCGGATGCTTCCGTATCTGTTGCCGTATCGGGGCCGCTGGATCGTGATGATCGTCGTCGCGCTGGCCAGCCTCGCGGCCACCATCTCGATCCCGTTGATGACCAAGGCCGTGATCGACGGTCCGGTGCGTCATCAGGATCAGCAGGGCCTGTGGCTGGTCGGCGCGGCGGCGGTCGCTGTCGGCGTGACCGAGGCTGTGCTGTGGTTCATCCGGCGGTGGCTGGTGGCCCGCGCGACGATGGGCGTGGAAGCCGACATCCGCAAACAGCTCTACGCGCGGTTGCAGATCCTGCCGATGTCGTTCCACGGCCGCTGGCAGTCCGGCCAGTTGCTGTCGCGGATCATGAACGACCTGAGCACGATTCGCCGGTTCATGTCGTTCGGCCTGATCTTCCTGATGCTCAACGTCCTTCAGATCACCGTCGTCACCGCGATCTTGCTGGCGATGTACTGGCCGCTGGGCGTGGTGGTGCTGGTGTCGATCGTGCCGATCACGGTGACGGTGCTGCATTTCCAGCAGGAGTACACCCGGCTGTCGCGGCTGGCGCAGGATCAGGCCGGCCACGTGGCCACCCACGTGGAGGAGGCCGCGCTGGGCCTGCGCGTGGTCAAGTCGTTCGGTCGTGAGGACTACGTCTACGAGCGGTTTGACGAGCAGCTCACCGGCCTCTACGACACGCAGGTCGGCCGGGTGTCGGTGTCGGCGAAGTTCTGGACGCTGCTGGAGATCATCCCGAACCTGACCCTGATCGTCGTGCTCGGCTTCGGCGCGTACGCCGCAGGAAACGGCTCGGTGACGATGGGCACCCTGGTCGCGTTCATCACGATGATGCTGTCGCTGGTGTGGCCGATCGCGTCGCTGGGTTTCCTGCTGTCGATGACCCAGGAGTCGTTCACCGCGGCCAACCGGATCGCCGAGATCTTCGACGCGCCATTGGAGATCACCGACGGTCCGCGCACGCAGGCACCGCGGGGCGGCCGGTTGGAACTCGTCGACGTCGGGTTTCGCTTCCCGGACGCGGCGCCCGACAGTTGGGCTCTGCGCCACGTGAACGTCACCGTCGAAGCGGGGGAGACGCTGGCGTTGGTCGGTGCGACGGGGTCGGGCAAGTCGGTCCTGGTCGGGCTGCTGTCGCGGCTCTACGACGTCAGCGAGGGTGAGATTCGCGTCGACGGCCGGGACATCCGCGAGCTGTCGCTGGACGCACTGCGCCGGACGGTGGCCACCGCGTTCGAGGATCCGACGTTGTTCTCGATGTCGGTCGCCGAGAACCTCCGGCTGGGCCGGCCCCGAGAAGATCCAGCGGCCGACGACGAGTTGGGCCAAGCCGTCGAGATCGCGGCCGCGCAGTTCGTCTACGACCTGCCGTTCGGTCTGGACACCCGCATCGGCGAGCAGGGAATGAGTCTGTCGGGTGGTCAGCGCCAACGCCTTTCGCTGGCCCGGGCGATCCTGGCCGGTCCGCGGATCCTGGTTCTCGACGACACGCTTTCGGCCCTCGACGTGCACACCGAGGCGGTGGTCGAGGAGGCACTGCGCCGAGTGCTGCACGAGGTGACCGGCGTCGTGGTGGCCCATCGGGCCTCGACGGTGCTGCTCGCCGACCGGGTCGCGCTGCTGCAGAACGGCACCATCACGCACGTCGGCACGCACGCTGACCTCCTCTCCCGGGTACCCGAGTACCGCTATCTGCTGGCCGCCGACGACGAGCTCGACGACGGCAGCGAACGCGAATGTGATTGGGCCGATGAGCGTCTGCGTGACGAGCAGATGATCGAACGAGAAGAGCGCGCCCGGCTCGACGGCGACGACGAATGCGCCCGCGTGGACCAGGAAGTCCTGGGGAGGCGCAGATGAGCACCGCCGACTGGCGTGGAAAGTTCGACGAGCAGTCCGATCTCCCGATCGACGAATCGGTGCCGCGCCGACGTGAGGCCCGGTCGCTGCTGTACTCGTTGCTGTATCCCTACCGGTGGGTGGTCGCCGTGCTCGCGATCGTCGTGGTGGTGGAAAACGCTGCGCGTCTTTCGGTTCCGCTTCTGGTGCAGAAGGGCATCGACGACGGCATCCCGCCGCTGCTCGAAGGCGGGACCGCGACCACCCTGCTGACCATCGTGGCGGGCCTGTGCGGTGTGGTCGTGGTCCAGGCCACCAGTCGGATGTACTTCCTGCGCCGATCGGGCCGGACCGGGCAGAAGGTGCTGCTCGAACTGCGTCGCCGGGTGTTCCGCCATTTCGCCCGCCTGGACATCGCGTTCCACGACCGCTACACCTCCGGCCGGGTGGTGAGCCGCTCCACCAACGACGTCGAGGCCATTCAGGACATGCTGGAAACCGGCTTCGACAGCCTGATCACCGCGGTGCTCACGCTGGTCGGCACCGCGGTGCTGCTGGTGGTCCTCGACGTCAAGCTCGGCCTGATGTGCCTGGTGGCGTTCCCGATCCTGGTGCTGCTCGTGTTGTGGTTCCGGCGGGAGTCGTCGAAGGCCTACCGCGAGGTCCGGGAGATCTCCGCGCTGGTCATCGTGCAGTTCGTCGAAACCATGACGGGCATCAAGGCGGTGCAGGCCTACCGCCGCGAGCCACGCAACCAGGAGATCTTCGAGGACGTCGCCGACCGTTACCGCGTGATCAACGAGAAGACGTTCAAGCTGCTGGCCGTCTTCATGCCGGGCGTCAAGCTCGTCGGCAACCTCACCACCGGTGTGGTGCTGCTCTATGGCGGTTACCGGGTCCTGCACGGCGAGATGACGATCGGCACCTTGGCAGCGTTCCTGCTCTACCTGCGGATGTTCTTCGAGCCGATGCAGGAGATCTCACAGTTCTTCAACACCTTTCAGTCCGCGGCCTCGGCCTTGGAGAAGCTGGCCGGCGTGCTCGCCGAGAAGCCGGGTATCAGCGACCCCGCCAGCCCGGTCGAACTCGGCGACGTGCGCGGCGAGATCGCCTTCTGCGGCGTGAAATTCGAGTACGTACAGGGACGCCCGGTGCTTCCCGGGCTGGATCTGGTGATTCCCGCCGGGCAGACCGTCGCGCTGGTCGGCACCACCGGTGCCGGCAAGACCACGATCGCGAAACTCATCACCCGGTTCTACGACCCGGTGGCCGGAACGGTCACGCTGGACGGGGTCGACCTGCGTGACGTGGCGCAGACCGATCTGCGCCGCCATGTGGTGATGGTGACGCAGGAGAACTTCATGTTCGGCGGCACGATCGCCGACAACATCCGGTTCGGGAGACCCGAGGCCACCGATGACGAGGTGCGGGACGCGGCCCGCGCGGTCGGGGCGCACACCTTCATCGAAGCGTTGCCCGACGGCTACGGCACCGACGTCGCCAAACGCGGTGGACGGCTGTCGGCCGGGCAGCGCCAGCTCGTCGCATTCGCACGGGCCTTCCTGGCCGATCCCGCGGTGCTGATCCTGGACGAGGCGACCTCCTCGCTGGACATCCCGAGTGAACGGATGGTGCAGCGAGCCCTGGAAACGGTGCTGGCCGACCGGACCGCGGTGGTGATCGCCCACCGGCTGTCGACGGTGCAGATCGCCGATCGGGTGCTGGTGCTCGAGCACGGTCGCGTCGTCGAGGACGGGGCACCGGCGGAGCTCACGGCCCGCGACGACGGGCATTACGCGGCGTTGCACCGGTCCTGGGTGCAGTCACTGGCGTAGCGGGCAACGTCCGGAGTTCACCGAAATCCTTCCATCTGGCAACACCCGACCCTAGGCTGTCTGTGCTGTCAGCAAATTTGGGGGGTTCAGATGGATCATGCACGGTTCGTGGGACGGGTCGGCGCGTTGGCCGTTGCTCTGGGCATCGGCGCAGCGACGGTCGCGCTGCCCGGGATGGCGTCCGCAGACGCCGGTGACGACACGTCGTCGACCAGCGCCGAGCACGCGAAAGCAGATGACACGAAAGGGGATTCGGCGTCCGGAGCCGGGGACTCGACCGACGGCGGCATTGACGCTGATGTCAATCCCGAGGACGACGCCGACGAGCAGGATTCCGTGCCGGAGGATGACGCCGATGACGAGGAGCCGACGGGGGTCGAGAAGCGCGGCTCGTATGGCAGCAATCGATCAGAAGATGACCTAAAGGGGTCCGACCCCGACGACGTGCAGCCCGACGAGACCGAGAGCGGGTCCGGGGATCTGCACACCGAGCCCGTGCCCGCCGCGGACGACGACCAGCCCGACGACGGCGAGGGCACCGGCGTGGAACCCTCCCCGGAGCCCGGCCCGGCCGCGGACGAGGTGCCGCCGGAACCACTCGTCGACGTTTCTCGGGACGCCCGAGAGCCGGACAAGGCGCGCACGCCGACGTCGTCGTCGGTCGTCACTGCATTGTTCGCCCCGCAGTCCTCCGACGGGTCCGCGCCGGCCGCTCCGGTCGAGTCGCCCCTGCTGTGGACGTTGCTCGCGTTCGCGCGCCGGCAGTTCGGGCAGCCGAGAACCGAACTCGGCGACAGTGGCTCGCCGACGGACACCACCGGATTGGTGGACGGCGGCGCCGGTGCGGTGCCGCAGCCTGCAGAGGTCACCACGCGCGACCCGGGTGTCTTCACCGGCTCGGTCGGTGGCCGCGTGAAAGCGACCGATCCCGACGGTGGGTGGCTGACCTACAGCGGATCGGCCGGCACCGAGAAGGGCAGGGTCGCCGTTACGCCGTGGGGCACCTTCCGTTACACGCCGTCCGCCGCGGCCCGCCATGCCGCGGCCGCGGACGGGGCCACCGCGGAGGACAGGACGGACAGCTTCACCGTCACGGTAAAGGACGCCGCCGGCGGCGCTGTCGAGGTTCCCGTCACCGTGAACATCCTGCCTCGCAACGCCGACCCGTTCGGTGCGCGCGCCCGCGCCGGCAACCCGAGCCTGACCACCGGCACCACCATCGTCAGGGTGAGTGCCTACGACTTCGACCGCGACGCGCTGAGCATCACCGGACCCCTCTCGACCGACAAGGGCGAGCTCGTCGACAACGGCGACGGCACGTTCACCTACACACCGACGGCGGCCGCCCGTGAGGCCGCAGGCACCCCGGGTGCGCCGGCCGATGCCGGGATCGACTCGCTGACGTTCACGATCAGCGACGGACACGGTGGAACCCTCACGGCCACAGTCGATGTCGTCGTAACGGCATACGTGGACGCAAGTGAGTCGACCCCCGGACGGGCCGCGGGCCCTGTGCTGATCAGCTCGAATGGCACCATCTATCAGGTCACCCACGACGTGGACGCGACCAACAGGCCCATCCGGACCCGCGTCAGCATCCTCGACGAGGACGGCCAGGTGCTGAAGACGACCGATGTCATCGCCGGATACCCAGTGGAGCAGGCACTCCCGGTCGTCCGGCCCGACGGCACCCTGTTGGTCACCACCTACAAGGAGTCGTCGAACACGTCCACCATCTCCCTCGTCGACGGCCAGGGGGTGGTGAAGACGGTCGGAACAGTGATCGGGCAACCGTCCGCACCGATGGTGGTCGCCCCGAACGGGGCGGTGTTCTTCCCGACGCGGCAGTTCCCCTCCGGTTCCGGCGACCGGCTCATCCGCGTTTCCGCTGCGGGTTGGCCCCGGGTGTATCAACTCGGTGTCGCCGCAGACACGCCGAGCGTCGCGCCGGACGGCAGCGTGTACATCGTGTCCCGCTCGTTCGGGGTCACGTCGGTGCTGGCAGTCGGACCGGGCGGCAACTCGCGGCGGGTGTCGCTGCCATCGGGTGCCGACACCGTCAACGACGTCGTCATCGGCCAGGACGGCCGGGGCTACCTGACCGTCGAGCGGAACTTCTTCGGCACGAAGACAACTCGCGTGTACACGTTCACCGGGACGTCGAACACCGTGCGGGAGATCCCCGGCACTCCGGACGGCGCGAAAGTGATCACCGCAGATGGTGTCTACCAGTACACCTTCGACGAGTCGACCGGGAAGTCCTACATCTCCCGGATCACCGCGGACGCCATCGAAACCTCCGATCCCCTCGACGGGCGCGTCATCAATCCGATCAGCGTCACCCCGGACGGCACGGTGTACGTCTCGGTCCGCAACGCCGCCACCGGGACCGACAGCGTGGCGATCATCAGCAGCACCGGTGAGGTCATCACGGTCGAGGTCCCGGGCACGGTCGTGCCGGTGCTGCCGAGCGTGAGCCCGGTGCTCGGCGGATATGACGCCAACCCGAACGCCGGCGACAACGGCTACGTCGTCTACGAGTCCGGCGGTGTGCGCTATCTCGCCGTGGTGAACCCGGACGGGACCATCGTGCGCACGATGACGTTGCCCGCCGGCACCACGGTCGCCACTCCGGTGGAGTTCGGGCCGGACGGCGCGGCGTATCAGGTCATCGAGACACGGGACGAGCAGGGCCGGGTCACGTCGCGGGCGGTGCTGGCGTTGGCCACCGACACGGTGACGCCTGCGCTGCCGGGCAATCCGCTGCGCCCGAACTTCCCGGCGCTCCAGTTCGGATCGGACGGCAGCGGGGTGCTGATCACCGTCGAGTCCGGCCAGTCGCCGTTCGAGTACCACTTCCTGCGGTTCGACCAGGACGGCGCCACGATCGCCACCGCGGACCTCGCGGGGTTCCCGCAAGCGGCTGAACAGGATTACGTGTTCTGGCAGGAAGAAGTGGTGTTCGGTCCCGACGGCACGCCGTACGTCACCCTCACCGGCGCAGACCAGGGGGTCTGGGCGTTGACGTCGACGGGGCCGGTGAAGGTCCTCGATCTCGATCTCGGACCTGGCGAGCTCGTCGAACCGGTGAAGTTCGGACCCGACGGCGCGGCCTACGTCACGGTGTCGGAGCGCGTCGACGGCGCCTTCGTGACGACGGTGCGCACCTTCACCCCGCTCACCGAGCTCTGACCCTCTGCGGCCGCCTTCTGCGCCGAAATCGCATTCCACGCGGTCGTTTCGCGATTTGACGCGCGTGGAATGCGATTTCGGCGGTCAGCGGAAGTCGGCGAAAAACGTTGCGACGTCCTCGATGTAGAGCTCGGGCTGTTCGAACGCCGCGAAATGCCCGCCACGCGGCATGGTGGTCCACCGGGTGATGTTGTAATTGGCCTCGCACCAGTGCCGCGGCGAGCGCAGGATCTCCTTCGGGAACGCCGCGACACCGGTGGGCAGTGTGACCGGCCCCCCGCCGCGGAAGCTGCCGAAGCTCTCCCAGTACAGCCGTGCCGACGACGCCGCCGTGCCGGTGGCCCAGTACAGCATCACGTTGTCGAGCAACTCGTCTCGGCTGAGGGCGTTCTCGGGGTGCCCATCGCAGTCGGTCCACGACCAGAACTTCTCGACGATCCAGGCCAGCTGGCCGACCGGCGAATCGACCAGGCCGTAACCCAGAGTCTGTGGCCGGGTCGACTGTTGTTTGGAATAGCCGGAATCCCAGCGCTGGTAGTAGCCGAGGCGTTCGAGGGCGGCCTGTTCGTCGGGTGTCGGTTCGCCCATGTCCTTGGGCGCCTGGCCGATCGGCATATTGGTGTGGATCGCCACGCAGTGGCCGATGTTGCGGCCGATCTGGGTGGTGACCGCCGCGCCCCAGTCGCCGCCCTGGGCGCCGTAGCGGCGGTAGCCGAGCCGCACCATCAGCTCGTCCCAGGCCGCGGCGATGCGTTCCACACCCCACCCGGTCGACGCCGGCTTGCCGGAGAACCCGTAGCCGGGCAACGACGGACAGACGACGTGGAAGCCGGCGTCGGTGAGCGGCTCGATGACCTTGTGGAACTCGACGACCGACCCCGGCCAGCCGTGGGTGATGATCAGCGGGAGAGCGTCTGCACGGGTGGACCGTGCATGGATGAAGTGGATCGGCAGTCCGTCGATCTCGGTGGTGAAGTGGTCGAACCGATTCAGGCTGGCTTCCCTTGCCCGCCAGTCATATTCGTCGGCCCAGTAGGCGGCGAGTTCGCGGGTGTAGGACAGCGGGATGCCCTGACTCCAATCGTCGACGCATTCGGCTTCCGGCCACCGGGTGCGCTGCAGGCGTTCCTTGAGGTCGGCGAGGTCGATGTCGGCGATTTCGATCCGGAACGGCTGAATGTGGGCCATGGCACATCCTGACACTTGGATAATCACCGGTTGTGGGGACCCCGACGCTGATCCTGATCGCCGCGACGACGTTGGCCGCCTGCGTCTGTCTGGGCGCCGCCGTCTACGAAGCCCTCGTCGTCGACCCGTACTGGCCCAGACGCCCGGGCATCATCCAGTCCAAGAACGGCGGCATCTCGCGGGTGCGGTTCTGGTTGCCCGCGCCCCTGATCTTCGAGGTGCTGCTCGTCGTCACCCTGGTGGTCACGTGGGGCGACGCAACGGTCGGGGTGGTGCTGCTGGTCGCCCTGGTCAGCCACGCGGCGATGCGGCTGTGGACGTTGTTCGACCTGATCCCCACGGCGGCCGAGTTCGAACGCACGGACCCCGCCGACATCGACGAGTCCGCGGCGCTGCGGTGGACGCGGAAGAACCTGCTGCGGCTGCCGCTGCTGGCGGTCACCGCGGGCGCGATGCTCGCCGCGCTGGCGTTCGCGTGACGTAGGTAGATCGCGAAATTGCATTCCACGCGCCGTTGTCGCGGAAAACGCCGCGTGGAATGCGATTTCGGCGGGCTTAGAGCGCCGGTGTGATGGGATTGCCGGGTGTCAGAAGACGCCGCCCCCGAGCCCGCGATCGTCGCACGCGCGATCACGATGCGCGGCCCATGGGGTCCGGTCTACGGACCTCTTGACCTCGACGTCGCCGCCGGCGGTGTCACCGTGCTGCTGTGCCCGCCGGGTTCGGGACGCACCGCGCTGCTGATGACGCTGGCGGGCCGGATGCGTCCCGCGTCCGGTTCGCTGTCGGTGTTCGGCCGCAGCCGCGTCCGCGACATCTTCGCCCACGCCGCGCTCGCCGGCATCGACGAACTCGACCCGGTCGCCGAATCGGTGACAGTGCGGGATCTGATCACCGAGAAGCTGCGCTGGGACGCCGACTGGTACCGGCTGATCCGGCGGGCCGGCCAGGACGAGCTGGTCCGGGTGTGCGGGCCTGTCTTCGGCGACCTGCCGCTGCCCCCGCTGTCGGAATACGTCGAGGAGCTCACCGAACTCGACGGTCTGCTGCTGCGGGTCGCGTTGGCCAACACCGGCCGGCCACCGCTACTGGTGGTGGGCAGCATCGAGCAGGTCACCGATGACCGGCATCGCGATCTGCTGGTCTCCCGACTCGTCGAGCTGGGCCGCGCCCAGACCGTCGTCACCGCGGGCGTCAACCCCGTCCCCGGCCGGCCGGTCGCCCAGATCGAGGTCGAGAACACCACCCGCTCCGAGCTTGCAGATCAGCAGAAAGGTGGTGCCTGATGGCGCTGGCCGGGATGTCACTGGGCACCGACCTCAAGCGCTATTCACGCGGGGTGATGCCGCGGATCGCGCTGATCACCATCATCCTGATGCCGCTGCTGTACGGCGCGATGTACCTCTGGGCGTTCTGGAACCCGTTCGCCGAGGTGAACAAGGTGCCGGTGGCCCTGGTCAACGAGGACCGCGGCGCGTCGGCGCAGGGGCAGCCGTTGCGGGCCGGCGACGAGGTCGCCACGGCACTCATGCAGTCCGGCCAGCTCCATCTCACCGAGATGTCGGCGCAGCAGGCCGCCGACGGCGTCGCGCGCGGCGACTACTACTTCTCGATCACGCTGCCGCCGGACTTCAGCGAGCGCGTCGCGTCGCCTTCCGGTGACGACCCGCAGCAGGCGCAGATCCGGTTCACCTTCAACGACGCCAACAACTATCTGGCGACGGTCATCGGGCAGAACGCCTCGCGCGAGGTTCTCAACCAGGTCAACGCCAAAATCGGCGAACGCACTGTCGGCACGGTGCTGACCGGGCTGACCGACGCCGGCGCAGGGCTCGACCAGGCCGCCGACGGCGCGCAGCGACTCGCCACCGGCCTCGACGCGGCCGACGACGGCGCTCACCGGCTGGCCACCGGCGCGGCCACGCTGTCGTCCGGACTGGAGACAGCGCGTGCCGGCTCGGCCCAACTCGCTGCGGGCACACGACAATTGGCCGCAGCGGTGGACACCGCGACGGGTCCGCTGCTGGAGGTGCTGGACCGGGTCGGTGCACTGGAGTTGAACCCCGATGAGGTCGCGCTCGCCGCGCAGCATCTGTCCGCAGCCGTGCATTCGACGACCGACCGGATCGCGGCTCTCAACGTCAACAGCGCGCAGGCCTCCGCGATCGTCGACCAGGCCGTCGGCTTCCTGCAGGCCAACCCCGACCCGGCGGTGCGCGACGCGGGGCACGCGCTGGCCGGTGCTCAGCGGCTGCTGCGTGCCCAGAACATCGACCCGACCACCGACGAGGGCCTGATCCGGTTGCGCGACAGCGCGTCCCGACTGGAAGCCGAGCTCGGCGACCCGGGGGGTGAGTTGCGCACCTTCCTGACACGCGCGCTGAACGGCGGGCTGCGTTCGGACGTCGCCAAGCTCAAGGACGGCGCCGACGAACTGAACTCCGGGGCCCAGCGGCTCAGCGCCGGGCTGGTGCAGCTGTCCGGCGGGGGCCGGGAGTTGTCGTCCGGGGCGTCCCAGCTGGCGGATGGTACGGAGAAGTTGCGGGCCGGCGGGCAGGAGCTGGCGACCAAGTTGCGTCAGGGCACGGCTGAGGTTCCGTCGTGGACGCCGCAGCAGCGCACGGCGATGGCGCAGACGCTGGTGACGCCGGTCGGCCTGGATTTGGTCAACACCAACCCGGCGGCCACGTTCGGCACCGGTTTCGCACCGTTCTTCATGCCGCTGGCATTGTTCATCGGCGCGCTGATCACATGGATGCTGTTGACGCCGTTGCAGTCCCGGCCCATCGTCAACGGGCTGGGCGCCCTGCGGGTGGTGCTGGCCTCCTACTGGCCCGGCTTGCTGATCGCGGCGTGCCAGGTCGTGGTCATGTACGCCGTCGTGCACTTCGGCGTCGGCCTGCAGGCCAAGTACCCGCTGGCCACCGTCGCGTTCCTGGTGCTGATCGCCGCGACATTCCTGGCCATGATCCAGGCGTTCAACGCGGTGTTCGGAGTCGCGGTCGGCCGCGTGGTCACGCTCGCATTCCTGATGCTGCAGCTGGTCTCTGCGGGCGGCATCTACCCGGTCGAGACCACCGCCCGACCGTTCCAGATCATCCATCCGTTCGACCCGATGACCTACGCGGTCAACGGGTTACGGCAACTGACCGTCGGCGGCGTCGACTCGCGGCTGTGGATCGCGATCGCCGTTCTGGCGGGCCTGCTCGCTGCCTCACTGGCTGCCAGCGCATGGTCGGCGCGCCGCAACCGGCAGTACACGATGGACCGGCTTCACCCACCCATCGAGGTGTGACAGGGGTGAGACGGACGACCCCGTCTCCCGCCGAAATCGCATTCCACGCGATGAATCCGCGAAAAGTGCCGCGTGGAATGCGATTTCGGCGGGATCAGGGAAGGCCTATGCGGCGGTAGCGCTCCAGGCGGGCGGCCAGCCGCTGCTCGTCGGGCACCGTGCGCAGCCGGTGGAGTTCGGCCGCGATGGTCGCCGAGAGTCGCGCAGTGAACGCCATCGGTTCGTCGGCCGCATCGGGATGTTCGGGCACGACCGCGTCGACGATCCCGTTGCGTAACAGATCCGCCGATCGAATGCCCTGTGCCGCAGCCAGTTCCGGGGCGTGGTCGACATCGCGGAACACGATCGCGCTGGCGCCCTCGGGAGGCAGCGGTGCCAGCCAGCCGTGCAGGGCCGCCAGCACCCGGTCAGCGGGCACCATCGCCAGGGCAGGGCCGCCGCTGCCCTGGCCGAGCAGTACCGAGATCGTCGGGGTGTCGAGTGTGACCAGCTCGGCCAGGCACCGAGCGATCTCACCGGCCAGCCCGCCTTCCTCGGCCTCGGCCGACAGCGCCGGACCCGCGGTGTCGATGACGAGCACCAGCGGCAGTTTCAGTCCCGCCGCCAACGCCATGCCGCGCCTGGCCTCGCGCAGCGCCGCCGGGCCGACCACCCCGCCGACCACTCGCTGCTGTCCGAGGACGACGGCCGGCTGACCGCCGAACCGGGCCAGCGCCAGCAGCGTGGTGGCCGCCTCACCCTGACCCGTCCCCGACAGCAGCACCCGTTCGGTGGCGCCGTGCCGCAGCAGCGCGCTGACGCCCGGCCGGTCCGGGCGCCGCGAGATCTCGACCGACTCCCAGGCCGGCACATCGGGCAGCGGTTCGGGCTCCGGCGCGACGGGCGGCTCGCCGGGCGCATCCGACACCACCTTCAGCGTGCGGTCCAGCGTCGCGCGCAGCACCGCGAGCGGGACGACAGCGTCGACGACGCCGTGGCGGTGCAGGTTCTCGGCGGTTTGGATGCCCGACGGAAACGGTTCGCCGTAGAGATGCTCGTACACCCGCGGGCCCAGGAACCCGATCAGCGCTCCGGGTTCGGCGGCGGTGACATGCCCGAGCGACCCCCAGGACGCGAACACCCCGCCGGTGGTCGGATGCCGCAGATACACCAGATACGGCAGATGGGCCTTCTTGTGCAGTTCCACGGCGGCGGCGATCTTGACCATCTGCAAGAACGCGACCGTGCCCTCCTGCATGCGGGTGCCGCCCGAGCTGGGCGACGCGAGCAGCGGGAGCCGCTCGGCTGTCGCCTTCTGCACCGCGGCAACGATGCGTTCGGCTGCGGCCACCCCGATGGAACCGGCCAGGAAGTCGAACTCGCACGCCACCAGCGCGACCCGCCGGCCGAACACCCGTCCTTCGCCGGTGAGCACGGATTCGTCGAGCCCGGTCGCGGCCTCGGCGTCGTCGAGTTCCCTACGGTATGCCTCCGAGGTGGGCACGGTCAGCGGCGGCTCATCCCAGCTCACGAAGGATCCCTCGTCCAGCAGGGCGTCGCGCAGCGCATGGGCGCGGATCCGGCTCACAGGGAAAGGCTAATAGGGTGGGGTCCATGATTGGAGTGACCTGCGACGGGAACGTGATGACGCTGGAGCTGCAGCGCCCCGAGCGGCGCAACGCGCTCAACGCCGAGTTGGTGGACGGACTGCGGGAAGCGATCGAGAAGGCGGCTTCCGAAGACGTCCGCGCGATCGTCATCACCGGCGCCGGCCACGTGTTCAGTTCGGGGGCGGACCTGTCCGGTGGTCAGGGCGTCGCCGACGAGCTTCCCGACAAAGCCAGGGCGCTGAACCTGGCGATCGACCGCGCACCGGTGCCGGTCATCGGCGCGGTCAACGGCCCCGCGATCGGCGCCGGGGTCATCCTGTCGATGATCTGCGATCTTCGCGTGGTGGCGCCCGAGGCCTATTTCCAGTTCCCGGTCGCGAAATACGGTATCGCCCTGGACAACTGGAGCATCCGGAGATTGACCTCGCTGGTCGGCGCCGGACGGGCCCGCGGCATGCTGCTGGCCGCCGAACGGCTCACCGCCGACGTCGCGCTGCAGACCGGGATGGCCAACCGGATCGGCACACTGGCGGACGCGCAGGCCTGGGCGCAGGAGATCGCGGGATTCGCGCCGCTGGCGCTGCAGCACGCCAAGCGGGTGCTCAACGACGACGGCGCCTACGAAGAGCCGTGGCCCGCCCACCAGGAGCTCTTCGACCGGGCCTGGGCCAGCCAGGACATCATCGAGGCCCAGGTCGCGCGCATCGAGAAGCGGCCGCCCAGGTTCCGGGGCGCCTGATGGTGCTGCGGACGGCGCTGCGCTACGGCTTCGGCACGGCATCGCTGCTGGCCGGGGGATGGGTGTTGCGCGCGCTGCAGGGCACGCCCGCCTCGCTCGGAGCGACCCCCGCGGAGATTGCGCCGGTGGCGCGCCGCTCGCCGCACTACAAGGACGGGAAGTTCGTCAACCTCGAGCCGCCGTCGGGCATCACGATGGACCGCGACGTGCAGCGCATGCTGCTGCGGGACCTGGCGAACTTCGCGTCCCAGGGCACACCGTCCGCACCGATCCCGCTCGCTGAGCCGCCGACAGTCGACCCGGTCGCGGCGCCGGCCGCGGCGAGCTGGTACGGCCACTCCAGCGTGCTGATCGAGGTGGACGGCTACCGCGTGCTGGCCGACCCGGTGTGGAGCAATCGGTGCTCCCCGTCGCGCGCGGTCGGACCGCACCGGATGCACGACGCGCCGGTGCTGCTGGAAGCGCTACCCGCCGTCGACGCCGTCATCATCAGCCACGACCACTACGACCATCTCGACATCGACACCATCGTCGCGCTCGCGCACACCCAGCGCGCCCCGTTCGTGGTGCCGCTGGGCATCGGCGCACACCTGCGCAAGTGGGGCATCCCCGAGAGCCGCATCGTCGAACTGGACTGGAACGAGGCTCACCGGATCGACGACCTGACCCTGGTCTGCACACCGGCGCGGCACTTCTCCGGACGGCTGTTCGCGCGCGACTCCACGCTGTGGTCGTCGTGGGTGGTAGCCGGGCCCGTCCACAACGCGTTCTTCGGCGGCGACACGGGCTATACCAAGAGCTTCGCCGAGATCGGCGCCGAATACGGCCCGTTCGACCTCACCCTGCTGCCGATCGGCGCCTACCACCCCGCCTTCGCCGACATCCACATGAACCCCGAAGAGGCGGTACGCGCCCACCTGGACCTCACCGACGTGGACCACGGCCTGATGGTGCCGATCCACTGGGCGACGTTCCGGCTGGCGCCGCACCCCTGGGCCGAACCGGCGGAACGGCTGACGGCTGCCACTAATGCCGAGCGGGTGCGTCTCGCGGTGCCGATCCCCGGTCAGCGGGTGGACCCGGAGTCGACTTTCGAGCCGTGGTGGCGCTTCTAGGCTGCGACGACGCGTTACGGTGCTGATCATGAATCCACCGGTCAGGCTGGCCGTGTTCGCACTGGCTGTTGCGCTGCTGGGAGGGTGCGGCGCCGAGCCCGCCGACCCCGCCGCGTCCGCGACATCCGTGGCCCCGCCCGCCGGGCAGGCCTGGAAGGTGCCCCCTCCGTTGGTTCCGGCGATGCCGCTTCCGGACAACGCGGTGGACAACGCGGTGGCCGAACTCGACGGGATCGCCGAGCGCCTGGTCGCCGAGTCGGGTATCCCGGGCATGGCGGTGGCCGTGGTGCACGGCGGAAAAACGGTGTACGCGAAAGGGTTCGGCGTCAAGAACCTTGAGCGTGCCGATCGGCCGGAGAACCGGGTCGGTCCCGACACGGTATTCCAGCTGGCATCGCTGTCCAAACCACTGAGCGCGACGGTCGTGGCCACCCTGGTGGGGCAGGGCCAGGTCAGCTGGGACACCCCCCTGGTGTCGCGGCTGCCGTGGTTCGGGTTGTCGGACCCGGCCGTCACGCAGATGGTCACGGTCGGGGACATGTTCTCGCACCGCTCCGGACTGCCCGACCATGCCGGGGACAAGCTCGAAGACCTCGGCTACGACCGCAGGCAGGTGCTGGAGCGGCTCCGCGAACTGCCGCTCGATCCGTTCCGAACGTCCTACGCCTACACCAACTTCGGATTGACCGCCGGCGCGGAAGCGGTCGCCGCCGGCACCGGGAAGTCCTGGGAGGAACTGGCCTCCGACGCGCTGTTGGCGCGGTTGGGCATGACCGCCACCAGCTACACGTTCGGTGACTACGAGGCCCGGCCGGACCGCGCGGTGGGCCACATCCGCATCGACGGCCGCTACGAGCCGCGCTACGTCCGCGACGCGCAGGCACAGTCACCGGCGGGTGGGGCCAGTTCATCGGTCAACGACATGGCCCGGTGGATGGCGATGGTGCTCGCCGACGGGCAGCACGACGGCCGCGCGCTGATCGACCCGAAGGCGCTGCTGCCCGCGGTCACCCCGCAGGTGGTGTCGTCGCGGGGCTCCGAACCGGCGATGCGGTCGGGGTTCTACGGATACGGCTTCAACGTCGGCACCACGTCGGCGGCACGCACCGAGCTGAGCCACTCGGGTGCATTCGAACTCGGCGCGGCCACCAACGTGCTGTTCCTGCCCTCGGCCGACGTCGCGATCGTCGCGCTGACCAACGCCAGCCCGGCGGGTATCCCGGAGGCCCTGACCGCGCAGTTCGCCGACCTGGTCCAGTTCGGGGAGGTGCGCGAGGACTGGGGTGAGCTGTACGGCAAGGCTTTCGCCGACATGGACAAGCCGGTCGGGGCGCTGGTCGGCCAGCAGCGGCCCGTCGGCGCGAAACCGCCGTCACCGCTGCCGTCGTACGCCGGGGTGTACCGCAACGCCTACTGGGGGCCGGCGACGGTCGCCGAGCGCGACGGCCGGCTGCAGCTCACCCTGGGACCGCGCGGCACCTTCGAGCTGAGCCCGTGGGATGGCGACGTGTTCACCTTCCCGGTGTCCTCCGAGAACGCTCCCCCCGGAACGGTTTCGACGGCGACGTTCGCCGGGGACGCCCTCACGCTGGAATATTTCGACGACGACGGCAAGGGAGTCTTCACCCGATGACGGTTTCTGTGGCCGCCGGCCTGTCGGACGCCGAGGTGGCGCAGCGCGTCGCCGAGGGCAAGACCAACGACGTCCCTACCCGGGCCGCGCGCAGCGTCTCCGAGATCATCCGCGGGAACGTGTTCACCCGCATCAACGCCATCCTCGGCGTGCTCCTGATCATCGTGCTGTCCACCGGATCGGTGATCAACGGCGCGTTCGGTCTGCTCATCATCGCCAACAGTGCGATCGGCATCATCCAGGAATTGCGCGCCAAGCAGACACTGGACAAACTCGCCATCGTCGGGCAGGCGAAACCGTTGGTGCGCAGGCAGTCCGGGAGCCGGCCACTGGCGCCCAGCGAGGTGGTTCTCGACGATGTGATCGAGTTGGGCCCCGGCGACCAGATCGTGGTCGACGGCATGCTCATCGAAGAGGCAAACCTCGAGGTCGACGAGTCCCTGCTGACCGGCGAAGCCGACCCCATCGCCAAAGACGTCGGCGACCATGTGATGTCGGGCAGCTTCGTGGTGGCGGGCACCGGCGCCTACCGCGCCACCAAGGTCGGCCGCGAGGCCTACGCCGCGAAACTCGCCGAGGAGGCCAGCAAGTTCACCCTGGTGAAATCCGAACTGCGCAACGGGATCAACAAGATCCTGCAGTTCATCACCTACCTGCTGGTGCCGGCCGGGGCCCTGATCATCTATACCCAGCTGTTCACCACCGGGGCCGACTGGCGGGAATCGGTGCTGCGGATGGTCGGAGCCCTGGTGCCGATGGTGCCCGAGGGGCTGGTGCTGATGACCTCGATTGCCTTCGCGGTGGGGGTGATCCGGCTGGGCCGTAGGCAGTGTCTGGTCAACGAGCTGCCCGCCATCGAGGGTCTGGCCCGTGTCGACGTCGTCTGCGCCGACAAGACGGGCACTCTGACCGAGAACGGGATGCGGGTCAGCGATCTGTTGCGCATCGAGGCTCCACGGGCAGGAGAGGAGCCGAGCGACCGGGGCGCGGGCACGGTCGCCGAGGTGCTGGCCCAGCTCGCCGCCGACGACGCCAGGCCCAACGCGAGCATGGCCGCGATCGCGGAGGCCTACACGATGCCGCCCGGCTGGACCGCGACCGCCACCGCGCCGTTCAAGTCGGCCACCAAATGGAGCGGCACCTCCTATGCCGATCACGGCAACTGGGTGATCGGCGCACCGGACGTGCTGCTCGACCCCGCCTCGCCGGTGGCCGAGGACGCCGAGAGGATCGGCGCGCAGGGTCTGCGGGTGCTGCTGCTCGGCTCCAGCGACCGGCCGGTGGACGCACCGGACGCCCCCGGTGTGGTCACCCCCGCCGCGCTGGTGGTGCTCGAGCAGCGCGTCCGCCCCGACGCCCGCGACACCCTCGATTACTTTGCCTCGCAGCATGTCTCGATCAAGGTGATCTCGGGGGACAACGCCGTCTCGGTGGGTGCGGTGGCGGGTTCGCTCGGGCTGGCCGGCGAGACGATGGACGCGCGGCGGCTCCCCGAGCAGCCCGACGCGCTCGCC
Source organism: Mycobacterium sp. 4D054 (assembly GCF_052245755.1). Taxonomy (NCBI): domain Bacteria; kingdom Bacillati; phylum Actinomycetota; class Actinomycetes; order Mycobacteriales; family Mycobacteriaceae; genus Mycobacterium; species Mycobacterium sp. 4D054. Next base: position 84,796 of record NZ_JBQQCF010000003.1, read on the forward strand.
GACACGCTGGAGGAGTGCACGACGTTCGGCCGGGTACGGCCCGATCAGAAGCGGGCGATGGTGCACGCGCTGCAGTCCCGCGGCCACACCGTCGCGATGACCGGCGACGGCGTCAACGACGTGCTCGCGCTCAAGGACGCCGACATCGGCGTGGCGATGGGTTCGGGGAGTTCGGCGTCGCGAGCGGTGGCGCAGATCGTGCTGCTGGACAACAAGTTCGCCACCCTGCCCTACGTCGTGGGGGAGGGCAGGCGAGTGATCGGCAACATCGAGCGGGTCTCGAACCTGTTCCTCACCAAGACGGTGTACTCGGTGTTGCTGGCGGTGCTCGTAGGCCTGGGCGGACTGTCGGCCGAGCTGTTCGGGTCCGATCCGCTGCTGTTCCCGTTCCAGCCCATCCACGTGACGATCGCCGCATGGTTCACCATCGGTATCCCGGCGTTCATCCTGTCCCTGGCCCCGAACAACGAACGTGCCCGCCCAGGGTTCGTGCGGCGGGTGATGACGTCGGCGCTGCCGTCGGGGATCGTCGTCGGGGCGGCGACGTTCACCTCGTACCTGCTCGCCTACCAGGGGCGGGCGGCCACCGAGACCGAGCAGACACAGGCCTCGACCGCGGCGCTGATCACGCTGCTGGTGTCGGCGCTGTGGGTGCTGTCGGTGGTGGCACGCCCGTATGAGTGGTGGCGGGTGCTGCTGGTGGCGGTGTCGGCGCTGGCCTACGTCGTCATCTTCAGCATCCCGTTCGCCCGTGAGCTGTTCATCCTCGATCCGTCCAACGTCGCGCTGACGTCGACGGCGCTGGGAATCGGGCTCGCCGGTGCGGTCGCCATCGAGGTGATCTGGTGGGTTCAGGGCCGTGTGCTGGGAGAACAGCGCACCCTGTGGCGTCCGAGCGAGCGGTAGGGTTGGTCGCATGGGATTTCTGGACAAGGCCAAAGATCTTCTCTCCAAGAACGCCGACAAGGTCGACACGGTGATCGACAAGGCCGGTGATCTCGTCGACAAGAAGACCAAGGGCAAGTACACGTCAACGGTCGACAAGGTGCAGGACGCGGCCAGGAAGGCCGTCGCCGACAACACCGGCACGGTGCCGCCCGAACAGCAGTCCGGTCAGGCGCCTCCTCCGCCGCCGACCACTCCGCCTCAGCAGCCCCCGACGGCTCCGCCGACCTCGTAGGCGCTCGCGCATGGCGAAGCTGTCCGTCTCCGTCGACGTCCCGCTGCCGCCCGAGAAGGCGTGGGAGAGCGCCTCGGACCTGTCCCGCTACCGGGAGTGGCTGTCCATCCACCGGGTATGGCGCTCCAAACTGCCTGATGTCATCGAGAAGGGCACTCAGCTCGACTCGATCGTCGAGGTCAAAGGCATGCCGAACCGGGTGAGCTGGACGGTGGTGCACTACCGCCCACCCGAGGCGATGACGCTCAACGGCGACGGCAAAGGCGGTGTCAAGGTCAAGCTGATGGGCAAGATCAAGCCCAGCCAGACGGACCCGGCCGCCTCGACCGTCACGTTCGACATCCACCTCGGCGGACCCGCGCTGTTCGGACCGATCGGCATGGTGGTCGCCGGTGCCCTCAAGGGGGACATCCAAGAGTCGCTGAACCGGTTCAAGACCGTCTTCGCGCCGTCCTGACCGCGGGTGCGCCGGCCGTTATCCGGCTGCAACGGCGGCCACCGCCTCGGCCACCGGGACGTCGCCGGAGATGACCTCGAAGGTGTGGCCGGCGGTCTGCGGCATGTCCAGCGCAGCGACGAGCACCGCCGCCACATCGGCGCGGGGGATGCTGCCGGGCCCGGTGTGTTCGGCGATGTACACCCGGCCGGTGCCCGGATCGTTGGTAAGCAGGCCCGGCCGCACGATCGTGCTGAGAAGGTCGGCACGCGAGCGGATGACGTCGTCGGCGGCGCCCTTGGCCCGCAGGTAGGCGACGAACACCGGGTTGCCCGCGTCGTCCGGTGCGTGGGCGTCGGCGCCCATCGACGAGATCATCAGGTAACGCCGCACCCCCGCGGCTTCGGCGGCGTCGGCCAAGAGGATCGCCGCGTCGCGGTCGACGGTCTCCTTTCGGGCCGCTCCACTGCCGGGCCCGGCGCCCGCCGCGAAGATGACGGCGTCGGCGCCGCGCAGGTGGGTGGCCACGACACCGTTGGTGGTGTTCTCCAGGTCGACGACGATCGGTTCGGCGCCGGCGGCACGCAGATCGTCGGCTTGGTCGGGGTTACGGATGAGGCCGGCCACCGAGTCGCCGCGCGCGGACAGCAGCCGCGAGGTGATCAGAGCGATTTTTCCGTGCCCTCCGGCGATGACGACGCGCATGACCTACCTCCGACCTGACCGACGACCCGGTGTCGACGTCACAACCTCAACGTACTCACTTCCGCGTCCGTGGCTGTCAGCGCTGAAATCGCCGGCGAACCAGCTTGCCGAACTCGATCGTCGACCGGCGCACCGATTCGAACTCCAACGACACCAGCAGCGTGTCCACCATCGCGAAGGGAAGCGTGGTGGCGACGGCGCCGCGCCCGTATTCGAGGTGCCACGAGCCGGGGTGGACCGTCAATCCCCGCGCGTGCCCGCGTTGCAGACAGGTGTGTCCGCCCGGCATCAGCGGTGGCAGTGCGACGTGGTCGTCGGACTCCAGATCATAGGAGTCGATCTGCCCGGCCAGCAGGAACTTGTGGATGTCGACGTGTTTGTAGCGTCCCGAAAAGCCTTGTGTTCCAGTCGGTGACCCGAAAATGACGATGTACTCGCGTGGGCTGAAATACAGAAACCGGACCTTGCCCAGCACCCCGCCGGCCTTGCTGCCCACCCAGCGCCCCGGAGTCGGGTCGATCAGACCGGGGTACGCCTCGGCGAGCAGCCCGACTGCACGGGCGGTGAGTTCACCGGTGTGCAGCGGCAGGCCGACGACTTCTCTGGCCACCTGATGCAGGACGTCGGGGTCGATCCGGTACGTCACCGGTCGAACTCCACAGGCAGGCTGGTGGGTCCGCTCATACCCAGCAACGGCCGCCACGGTGCCGGTCCGGCCACCTTGGGATTGGGCAGTCGGCGGGCCAGTATCTTCAACGCCTCGCAGAGTTCCCGCCGGGCCAGGTTGGCGCCGAGGCAGTAGTGGGCGCCACCGCCGAAGGTCAGAATCGGGGGTGGGTCGTCGCGGGTGATGTCGAAGCGGGTGGGGTCGTCGTAGATCGCCGGATCCCGGTTGGCGGCGTAGGTGTTGGCCACGATGAATGCTCCCGCAGGGAAGGTGTATTCACCGATTGTGACATCCTCGCCCACGGTGCGGACGGTGCTGCACATCGACGGGGAGTGTCGCATGGTCTCCTCGACGGCGCGCATGGCCAGCTCGGGTCGGTCGCGGAGCAGCGCGAGCTGGTCGGGATGCTCGCAGAGCACCTGCATCGAGGCCGCCAACTGTGTTCTGGTGGTGTCGGTTCCGGCAATCAGGATGCTGAATGCCAGCATGCGGACCTCGCCGGCGTCGAGGCGGTCCCCGCCGTCCTCGGCGCGGATCAGCTCGGACAGCAGATCGGTCGTCAGATGTCGGCGCCGGTGAGCGATCATGTCGTCGATGTAGGCGTCGAACGCATCCACGCCCGAAGCACCGTGGGTTCCTCATCGACGAGGTCGATGTCGAAGCTGACGATCTTGAAGATGTCTTCGGCCCAGGTGGAGAACAGCTTCCAGTCCTGCCGGGGTGCTCCGAACAGCGCGCAGATCACCGGGATCGGATAGGGCCGGGCGATCTGCTCGACGAACTCGCACCCGCCATCCGCGCTGACCGAATCGATCAGCTGATTGATGACCTGATGGATCGTCTCGTCCATCCGCGCTGTCGCGCGTGGGGTGAAGGCCCGCGACACCAGGCTACGTAGGCGGCGGTGTTCATCGCCTTCCATGCACAGGATGCTGCGGGTGACCCGGTCCCAGAGTTCGCCCGAGGTGAGGCCGTGCGCGGAGAGATGAATACCCGGCGGGATCCTGAACCTCGGGTCGCCCAATACAGTTCGGGCCAGGGGATAGGACAGCACCTCGGGTCCGATGGGACCCAGCGCGATCGGCGCGGTCTGCTGCGCGGCGCGCAACTGCGGATAGATCTGCTGCGGGGTGTCGGTGAGCTCGTAGGTGAGGGTGGGCAGGCCGGCGTCGAATACGCTGGGCGCGGCGGTCACCGGAGGATCCTCAGCGGCAGCGCCGGCAGCGTGCACGTCGCCGACGGCCAGGTGATCTCGGGGACGTAGCCGGCAGCGAGCTCGAAGTCGGGAATCCGGGAAAGCCATTCGGCAACCACGAGCTTGAGTTCCATTCTGGCCAGGTGGGAGCCCAGGCAACGGTGCGGTCCGCCGCCGAATCCCCAGTGTTTGTGCAGCTTGCCGTCGAGAACGAGGTCGTCGACGGAGTGGGCGTCGCTGCCGTCGCGGTTGATCGCCCCCAGACACAGCCGCACCTCGGCGCCGGCAGGCAACGTGACACCCGAGACGGTGACCGGCCGGGTCGTCACGCGCCCGACGATGGGCGCGGCCGGTTCCAGCCGGATCATCTCTTCGACGAACACCGCGATGCCGTCGGGGTCCTCCCGCAACGCCGTGCGCAGCGCGGGGCGGCGGGCCAACTCCAGCATCGTGGCGCCGATCGCGGAGGTGACGGTGTCCAGACCGGCGAGGACGAACACCAGAGACAATCCGACCGCCTCGTTGTCGGTGAGGGGTTCGTCGCCATGGAGCAGCTGGGACAGGATGCCCTCGCGGGGGTTCTCCCGTTGTCCAGCAACCGCTTCGGTGAGGTAGGTGTACAGCTGGACCGCGGGGGTCAGGTCGACGCTGGACGGGTCGGTGGTCAGACTGAACGCGATGATGGCGTCTTTCCACCTGATCAGACGTTCGCGGTCGGCCAGCGGCAGCCCGAACAGCGTGAGGAAGACCTGCGACGGGTACGGGGTTGCCAGTTCGGCCATCACCTCGCACTCGTCGCGCTGCGCCAGGCCCTCGATGATGTCGATCACCTGGGCCTGAAACGACGGCATCAGCACGGCGAGTGTCTGCGGACTGAAAAACTGGTGCAGGACGCGCCGGTACCTGGTGTGTTCGGGAGGGTCGAAGCCGAGAGGCACCAACGGCACCGGGCTGATCATGTCGTCGTAGGCGATCCGCGACGAGAACACCTCGGGGTCACGCAGCGCGGCAAGGACGTCCTGGCGGCGGGTGAGGTAGTACCAGCCGTCGCCGTAGAGCACGGGGCCCTGGTCGCGCAGCGTGGCCCAGCCGTCACCGCGGTCCCGCGACATCGGCAGATCCCCGTAGAGCACCTGCGGCAGCGCATCGGCGGCCCCGGTCATGGCACGTCGGTCGCGAGCAAGGTCAGGGGCAGTCCGAGCACCGACAGGTCGACCTCGTCGAGGTAGGTTCCGTCACCGGAGAACTCCTGCCGGAATCGCGTGACCGCGCCGTAGCGGTCGATGACCGCCTCGCCGGCGGCGGCTTCGGGGATGCGCAGCACCACGGTGTAGACGCCGTCTCCGTGGCGGTCGAGGAACTCGTTGACCGACGCCGCCACTGCCGCATCGGACCCGGTGATCGGGCTGATCAGCTCGACGCCACGGTCCCAGTCCAGCTGGACCCGAATGCCCAGTTCGGTGAGTTCGGCGGCGTTGAACCGGAATCCGAGTTCGGTGAACATCATGCGGTGTCATGCCACCGCTGCGGCGCGACCGCGAACACGACATGATGCAGCTTCGGTTCGGTCGTCATCAGCGGACCAGCCCGCGTGGCCGGATCAGGCCGAGGTCGAGGTGGTTGAGCCAGCCGGGTGGACCGTCGCACACGTCGGGAATGGCGTTGATGGCTCCCATCGCCGTCCAGTCGTAGCCGGGATGGGACATGGTGCCGTCGGGCCGGCGGACACCCTTGAGCGTCAGCTCGGTCGGCGGGTCGCCGTCGATGACGATCTCGTAGCGGGTCTCGCCCCAATCCCAGCCCGGGTTCAGCAGGTCGGGGCCTGCGGTCACGTAGATCGCGTGGAAGACGATGAGCGGCTTACCGTCCACCCAGGCGGTCCACTCGTGGCGTTGCCCGGCCACGGTGCCCTTCGGGATGGCGCCGTCCGCGTGCGGGATGTCGGCCGCGGCTGTGGCGACATCGATGTCGGCGGCGCTCACCTCGTCGATCGTCACACCGAGACCGTCGGCGATCATGTGCATCGACTGGGCGAAGAACGGCAATCCGAGGCCCAGGATGGTGGGCTCGGCGAGAAACGCGTCCTTGTCCTTGCCGAAACCCATCCAGTCGATGTGGTCCATCGGCGCGTCCTTGAGCACGTCGACCACTTCGTAAACGTGGATGGTGTCGACCCTGCTCATCACCCGCGACAGGGTGAGCGGAAGGATGTCACCGGCGTAGCCGGGGTGGATGCCGCCGCCGTGAAAGGAGGTGCCACCGTCGCTGCACGCCGCGCGGATCTGTTCGCCGCCGTCGCGGAAATCCGCACTCGGGTGGAAGAATCCGGCCGTCGTCACGACGTTCTTGCCGGAGCGCAGCAGCCGGCACACCGTCTCGACATCCATGATGATCGGCGTGTAGAAGACGCAGTCGGCGTCCAGCGCGACCATCGCGTCGACGTCGTCGGTGGCGGTGACACCGGTCGGAAGGATCCCTGCGAGCTCACCCGCGTCCTTGCCCACCTTGTCCTTGCTATGCACCAGCACACCCACGAGGTCGAAGACGGGCGAGGCGCAGAAGTGCCGGACACCGACCTGTCCGACATCACCGGTCATCCACTGGATCACCCGATAGGTCTTGTCCGTCATGGGCATTCTCCTAGTGCGAACCGGCGTGCAGCACACCGCGGGGCAACGGCAGGGGCAGGTCGTTGTAGGTGGCGATGCCTGCCGGGGCGGCAACCACGGCGGGTATCGCGGTGATCGCCGGCATCGCGGTGATGGTGAGCCCCAGCATGACGAAGTCGTCGAGGGTTTCTCCGGCGAAGTCCGGGGGTGGGGCGAAGCTCAGCGTGCTGGTGATGGTGGGGCGTCCCTCGACGGTGACGGTGTAGCCGAACGCGGTGGGCCACTGTGGCTGCAGCGATTGCCCTTTGGTCCAGATGCCGCGGATCTCGACAACCTCGCGCCCGTCAACGATGCCCTTCCACCGCACGTCGATTCCGGCGACACAGCCGGCGGTGATGGTCCATCCGCCGGGCAGATCGAGGTCCTCGGTGGTCTCGGCGTAGTCCACGTCGCAGCGGATGTCGTCGAGTTGCACTCCGAGTGCGTCGGCGACCACTTGCACGGCCTCGGCGAAGACGCCGGACCCCGTTGCGGTGATCGACGCGAGGTCGGGTTCGTCGATGGAATAGCCGAATCCCATGGGGATTTCGGTCTGCGGCGAGTTGTAGATGGTGGTGTCGAACGATTCGACGATGCTGATCCGGTCGACCCGGTCCGAAATGCCGGCGGTGACGACCGCGAAGAGCTGGATGAAGCCGGGATTGATGCCGCTGCCGAAGATTGTGGAGCCGCCGCGGCGGCAGGCGTCGATGATGCGGTCGCGGTCGGCACCCAGGCGGCTGCCGGTGATGAACTCCGACGTGGTGACGACGTTTGCGCCGGATTCGAGGATGCGAACAAGGTCGCCGGTGTCGGCGAACATCGGGTTGTAAACGACGCAGTCTGGTCGAAGCGCGAGCAGTGCGTCGACGTCGTCGGTGGCGGTGATCCCGATCGGGCCGACCCCGCAGAGTTCGCCGGCATCCCTGCCGACCTTGTCGGGTGACCACGCGTAGCAGCCGACGAGCTCGAGCTCGGTGTTCGCGATCACCGCGTGCACCGACTTGGTCCCGACATTGCCGGTGGTCCACTGCACGACGCGGTATGTCATCGTGACCTGTCTGCGGCAGTGAAAGTGACGGGTACCGAGCGGAATCCGCGAGTGACGGAGTTGCCGTGAAACTTGGCCTGCTGCCCTGCCGCGAGGGTGAAGTCGGGCATGCGGGCCAGCACCCGTTCGAGGCCGACCTGGAACTCCAGCCGTGCCAGGTTGGACCCGAGGCAACGGTGGACGCCGGCGCCGAAGCCGAGGTGCCGGTTCTCGCGGCGGTCGAGGATGCAGCGGTCGGCGTCGGGGAACTGCCGCTCGTCGCGGTTTGCGGCGGCGTAGTTGACGATCACCGACTCGCCGGGGGAGAACCGGCAGCCGTTCATTTCGACGTCTTTGGCCACGGTGCGAGGGATGCCGTGGATGGAGCCGGCGAACCGGATGAACTCCTCGACCGCGCGGGCGAGCAGATCAGGCTCGTCGATCAGGCGGTCCCGCTCGGCGGGGCTGGTGGCCAGATAGTGATAGGCGAAAGACATTGCGCTGGCAGTGGTTTCGAGGCCGGCCTGTACCAGCAGCATTGCGTTGGACACCACGTCGGCGAACGCCAGCTTCTCACCGTCGATCTCGGCGGAGAGCAACACGTCGATCATGTCGTCGCGGGGCGGCTCTGCCGTGCGAGCCGTCACGGCGTCGTGCAGATGCTGGTAGAGACCGCCCCAGGCTTCCATCCGCGCCTCCTCGGTGGCGCCGTTGAGTGCGCTGTCGGTCAGTTCCACACACAGCGGGACATCATCGACGGGCATGCCGAGCAGGTATTTGAAGAACACGATCCCCGGCTGGCGCCACGCCACCGCGGCGAGGTCGCCGGACCCGCTCTCGATGAACTCGTCGAGGAGCCGGTCGGTTTCGTCAGCGATCTGAGGCCGCAAGGCCTTCATGCGTGCCGGGGAGAAGTACGGGTTGAGGACTTTGCGGAACTTCTGCTGCCGGGGCGGATCGAGGGTGATCACCAGATCACCGGCGAGCTGCTCGGCTCCTTCCGGGGTGGGGTTGCTGGAGAAGTGTTCCCAGTCCTGCAGGATCTGCACACATTCGGCGTAGCGCACCGCGACCCACGCCCCCGCCGGTGTCGCGCTGAGAAATGGGTTGTCGGTCCGCGCAAACGGTGACTTAGCCCGCATCACCGCGTACACGTCGTACAGGAATTCGTTGTCGTTGAAATCCGAGTGCCGCAGATCCCAGTTCTCGGCGTGGCGCTCCGGTGTCTGGGTCACGGCGATCCCTCCGCCGCCTGCCGCGCTTCGCGCTCGTCATGAATTCGTACCAGTTCGCGGAACCCGATCCGGTTGTACTTCGGGACGGGCTGGATGCCCCATTCGTCCTGTGCGGTGTCCTTGCCTTCGGCACCCTCGGGCGGGCCGAGAGCCGGATAGGGCACCTGGCATTCCAGCGTGTCGTCGGAGTAGCGCACCTTGAGCAGCTCGCTGCAGATCTCGGTGAGGCTCAACGTCGGGTAGCCGTAGTAGACCGCCATGAACGGCAGTGTGAACGCGCCCTCGATGACCAATGCGACCAGGCACACCAAAACGGCGCGCTTGATCCACTTGTGCATCCGTGCGTAGTACGGGGTGGTACCCGGCGGTAGGTCCTGGCTCTTCTCTTCGGTGTTGTCCACAGAAGTCGTCACAGTTGAACTCCTTAATCCGAGAAGATCTCGCGGTTGACCGTGTGCAGGTACGGGATGGCGAGAAACGGTGTGATGTAGAAGATGTCGTAGAGCCACCAGCCGATGACCGGGAACACGACGCCCGCGTACCGCACGTCGGCGTACATGGTCATGTTGAACACGTACAGGCACCAGATGAGTACGCCCATCCAGCAGGTGATGATCATCCACTGATGGCCCCACCGCTTCATCTGAAGGAACCCGATCGCCGCGGCGCAGCGCATCGCGAAGACGGTGAGGATCATGCCGAACACCATCGACTTCTCGCCGGGTGCAGCGGCGCCGCCGATCCACGCCTCGTTGTAGTGCCAGAAGTAGCCGGCATCGAACATCGCGCCCCAACCGACCATCAGCACGCGGTTGATCAGGGTGTGGTTGGCGACCAGGTCGAGCGCCCAGCCGAGGCTGTTGAGCATCCCGTCGATCAGCACCAGATAGCCGATGAGCGTGACGATCATCGGACGGACCGACAGGCCCGCCCGTAATGCCTGCCGCTGCAACCATACTCCGCGCATGAAGATGGGCAGGCCGATCAGGCCGGGCGCCCACATCCCCATCAGCGCGGCGCCGGCGATCATCCACTTGTCGGCGCGGCGCTGGGCCTGCCGGGACTCGTCGTGGTGCTCCTCCAGATTGACCGAACCGGACGGAACGCTGGCCTTGATGGCCGCCGACTTCTGCTTCAGTAGCGGGATGTTCACAGCTCCCACCACCCCCGGGCGAACGACATGTAGAGCTGGATCAGAAACATCACCAGCAGATATCCGTAGACGACGACCTGCAGGATGATGAGAGCCTTCTTGCGGTTGCGTTCCTTCTGGTCGACCATGTCGTCGATTCCTTTCTAACGGTTGGGGGTCGGGCTGTCGGCGGCGGCGAGGCTGGCCGCGGCCACTTCCCGCAGGCCTTCGGAGACGCCGCCGTCACTGGACAGCGGGGCCAGCACACACGCCTCGGCCGCTTCCAGCTCGGAGGCGCCGGCGGCGATCAGATGTGCGGCGGTGACGAGCACGCGGGTCGACGGCGGTTCGAAGTGAAACGCTTCGTCGGCCGTGCGGATCGCGGTGGCGCACCGGACCAGCCGCTGAGCGCTCGCAAGACCGATGCCCGCCTCGGCGACGATCACCTCGGCTTCCCGCTCGGGAGGCAGGTAACCCATCGGCAGCGTGACGAACCGTTGCCGGAACGACGGTTTGAGTTCCTTGAGGGAGCTGCGGTAGGCCGGGTTGTAGGAGCAGACCAGCATGAACTCATCCGGCGCCTGCACCACTTCGCCCGCCCGGTCGAGGTAGAGGGTGCGCCGGTGATCGGTCAGCGAATGCAGCACGGCCAATGAGTCGTGCCGCGCTTCGACGACCTCGTCGAGATAGCAGATGGCCCCGGCCTTGACCGCCCGGGTCAGCGGCCCGTCGGTCCACACCACGTCCCCGCCGGTGACGGTGAACCGGCCGACCAGGTCCGAGCTCGTCAGATCGTCGTGGCAGCTGATGGTCACCACGGGACGGCCCAGCAGCAGACCCAGGTGCTCGACCAGGCGGGTCTTTCCGCATCCGGTGGGCCCGGTCAGCATCACCGGCAGCCGCTGCCGGTAGGCCTGCTCGAAGAGCTGCACCTCATTGCCGTTGGTGAGATACGTCTGGTCGGTCATGCGGATACCAGCTCCCTGTGGACGTGGGCGAGGACGCGAGGAAGGTCCTCCACCCGGCGGATTCGTTGAGAACGCTTGGGGCCGAACACTTCCGGCAGTGGGTCAACCCGGACCGGGCCGATGCCGACGTAGTACATCGAGACGCCGGCATCGCGCGCCTCCTCGACGGCGTGGGCGGCGTCGGCCCAGGCATAGCGCCCCTCGTAGCCCTCGTCCGAGATCAGCCCGTCGCCGATCACGATGACCAGGCGCCGCTCCGACGGCTGGGCGAGCAGCCTGCTCGTGAGGTGGCGCAGGGGAGCACCGAGGCGGGTGTACCCGCTGGTGCCCAGTCCGAGGCTTCCCGGCGGGACGAACCTTCGGTCGGCGAAGTCCTTGAGACAGGTCACCTCGACGCGGTGCCGGGTGTTGCCGGTGAAGACGAAGATGCCGTGGCGTTCCTGTGCGGTCGTCATCGCCCGCGACAGTGCGTCGGCACAGGCGAGCTCCAGCTTGAACACGGTGCCGCCGTGCACGCCGAGAGAGGAACTGCCGTCCAGCAGTAGAGCTGTGGTGACGTCGCGGCTGGCAGGCAGCAATTCGCGGAAAATCCGTGGCTCCACCGCTTCTCCGGTGGTCACGTCGATGTAGTGGCCCACGTACTGGTCGACGTCGAGGTCGGAGCCGTCCTCGAGGCGGTTCTTCATCGCGCGGTGCGTGTTCTTCTCGAACCACTTACGGACGTCGACCGCGATGGCTCCCGGTTCCCCGGCACGGCCTTGGTGGGTGCGCTCGAGGACGGCGACGTGGTCAGGCAGGAAGCTCTCAGTCCATGCGTTCCATTCCGGATACGGGATGCCCGGGCGGTGCTCCGGAGTGACGTCGAGGTCGTTGTCCTGCGGCCGGCTCGGCGGAGGCAGATTGGGGTTACGGACGCCGCCGTCGCCCCCAGCGGGCACGGAGTGCGGTTGCGGTACCCGCTTCTGGTTGGTGGTCCACGGCAGCCGCCCGAACGAGCGCCGCAGCTTGTCGGACAGTCCCTGCGGCAGCGTGTACGCCCGCGGCAGATGTCCGACCAGCGGGTCCACAGTGAGGGGTTGGTGGGTACGGGACAATGCGACCGCGCGGTTGAGCATCTCCCTGCCGTCCATGTCAGAGTCGAGGGCGGCAAGGTCGGGGAGGACGCGCCGAAACTCGGCGAGCAGTCCCGGCCAGTTCGCGGCGACCCAACCCAGCGCCACTTCGGCTTCGACGAGATGCAGCGCGGCCAGCTCACGCGCGGACAGTTCATGAAGCCTGTAGTCGATGATCCGGTCCTTGGACGGTGAACATTGCAGAGCGATGCCGCATGTCACGGTGCGGCGGGTCCAGTCCCGCTGCCACACCGGATACGGCACGTGCACGACATCGAGCATCGAGCTCAGTCCGAAGCCACGGTGGGCTCCGCTGACGAGGTGGGCGCCGGTCCGACGCTGCCCGCTCAACGCGACCGCGGTGAGCGCGCAACTGCGCTCGACCGCCATGGCGTGTGCATCGGAGAGTTCGGTCATCAACTCAGAAGGTGCCGATGTTGGAGAACATCCAATACCAGAACCAGATGATCAGCCCGGTGCCGCCCCAGGCCGCGACGTATCGCAGGATTTCCCAGATCCAGCCTGTCATGTGAGTTCTCCTAGCAGTAAGGTCTTTTCGATGGTCATCGGGTCTCCAGTCCTCGTAGTGCAGTGGTGATCAGATTGGCCAGCATCGCGTCGCGGATGTCGCTGCGGGTAACGGTGGTCAGCACTCCGTAGATGCCGAGTAGGAAGAACGCGGCACTGTAGAACGCGTCCACTTCGGGATGGACTTCTCCGTCGCCCCGGGCCCGCTCGATCTCGCCGACCAAGGAGACGATGACGGGATGGTCCGACCATTCGTCGTTGCTCGGCCGCGTCGGCGAGAAGTGCAGCGCCAGTAGTTCTTTGAACAGCAGCGGGCCGAAGCGTTGCTCCAGTGCGGAGATCAGCTGGACCACTTTCGTCAGTGCCGCGGCCAGGTCATGTGCCCGGTTCAGGTAGCGAGTGAGTTCCGCTGCCATGCGCGATTCTTCGCGCCGTTCCAACTCGAGCAGCACGTGCTCTTTACTCGGGAAGTGGAAGAAGAAGGTGCCGTGGGCGACACCCGCCGCCGAGACGATGGCGCCGACGTCGGCGCCCGCCATGCCCGACGCTTGGAACTCGGCGATCGCGGCGCCGAGTATCCGTTCCCGCGTCTGTAATCGGCGCAATTCACGTGCTGACTGCCGGACCTGTGGCGTCATCAGTCAGTCCGAGAAGATCTCGCGGTTGACCGAATGCAGATACGGGATCGCCAAGAACGGTGTGATGTAGAAGATGTCGTAGAGCCACCAGCCGACGACGGGAAGGACGACACCGGCGAACCGCACGTCGGCGTACATCGTCATGTTGAACACGTAGAGACACCAGATCACGATGCCCATCCAGCAGGTGATGATCATCCACTGGTGCCCCCAGCGTTTCATCTGTAGAAAGCCGATGGCCGCGGCGATGCGCATGGTGAAGACGGTGAGGATCATGCCCACTTCCATCGCCTTCTCACCCGGGCCTGCGGCCCCGCCGAGCCAGAGTTCGTTGTAGTGCCAGAAGTAGCCGGCGTCGAACATCGCGCCCCAGCCGTTCAACAGGATTCGGGCCAGGATCGTGTGGTTGGCGACCAGGTCGAGCGCCCAGCCGACGGTGTTGATCGCGGCATCGATGATGACCAGGTAGCCGATGAGAGTGACCAGCATGGGGCGCACCGACAATCCGTTGCGCTGCGCCTTGCGCAGTAGCCACACCCCACGCAAAAACAAGGGGAGGCCGAAGATGCCCAGTGCTGCGGTGCCGATCAGCAGGCTGCCGGAGATGAGCCACTTGTCGGCCTGGCGCTGCGCGCGCTGGGATTCCGCCATGTGCTCGTCGAGCCCGCTCGCCGATGCCCGCCGCGGGGGATCGCTACTGCGACGACGGCCCAGGTTCAGCGCCGGCAGGTTCATGCTTGCTGACTATAGTCAGCGTCAAGATTGAGTCAATAGGCATTCTATTGGCGGCCGAGCAGACGCAAAATCGCGTAATTATGGCTGATAACGTGCGAGTTTGTGTCTGCTCGCGGAACTGGTTCACGCTATTTTGTTGACTTGGGTCAGTCGGTGTCGTTAGATGGGCTCACCTCGACGAGGAGGAACCCATGGGATCGTTCGCGACAGACGGTTTACAGGGAAGCCTTGACTTGTTACCCGGGTCGCTGGAGAAGATGAAAGAGGCGACGCCCTTGCATCGCCTGGGCGACGTCGAGGACCTCGGGAGGTTGTGCGTGTATCTGTCCACGCGCGACTGCTATGCCACCAACGCAATCTTCCACGTGGACGGCGGCATCGACTCGAACAATTCGCCGCTGCCCATCCCCGACTATTGAGTGGAGCGGTGTCGAGTGCGCAGAGTGGTTCAGTTCTCCACGGGCAATGTCGGGAGACACTCACTACGGGCGGTGATCGGACGTCCGGATCTGGAACTGGTCGGCGTGCACGCCGCCGGCCCGGCCAAGATCGGCCGCGACGCCGCGGAGCTGTGCGGAATGACGGAGCCCACGGGTGTGGTCGCGACTGACGACCTCGACGCGCTGATCGCGCTGTCACCGGACTGCGTGATCTACACCGCACTGGGGGAGACGCGCCCGATGGAGGCGATCGAGCAGATGTCGCGCTTCCTGGCCGCCGGGATCAATGTGGTCGGCACCTCGATGGTGTGGTTGGTGACGCCGCATCAGGCCGACCCCTGGCTACGGGATCCGCTGGAGCAGGCCTGCGCGGCCGGCAACGCGTCGCTGTATGTCAACGGCATCGACCCCGGCTACTCCGGAGACACCGCGGTGCATGCCGCGCTGAGCCTGGTCACCCGCGCCGAATCAGTGACGGTGCAGGAGATCTTCGACTACGGCAACTACGACGACTACGAATACACCGGCACCGCCATGGGTTTCGGCACCACGCCCGATGACGAGCTGCCGATGGCGTTCCAGCCCGGGGTCATCACCTCGATGTTCGGCGGGCTGGTGCGCAGCCTCGCCGGCCACCTCGGCGTCGAATTGGACGAGGTGCGTCAGCGGTACGAGCCCTGGTACACCCCGGAGCGGATCGAGTGCACGATGGTGACGGTCGAGCCGGGGCAGCTCGCGGGCGTACGGTTCGCCGCCGAAGGGGTTCGGGTCGGCGTGCCGCTGATCACCGTCGAGCACACCACCCGGTTGACACCGGCGGCCGCACCCGACTGGGAATATCCGCCGGAGGGGCTGAGCGGGGTGCACAAGGTCATCGTCGAGGGCGAGCCACGCGTCGAGGTGAGCACCCACCTGTCCCACCCGGTGCTCGACGTCACCGATGCCGGCTGCGTGTCGACGGCGGCCCGGGCGGTCAACGCGATCGACTGGGTGTGCCGCGCTCCGGCCGGCCTCGTCGCGGTCGAGGACATCCCGCCCACGGAGATGATCCGTGGCCTGATGTGGTGACCGCGGACCGTCGGGAGAATTTCTGCATGTAAGGACTCCGGCCGGACTTTAGGCTGGTTGGATGGTGGGCGGGTACGACGTCTGGCGTCTCTCGGAGACGTGGCGGATCCGCTTTGCCTATTTCGAGACCTACGGTCCGGTGGGATCCAGCCCCGAGGGTAAGCAGGCCTACCGCGCGCTGAGCCTGTGGGACAAGGCCCGCATCGCGACCAATCCGTTCGCGTTGCTGTTCGGACCGATCTACTTCTTCGTCAAAGGCATGTGGCGCAAGGGGTTGACGCTGTTGCTGCTGGCGGTGGCGCCGGCGGCGGTGATCGTCGTCGTCAGGCCGGGGGGCGTGGTCGAGTGGGTGCTCGCGCTGATCGTGCCGGTGCTGGCGATGATCGCCGCCAATTACGCCTATTTCCTCCATGTGGTCGAGCACAGCCGGTCGTGGAATCCGTGGGAGGGCAGTGTCGGACGCCGCTGAGGCGCCGCGTCACAGCCGGTGTCGGCGCCGGATACCGTCGAAGCGTTCGTGCAGCTGACGGGCCCGCTGGGACGGGGTGGTCCTGGCGGTGTCCGCGGGAAGCGCGCCGGCCAGCTCCGATCGTCCGACCAGCCGGGTTTCCAGCACCGCCGGTGCCCCGGCCAGCATGTGCCGGTAGGTAAGGTTCCCCCGCTCGAATCCCTGTGTGTCCAGCCAGTTGTGGACACCGGGATCGTCATGGGCCATCACGATGCGGAACCGGCCGTCGCCGTCCACCGCGGCACGGCTCGGGGTGTAGCTCACGGGGCGGTACAGGTAGTCCATGCTGGTGAAGAACACGCCCATGTTGGTCAGATTCCACAGGCCCTCGTGCGCGTCGAACTCGATGATCAACGCGTCGTCGGCGCCGAGCTCCCAGTACATGTTCGCCGCCGCGCGGCCGCGTCGGGCGTCGCCCTCGGAGGTCTGCAGGCCGGGAAACCGGTTCGGCCGGTCGGCGTCCACCCCGCCGTGGGTGAACGGGAACTCCGGCCAGTCGGACATCACCCCGCTGAGGAAGTCAGCCGCCCATTCGATCGCGGGTACCAGCTCGGCGACCGTCGGCACCGGCCGCGGGGACCGCATGCCGACCCGTTCGATGTGCAGTTCGGCCGGGCGTTCGTCCCACCCGTCGAAACCTTGACGGATGAACAGCTTCCGGGAGTCGCCGGTGGTGGGCAGCCAGTTCGGGCCCCGGCGCGGTCCGCCCACGTAGAGCACGAAATCACCGTCGGGCGTGGTGGTCAGCTGATCACCGGACAGGTTCGTCTCGGGAACGTCTCCGAACGGTTCGTGCAGTACGCCGGGTCCGGCCGGGCGAGCTCCCTGGACGGTGATGTTGAAAAACGGTGCCGTGCCGCGGTTCCCGCTGAGCCGGTAGACGTGGGAGCCGCCGATCCACGCCTGGTGATAGGCGAAGTCAGCGCAGTCACCGCCGAGCTTGCGCAGCGGAGTGCTGAACGCGTGCACGACCGGGTACCGCGGATCGGCGGTCTCCAGCGCTAGGTCAAAAGCCTGACCCAGGTTCTGGGTCAACGCGCGCATCGCGTCGGCGCGCTGGACGCTGGTTGCGGCGTTGTAATCCTTGAACACCTGATCGCCGGCGCTGCGCAGCCGGTCGCAGAACGATGTCCACGCCGCGCGCAGCGCCGCGTCGTCGGGTCCGTCACCGAACGCCATCAGGCCCCGGCCCGGGTGAGCATGTCCGAAACCACCGTGCAGGCCCGGCGGGCGGCGGCCTCGCGGCCTTCCCGGTCGATGCGCGGACCGATCAGCTCGAGGTCGAAACCGTGGGAGTAGCCGGCGCCGATCACCTGAGAGATCAGTGGTTGGAGGGGGATCGCGCCGTCGCCCGGTACCGCGCGCGCGGGCAGCGCCCGATCGCCCAGCACGTAGTCGCTCAGCTGTATCAGGCACACGCGGGGTAGGGCGCGCTGCACGAGGGTGGGCAGATCGGCTTCGGCCCAGCAGTGGAAGACGTCGAGGCAGATACCGAGGTCGCCCATCTGGGCGAGCGTGCTGGTGTCGCGCAACGAGTGGGCGATGTGGATGTCGGCGTACAGGCTCGACGCGTTCTCGATCGCCACCTCGACGCCCGCCTCGCGGGCCCGCGCCCGGGACGGGGCCACGGCCGCGCAGAACGCTTCGGCGGCATCGCGCCAGTTCAACGGTCCACGGCCGCCGGTGAGGAGGTAGATCATGCGGGCGTCGACTGCGGCCGCAGCGTCCACGACACGGTCGAGCGCGTCACGGGCGCCGCGGACGTCGGCCGGTGCGACCGGGATCCGGCCTTCGCCGAATAGGTGGTAGACGGCATGGGTGCGGTAACCGTGCCTGGCCGTAAGGGTGGGCAGCTCCGGGTCCAGCAGTTGAGTGTCGGTGAGGCTCAACGTTTTCAGGTCCAGACGCTGCCAGCACTCATGAAGTTCGGACAGCGGCGCGCCGTGGAATGTGACGCTGTGAACCGAGACGCGTTCGTGCACGGTCGAATCCTCAGTCCCGTCGTTCGATCTCGGCGCCGAACCGCTCCCGGTACGGCCGGAACTCCTCGTGCAGCGCCTCGAGGTCCTCGTCGATGTCGGTCAGCACCGAGGTGGAGTAGCGGAACTTGCCGTGGCGGTCGCCCGGGTTGTGGGCCAGATAGTCGCGCATCGCGGTCTCGGCGTCGGCGGTCAGCTCGCGACCGCAGAACGCGTAATAGCGGGCGACGGTGCCGACCTGGTCGGCGACGAAGTCGGTGTAACGCACGTGCTGGATGCGAGGGTCGTCGACGAGCGGATGGCTCATGGTATTGGCGATGCTGGCCCGGGTGAGCTCCAGATGCATTGCGGCCGCCGCCTTCAGGTCGACCGGTCCGACGATGCCTTCGAGGATGTCGGCCATCATCATCGTGCGCGACGCCGCGACCTGGACGGGGTCACGGTGTAGCCACAGCAGCGACGCGTCAGGGTAGGCGGCGAAGAACTCGGTGAGTCGGAACCCGTGAAAACCCTTGCACACCCAGTATTTCGGTGGCCGGCGGTACTGGCACTGCTGCAGCATCGCTTTGTGGATGCGGTACTGCGCCGCCGCGTTGGTGGGCAGTCCGCCGACCACCGTCTGCATCGGCACCCGCCACCACGCGGTCGGCGTCATCACCCGGAAGTCGAATGCCCAGGTGCGTTCGTCCTCGGGCAGTCCCGCGCCGAGCATGTCGTTGTACGGATGGCTGTGCAGCCACTTCGGCATCGTGGCGTTGATCTCGCGCCAGTCGGCGTCGGCGCGGGCAGGCCGCGGATCGTCGGCTACGGCGAGTCCCGGTGGCGGTGAGGGATACATCACCTCCCAGAACCGCAGGGCGCGGGCGTCCGGGTCGACTGAGAGCAGCGCGTGCATCAGCGTGGTACCCGAACGCGGTTCGCCGGTCACGAACATGGGCCGGTCGATGATCTCCGCGTCGATCGGGTATTGCGTCCGGTCGGCGAAGAACTCCAGCCGGGTGGTCAGCAGCCAGTGGCACACCTCGGCGGCCCGGGCGGTCCCGTCGGCGTCCATGCCGACCCCGTTGAGCAGGTCGACGGCTGCTGCGAACCTTTGCGGCAGCGTCGGATCGCCGTAGTCGTGCAGACCGGTGGCGATCTCGGCCTGCCGCAGCAGCCGGGCCGCGTCGAGTGTGGCGATCACGCTGTGACTCCGCAGAGTCGCAGCAGTTCGTCCTCGGCGGCCCTGACCCTGTCGGCAGATGTTGCGGCATAACGTAATCCGCCCATCGCGCCGTAGTCCATGATCTTGGGCACACGCAGTCCGGCGTCGACGAACTCCTTCACTCGCCGGGCCACCTGCTGCGGGGTGCCATGCGGGACCACGGCCAGAATCGCCTCGGGTTCCACCCGGCCGAGGAAGTCGACGATGCGTTCGCGGGTCATGGTGGCGGGGTCGATGTCGTGAAAGCCGTGCCAGTCGTCGCCCATCGGATGCGCATACCCGAACGCGCGCAGGGTCTGGGCCGGCACCTGCAGCAGAAATGCTCTCACCAGCGGCGCTTCCAGAATCTCGGCCAGCATGGCGTCGTCATCGGCGATCAGGCACACCTGGATGTAGCACGGGGTGACGGCCATCGGGTCGCGCCCGGCCCGCTCGGCTGCGCTGCGCACCTCGGCCAGCATGCCCGCGTAGTGATCGGGGGTCCAAGCGCCGGCGGGCCACCAGCCGTCGGCGTACCGGCCGACGATGTCGAGTATCCGGGGACCGCTTGCGCCGATCCAGATCTGGGGGAAGCGCCCGTCGTACGTTTCGGTGTCCAATCGCGCACCGCGCAAGCGAAAGTACCGTCCGGTGAAATCGACGGGCCCGTCGGACTCCCACAGCAATCGGATGACGTGCAGTGCCTCTTCGAACCGGCTCACCGGCCGGGCGAAATCGAACCCGTACGGCACGATGTTCTCGGCCTCGCCGCTGCCCAGGCCGAGGATGAACCGTCCGCGGGAGAGGTGGTCGATGGTCAGCGCGGACTGGGCGAGCGAGGCCGGGTGGCGGCGGACGGTGTCGACGACCGAGGTGGCCAGCGGGGTGCGCTCGGTCAGCACCGCGGCAGCCGCCGCGACCGCCATCCCGTCGAGGTGACGGTGCGGGGACGGCGATGTGGTCGCGAGATCGGTGAACTCGGGTGTCCAGATGGAATCGGGCCAGAAGCTGACCATGTGGTCGGGCAGCCAGATCGAGTGGTAGCGGCCGCTGTCGAGCCGGTCCAGCACCGACATGTCCAGAGGCAGCGTGGTGCGCAGGAACGCCGCCGGCTGCACCGTTGCACTGCTGGGCACTCGCTCAGCATAGGGTGCTGCGGGTGCGGTGCGGCGGTGATTGCGCGATTCGACCCGTCAGCGCGCCGCGCGTGCGATAGCGGCGACCAGATCTTCCCGCGCCTGTGGTCGCCCGAAGTAATAGCCCTGCGCCAACGGGCATCCCATGGTCCGAAGTAGGTCGGCCTGATGCCGGGTCTCCACGCCCTCGGCGATGATCGGCAGATCGAGCGCATCGGCGAGGCTGGCGACAGCCTGGAGCAGCGGCGGCGGAGAGGGTGCCGACGTGATCGACGCGATGAAGGACGCGTCGAGCTTGAGCAGGTCGGTGGGCAGTTTCTGCAGCCTGCTCAGCGACGAGTAGCCGGTGCCGAAATCGTCGATGGCGATCCGGATCCCGTGCCGCCTGAGCTCACGCAGCGCGTTGATCGACGACGGCCGGTCGACATCGAGCACACTCTCGGTGACCTCCAGCACCAGCTGCTCGGCGGGCCAGCCCGTCTCGGCGAGCGTCTCGGCGACCCGTGCCACGTACCCCGGCTCGACCAGCTCGAGGCCGGACACGTTCACGCTCAGCGCCAGTCGCAGACCGGACCGCTGCTGCATCCAGCGCGCGTCCAGACACGCGCGGCGAAGCACATACAGGTCGAGGACGCCGATCAGGCCGTTGTCCTCGGCCACCCGGACGACCTCGCCGGCGTTCAGTTCGGATCCGAGCGCCGGCCACCACCGCAACAACGCCTCGACACCCACGACGGTGTCGTCGTCGATCAGCCGGACGACGGGTTGGTAGTGGACGTCGATGGTCTGTGCGGCCAGCGCGTCGTTGAGTTGCAGGGCGAGCGGGGGCAGCCTCGAGGATTCGAGCATCGTGCGGTTACGCCCGATCGAACGCGCCCGGCGCAGCGCCGCGTCGGCACGTTCGATGACCGGGGAGGCTGATTCCCCGTGCTCCCAAGCGCTGACGCCCGCCGAGAATTCGCGCGAGCATCCTGCGCGCAGCAGCTCGGTCAGCTCGAACGCGTCCTGCTCGGTCATCGCCGGAAGCAGCAACGCGAACTCGTTGTCCCCGCGCCGGGCGAAGACCTGGCCGCGGCCCAGCATGCCGCGCCACGAGTCGATGAGCTGGTGGATCAGCGCGTCACCGGCGCGGTCGCCGAACTCTTCGTGCAGCGCGGTGTGCGCGTCGACGGACATCAGGACGATCGCAGGTCCGTGCCCGGTGACGAGGGCGCGGTTGATCTCGGCGTTCACAGCCCGGTCGAACCCGCGGCGATTGGGCAGACCGGTGACCTCGTCCAGTTCGGCCTTCGACACGATGCGCCCGAGGATCGCGATCAGGGTCCCGATCGCGGCGGCGGTGACGGAGGTGACCACCCCCGTCCACCAGGGCACCGTCGGAGCGATGGCCAGTGCGGTCAGACAGCAGGCGATCGCCACCGCGAGGTACACCACGGCGGTGGGCCAGGCGACGAAGAAGGCCGCACAGGCGACGAACACGTACAGGGTTGCGAACGACACCGCGACGGGGCCCGTCGAGCCGGTGACGGACACGGTGATCAGTGCGATCGCGGTCAGCACGAGCAGATGGAACTGTCGCACGCTCAGGCGCCGCCCGATCAGCAGGACGCAGATCCCGACGAACACAGCGACGGCGGCGTTGCGAAACTGCACCTCGGTGCTGCGGAAGTGGTCCGGCGCCACGGTTGTGACGAGCGCGACGAGCAGGCCGCCCACCAGGAAGCACGCGCCCGCCGTGCGGGCCATCAGAGTTGGTGTTGCGACGCCCGGCCACATTCGCGCGCGACTTACGGCGGCCCGACCGGCCCGCACCCACCCCACGCCGACATCCTAGCCCGGCAAACCCCTTCTCCCCGGGCTTCCGGCGCGAACCCGGATTGACGCAAACGTCAATCCGCAGGCGTGACGACGTGGTGGACGTCACTGACCGGGCAGTTGAAGCACCTGGCCGGCGACGATCACGTTCGGGTTGGTGATCACGGCGCCGTTCATGGCGAAGATGTCTGGCCACCGTTCCGCGTCGCCGAGATGCGTCTTGGCGAGTCCGGACAGCGTGTCGCCGGGTTTGACGATGAGGAAGCGCAGCTGTGGAGCGGGAGGCGGCCCGCTCGGAAGGATCAGGCGCATCCCCGGGAAGATCTGATCGAACCTGCGGACGACGGTGCGGTTGGCGGCGAAGATCTCCGGCCAGCGGGCGCCGTCGCCCAGGTGCTGCTCGGCGATGTCGAACAAGGTGTCCCCGGGCGCGACGACATAGATGTGCGCCGGTGGCGGGGTGTCCAGCACACCGGCGAAGCGCAGCAGATCGGCGAGCTCGAACCTGGCGGGCTGAGCCGACGGCAGCGAGGCCTGCCATCCGGGAACGCGCAGGATCGAGTCCTCGCTGCGGCGCACCAGGCCGATGATGACCTCGGCGACGATCGTGCTGCCGACGGGCCCGAGGCGTTCGCCTCCGGCACAGATCTGTGCCTCGGCCAGCACGTAGTACCACAGCGGTGTGCGCTCCAGGAAGCCGCCGGCAGTGAGCACATCGCGCTGTGCCCGGCCGGCGGCGTGGTCGCGGAGTTCGGCCGGCGTGAGCTTGCGCACCCCGAGCAGCTCCGCCACCGCCTGCCCGGTGGGCATGCGCAGCCGGTAGCCGCGGAGCAGATTGCGCACCGACAGCATGGCGGCCAGATCGACCTCGGGCGCACCGTCAACCTGCCGCAGCCGGAACAGCGCGCGGTTGAGCGCCGACAAACGGGTGTCGAACAGGCGGGCCTTACCGCCCGTACCCGGGTCACCGATGATGTTCTGCCACTCGATGATCCAATTCTCCGGCAGCGTGTCGAAATCCCCGAGTTGGCCGGACAGAGCGGTGAACGTGAACAGCAGATCCAGGCCGGCCGGTATCCGGCCCTCACCCGGGGTGAGGTTGAAATTCAGATTGAAATCGTAGTCGGCGCGAACCATGGTGTGGCCGAATCGGTATGCCGCAACGCTGAATTCGAGGGGCAGGAAGAACGGCTCGGACAGCGCGTCATACCAGCGGTTGCCATTGGTGACGATGTCGTCGACGACCGCGGTGTCGGCGATCCTGGGAAGGAAGTCGTGGACGACGATGTGCTGGTAGTGCTGGCGCAGGATCCGCCGGGCCTGGTGAAAGTCGTGCCCTTCGTGGACGAGCCGGTTGTGCGCCTTGAGGAACGCGACCTGCAACTGCGAGATGATCGTGTTCTCGTCGTTGCGGGGGTCTCCGATGAGCGCGGCGCGGTCGTGCTCGGCGTCGGCGCTGCGTCCCTCCCGCGGCACGTCGTTGTCGTCACTCTTGCCGGGTGGACGGCGGAACGGGATGCGCGTGTCGTCCTGGACCTCACTGACCCGGCCGAGCAGAAGTCTGTCGGGGTCGGTCGGGTGGTGGGGAATCGGTTGTGTGCCGGTCCCGTAGACGCTGTCGAGATCCAGTGTCGCGGTGCGTCGGTTCCTGATCAGCGTGCGCGCCTGCGCCGCGGTGAGCGGCCGCATATCGTCGTCGAGGATGTCGCCGAAGCGGTCGTCGCCGGCCGCCGCGCCGTCGGCGACCTCCAGGGTGATGTCGTGGTCGACGAACTGCCCGAAGTAGGTGTACGCGGCGGGAATCGAGGAGTTGGCCACGTCGTTGCCGCTGTCGTCGACCATCGTCTTACCCAGGCTCCGCAGGTCCGCGATGATCGTGGCGGTGTCCGGGAGCAGAGCGCTCGGATCCGACTGCAGGTCCGAGAACAGATAGTCGAAATTGCCGAGGTCCGGTTCGGCGCCGGGCAGCAGGGAGTGGGCGGCGTCGGCCTGGTCGGTGTCGGTGTCGGCGTCGGTGACGACCTTGCCGTGCGACATTCTGGGCATTGTGCAGACTCCTCCGGGTGGGCGATACGTCGAGCCCCACACTCATGCCCCCGGCCGGTGGCGGCGAGCGTAGTCCTCTACGCGATCTCGGCGCGACGCCCCGCGTTCGCTCACGTAGCCGGCGCGGGCTCAGCCCACGCGGGCCCGCAATTCGCGCTTGAGTACCTTGCCGTAACTGTTCTTCGGCAGCTCGTCGACGAATTCGTAGCGCTTCGGCCGTTTGAACCGCGCGATGCGTTCGAGCAGGTGGGCATCCAGCTCGGCCGCCGAGACGTCGCCGACGACGAACGCGACGACCACCTCGCCCCACTCCTCGTCCGGGGCGCCCACCACCCCGGCCTCGACGACGGCGGGGTGTTCCAGCAAGACCTCTTCGATCTCGCGCGGATAGATGTTGCTGCCACCGCTGATCACGACGTCCTTGGACCGGTCCCGCAACGTCAGGAAACCGTGCTCGTCGAATGAACCCATGTCCCCGGTGCGCAGCCAACCGCCCTGAAGAGTTGACGCTGTGGCCTCGGGGTTCTCCCAGTAGCCCGACATCACCACGTCTCCGCGGCACACGATCTCGCCGATCTCGTCGGCGTCCGCGCGCTCGCCGTCCGGTCCCAGCACCGCGACGTCGACCCCTGAGCGCGCGTACCCGACGGAGCCGAGCACGGCGTCGGAGGCCCATCCGTCACCGGCGACGTGGTCGCGCCGGCGCAGTCCGGTGATCGTCATCGGCGCCTCGCCCTGTCCGTACAGCTGCACGAAGACGGGGCCGAACGCCGCCATCGCCTTCTTCAGGCTGTCGATGTACATGGGTCCGCCGCCGTAGACGAGGGTCTTCAGGTTCGCCGGGCGCGCGCGTCCGGTCTGCACCAGCCGGGCCACCATGGTCGGCGCCAGGAACGCACTGCAGCCCGGATGCTGCTCGCACAGGTCGAGGAATTCGTCGGGGTCGAACCCGCCCGAGGCGGGCACCACCTGGCGCGCTCCCCG
Source organism: Mycobacterium sp. 4D054 (assembly GCF_052245755.1). Classification (NCBI taxonomy): domain Bacteria; kingdom Bacillati; phylum Actinomycetota; class Actinomycetes; order Mycobacteriales; family Mycobacteriaceae; genus Mycobacterium; species Mycobacterium sp. 4D054. Next base: position 110,164 of record NZ_JBQQCF010000003.1, read on the forward strand.
AGAAACATACGGCGGCACATACAGACCCGAACCGTGGGACATCGGGGCGCCGTGGATCAGGCTGCAGTTCTGGTCGGGGGAGTCGAAGTCCGCCAGATGTGACACGGTCATCGCCATCAGATTGCGGTGCGACAGCATCGCGCCCTTCGAGCGCCCCGTGGTGCCGCTGGTGTAGAACAACCACGCCAACTGGGCTGGGTCGGTGTGCCGCGGCGGTGCCAGCACCGCACCGGTGCAACGGCTCTCGTATTCGGGCGAGTCGATCGTCTCCAGTCGGGTAGATGTCACCGGTGCGAGTTGGGCGCCGATCTTGGCCGATACGAAGGCCAGGGCCGCGCCGGAGTCGGTGAGAATCTGCTCCATCTCGCGGGGGTGGAGCTTGTAGTTGAGCGGGACGAACACGCATTCGGCCGCCCAGATCGCGAACATCAACTCGATGATGCGGGGGTTGTTCTCGCCGGCCACCGCGACGCGGGCACCGGGACCGAGGTCACGAAGCGAGTTGGCGAGCCGTAAGGCTCTGTCCCGCAGCGACGCCCAGGTTTCGATCTGGCGCTCACCGTGGTACACCGCGCCGCGGTCGCCGTGACGTGCCGCGGTCTGGTCGAGCAGGGCGAACAGGTTCATGACGGAGAACCGTCCGGAACCCACCGGGCGTTGAGTGCGAAGTCGGACAGGTACTTGGTCGAACTCCAGCCGCCGTCGACCACGATCGTCTGTCCGTTGATGAAGCTGCCGCCCTCCGAGCACAGAAACGCCACGGTGGCGGCGACGTCCTCGACCCGGCCGAGTCGCTGATGAGGGGTCATCTCGGTGTTGATCTTGCGGAAGCGCTCGTCCTCCAGCCTGGTCGCCACCATCGGCGTCAACGTGACGCCGGGCGCGACGGCGTTGCACCGGATTCCCTGTGCGCCGTACTGGCAGGCGATATGAGTGGTCAGCGCCGTCAAACCGCCCTTGGCGGCCGAGTACGCACCGCCGCGCAGGCCGCCCACCACGGCGAACGTCGACGTCACGTTGATGATCGCCGAGCCGGGTTGCATGTGCCCGATCACGTCGCGGGCCAGCCGGAACGGGGCCCGCAGCATGATGCCGAGAAACCGGTCCAAGGTTTCGTCGTCGGTCTCGTGCAGCGGCTTCGGACTGCCGATCCCGGCGTTGTTGACCAGGAAATCGATTCGGCCCCAACGCTCCAGCGCCGCGGACACGATACGCTGCGGCGCGTCGTCCTCGGTCAGGTCAACCGCCAGCGTCGCGATCCGGCCCGGTTCCGGGGCGGTCTTCTCCAGGTCGGCGAGCCGTCCCCGGTCGCGTCCGGTGCCCAGCACCGCCATCCCGTGCTCGGCAAGGGTTGTCGCACAACTGAACCCGATACCGCTGCTGGCGCCGGTGACGATCGCTACCTGCATGTCGATGACTCCTTCGCCAGGTCGGCTCTGATCATGTGCTTGAGCACCTTGCCCGCATCGTTCTTCGGTAGCGCGTCGACGAGCACCACCTCCTCGGGCACCTTGAACTTCGCGACACCCCGGGCGATGAGGAACTCGTACAAGTCTGTGACGTCGGGCCCCGACAGCCCGTCAGCGACGATCACCGCACAGGCTCGCTCTCCGGTCCGCGCGTCGGGGACACCGACGACCGCGATCTCCGCGATGCGGGGATGGGTGACGAGGATGTCCTCGACCTCCTTGGGCGAGATGTTCTCGCCGTTGCGGATGATGATGTCCTTGGCCCTGCCGGTGACCACCAGATGACCGTCGTCGGTGAGGCGGCCCAGATCGCCGGTGCGGAAATAGCCGTCGTCGTCGAAGCAGTCGCGGGTGTCCTCGGCGTGCAGATATCCGGTCAGCATCTGCGGGCCGCGCGCCCGGATCTCACCGTCGACCAGCCTGATGCTGGCGATGCCCGGCCGGCCGTCGGTATCGGCGGCCCGGTCGACGTCGTCGAGCGATCCCACCGTGGTCACCGGCACTTCGGTGGACCCGTACACCCGGCTCACCGCGGCGTCGGCGAAATAGGCGGCTGCGCGGCGGATCAGCGACGGCGGCACCGACGCACCGCCGCAGATGAACACCTTCAGATCCGGAAGCCTGGTGTCGGCGCGCTCGGCGGCGGCCAACAAACCGTGCAGGAACGGCGTCGCGCCGGCCATGTGGGTGCACCGGTGTTCGAGCATGAGCGCCACCGCGGCATCGGGATCCCACCGTTGCATCAGCACCGCCTGCGTACCGAGCAGCAGAGGGCACTCGAACGCGTAGATCGAGCCGCCGATGTGGGCGATCGGCGACGGCACCAGGAACGTGTCGCCTGGTGCGATGCGCCAGTAGCTGCCCAGCTGTGAGATCAGTGCCGCGATCGACTCGTGGCTGTGCAGTACACCTTTCGGGCGGCCGGTGGTGCCGGAGGTGTACATGATCATCCGGGTGGCGGCCGGGTCCGGCTCCGGCAGTGTCGGCTGTCCTCCCATGGCCGGCTCGGTCGGCTCTGCCAACAGGTCGGTGAGCGACAGCCGTCCCGCCTCCCCGCGGACCACCACAACCTCCGGCGGCGACGGCAGGCCGGCGACCACACGAGCGAGCATCGCGGCGTAGTCATGCTCCCCGAAGGACTGCGGGATGAAGATCGCGCGGCTGTCGGAGTCGGCGAGGATGAACGACAGCTCCCGGTCGCGCAGCGACGGCAGGATCGGGTTGACGACCATGCCGGCCAGCGTGGCACCGAGGTAGATGATCGCGGCCTCATGCCAATTGGGCACCGTGAACGACACCACGCTGCCCGCCGGCATACGACGGCGCAGGGCGTGCGCCAATGCCGTTGCCTTCTCCGACAACTCGGCACACGTCAGCGACGTCGTGTCGTCCCGCACCAGGATCCGGTCCGGGGTGTCGCGAGCGGCGGCGCGCAGCGCGTCGGACAGCGTGCCACTCACCGTGCGTCCCGACTCAGGTCCGATCGTGCGTCCCGACTCAGGTCTGATCGTGCGTCCCGCACGCGGCGCATCGTCATCGCGTGCCGGAACCTCGACGACGGATGCGTGTTCACGGTGACCTGAGCGATCTCGCCGTCGGAGGTCGTGTAGCTGCGCTGCATCTGCAGCGCGGCAGTACCGGGCTCGGCCTGCAACCGGGCGGCGAGGTCGATGTCGAGCACCACTGCCGAGATCTCCTGGTGCACCTCGACGATGCTGACACCGAACAGGTCCTCAAGGAGTGGGAAGATCGGCCCGGTATGACGGTGCAGCAGCCTGCCCACCGCGGCGAAACTGCGGTTGATGAAGTACTCGGTCCGGCAGATCGGCGCGGTCTGGTCGTCGGCGCGGCGAAACCCGGTGACCGCCAGCCACTGCGACCCCGGCGCCAGTCCGGTTCGGGAGGCCAGCGCGTCGTCGACGGTGACCATCGCGTTGGTCTCGATGGCGAAGCGCGCGCCCTGGGCGAAGGCCAGCAGGTCGTCGATCGACACCACATCCTGGGCGTACGAGTTCGTGCTGGGGCGGGGAACCACCAGAGTGCCGGCGCGGGGCCGGGACTCGACGAGATTGTCGTCCCGCAGCCGGCGCAGCGCCTCACGGATGGTGTAGCGGCTGACGGCGAAGCGCTCGCACAGTTCGTGTTCGGTGGGCAGTTGCGAACCCACCGGGAAGACGCCGTCGACGATTTCCTTGCGCAGTGTGCGCGCCACCTGCAGGTAGCGGTGATCACCGGCGGTGGCGGTCATATCGGCTCCTCGCGCAAGCGCTCGTCGGTCATATCGGCTCCTCGCGCAAGCGCTCGTCGGTCATATCGGCTCCTCGCGCAAGCGCTCGTCGGTCATAACCGGGCAATCGCCAGCACGCTGCCATCGCCGTCAGCCGACACGTACAGCGTGCCGTCGGGCCCGGACGTCACCCCGGCGAACGGTCCCTGCGGACCGGAGAACGGCGGCATGCCTTTGAGCGGTTTGGGTTCGACTCCCGGCGGTGGGCCGACGGCGAGCCCCGCGGCCACCGTGGTACGGGCTTTGGTGGACAGGTCGAACTCGACGAGCTCCTTGGCGCCGGCGTCCACGATGTAGAGCCTGCCGTTGCACACGTGGATCCCCTGTGGACGTTGTAGGCCGTCGACGACTATGTCGACGCCACCGGAGCCGACGCGCACGATCCGGCCGGCGCCCGACTCGGCCACCAACGGCGCACCGTCGGGGTCGGTGGCCACACCGACGGGTTCCCGTAGTCCGGTTGCCAGCGTCTCGGTGCCGCCTGCGCGCACGGCCAGCACCCGTCCGGTGCCGAGTTCGGCGACCACGATCGTGCCGTCGGTGGCTACGTCGATGCCGTAGAGCTGATCGAACTCCGTGGCCAGGAAGTCGGTTTCGCCGTCAGTGGGGCGGTAACGGGCCACCTGACCGCCGGAGGTGGTGACGACGAACTCGCCCGCGCCGACGGCGGTGACCCCGCGCAGGAACCCGGGATAACCGGCAGAGAACAGCATCCCGACGGTATGGAGCGATCCGTCGGGGCTCACCTGATAGAAGTACGTGCCGTCGGCGACGTAAAGGCGTCCGTCGGCCACTGTCAGGTCCAGCGGCCAGTTCAGGCCGCCGGGCAACAGCGTCGAAGTCCGCCCGTCGGAGTGGATCTCGGTGATCTCCCCGGTGAAGTTCGACACGAACAGCCGCTCACCGACCAGAGTCAGGTTGTCCAGGCCCGGATTCAGCTGCGCAAGAACAGTTCTCTCCCCGCTACGGGGATCGATGCGCAGCACCTGGCCACTGGCCACCTGGGTCGACACGATGAAGCCGTCGGAATCGAATTTCACCGCATCGGGCACCCCGAGGTCCGCGGCCACCCGCTGCGGCTCGCCCCCGTCGGGTTCTACCCGCCAGATCTCGTTGGCCGTCATCAGCGGGTAGTACAGCAGTCCGTCGGGTCCCACCTCCATCGCGTTGGGCGAGGGAAGGTTGTCCAGCAGGACGCGGGGAGCGCCGCCGTCGAGCGGCAGTTCCATCAGCCGGCCGCCGTCGCGGCATTCGCCGATGAACAACCGGCCGCGGTGCACCGTGATCCCGTTCGCGCAGGGCAGGTCGTCGCGCAGCACCCGCGACCGGCCGGTGGTGTCCCGGGCCGAGACCCGGCCGTCCATCACCTCGGTCGCGAACAGGGTGCCGTCGTCGCCGAACGCGACGTCGTCGGGGGCGATGATGTCCCCGCCCTTCGGGCTGACAGTCTCAAGCCGCCCCGACTCGAGGTCCAGCGCGCTGATCTGACTTCCCGTCACCTGGGCCACGTAGACCCGGCCGTCGGGGCCGGTGCGCAGGCCGTTCGCGCCGTACAGACGGCTGGGCGCGGTCAGCCTACGGACCTGCCATCCTGCGGCGGTCCACGGTTCGGGCGCGGCGTACCGGGCATTCATGCGATCGGACGTTAGCAAGCGCTGCTAGTCCAGACAATAGGCGCGTAACCGCCGCAATCTCGGCCTTGACGCTCACATAATCCCTGCGGAATAGTGTTCTGCAATATGCAGAGCACCATTATTTGTCCGGACAATTGACGTGACGGGAACCGTTCGCCCAGGTATCCGGCTCAGCCTCGACGGCCGGGTCGTCGTCGTCTCCGGCGCCGGCGGCGGGGGCATCGGCACCACCGTCACCCGGCTGGCCGCCGAGGCGGGCGCCACGGTCGTCGCGGTCAGCCGTTCCTCGGCCAACCTCGACGAACACGTCGCACCGCTCGCCCAGCAGGGGCTGGCCGTCGTCCCGGTATCCGCCGACGCGTCCACCGATGACGGCATCGCGACCGTGCTCGACACGGTGCGTCGCACCGACGGCCGCCTCTACGGTCTGGTGAACATCGCCGGCGGTGCGGCACCGTCGACGTGGATGCCGTCGACCCGCGTCAGCCGTGACGACTGGCGCGCCCTGTTCGCCGCGAACCTCGAGACCACGTTCTTCATGAGTCAGGCCATCAGTAGCGAGTTGCGCGGCCAGGGCAATCCGGGGTCGATCGTGTCCGTGTCGTCGATCAGCGGCATGAACACCGCGCCGTTTCACATCGCCTATGGAACGGCCAAAGCGGCGATCGTCGCGATGACCCGGACCATGGCCGTCGAGCTCGCGCTCGATGGCATCCGCGTGAACGCGGTGGCGCCCGGGGTCACCGAGACAGCGGCGTCGCGCATGTACGTCGACGAGGATCCCGAACGCGACCGCACCGCGATCGCGATGGGGCGCCGCGGCACCCCGGAGGAGCAGGCCGGCGCGATCCTGTTTCTGCTGTCCGACCTGTCGAGCTACATCACCGGGCAGACGCTGCTCGTCGACGGCGGGCTGAACCTCAAGTGGAGCCACCTCGGTGCCGACAACACGTCGCTGTTCCTCAAGGACGAATCCTTCCGACAAGCCATCAGCCGGCCCTGAAAGGAAGAGCATGACCCACACCGAATCCGATCTCGACGCCGCGACCGAGGTCGACGGCGATCCGGACGACTCGACCGGCCAGATCGCCGAGGACCTGTCGGAGCCGACCACCATCCCGGTCGAGGCCTACATCTCCGAGGAATATGCGCGCGCCGAACGCGACAAGCTGTGGCGCAAGGTGTGGCAGCAGGTGGGCCGCGTCGAAGAGATCCCCGAAGTCGGCAGCTACCTGACCTACGACATCCTCGACGACTCGATCATCGTGGTTCGCACCGGTGAGACCACCTTTGCCGCCCACCACAACGTCTGTATGCACCGCGGACGACGGCTCGTCGACACACCGGACGGCGCGAAGAACGCGGTCGGCCGTGCCCGCAAGTCGTTCGTCTGCGGATTCCACGGCTGGACATACGGTTTGGACGGCACGTGCACGCACATCCGGGAACAGGACGACTGGAAGGGTGTGCTCACCCCGCGCAACACCCACCTGGCGCCGGTGCAGGTGGACACCTGGGGCGGCTGGCTGTTCATCAACATGGACCCCGACTGCGAGCCGCTGGCCGACTACCTGTTCCCGGCGTCGAAGATCCTCGAACCGTTCGGTCTGGAGAACATGCGCTACAAGTGGCGCAAATGGCTGTACTTCGACTGCAACTGGAAGGTCGCGATGGAGGCCTTCAACGAGACCTACCACGTGTTCACCACCCACCCGGAGTTCAACAGGTTCGGCGAATTCAAGGGCTGGGCCAAAGCCCAGGGCAAGCACAGCAACATCGGCTACGACGCACCTAAGGGCATGGACGAGACCAAGTCCAAGATCCGTCTCGGCACCGGTGATCCGCGCATCTCGACCGCCGAGATGCAGGTCTACACCATGGAAGAGACCAACGCGACCACCACGCAGACACTGGTCAACGCCGCCAAGCGGCTGGTCGACGAACTGCCCGAAGGCACCCCCGCCGACCAGGTGCTGCAACACTGGCTGGCCTCAGCGCGGCGCGACGACGAGGCCCGCGGCGTCATCTGGCCGACGATCCCGCCGGACATCCTCGGCCAGAGCGGCACGGCGTGGCAGGTTTTCCCGAACTTCCAGGTCGGGCAGGGCCTGACGAGCGCGCTGTGCTATTCGGCCCGCCCCGATCCGAGCTATGACCCGAACAAGTGCATTTTCGAGGTGGCGGTGTTCGAGCTGTACCCGAAAGGCGAAGAACCCGAGACGGAATGGGCGTACACGCCGAAGGACTCACCGAACTGGCTGTCGGTGTTGCCGCAGGACTTCTCCAACATGGCGGCGGTGCAGCAGGGCATGAAGTCGGCCGGTTTCCCCGGCACGTTACCCAACCCGTACCGCGAACGCAGCACCGTCAACCTGCACCACCAACTGTCCAAGTACATGGGAACGGGCGAACCCCGCGAGATCTAGCGATTCCGGCGTCAGAAGGAGGAACTGTGCAGACCTGCGGGCCGACCGCCACACCGACCGACATCGACATCCCGGCACTGAGGGAGAAGTACGCTCAGGAGCGGGCCAAGCGGCTGCGCCCCGAGGGCGCCTCGCAATACCTGGAACTCGAAGGCGATCTCGCCGAGTTCTACGAGGTGGACCCCTACACGACGGTGGTCGAGCGTGACCCGGTCGCCGAGGACGTCGAGGTCGTGATCCTCGGCGGCGGGTTCTCCGGGTTGCTCGCCGGGGCGTACCTGCGAAAAGCCGGGGTGACCGGAATCCGCGTTGTCGAGATGGCCGGTGACTTCGGCGGCGTGTGGTACTGGAACCGCTTCCCCGGCATCCAGTGCGACAACGACGCGTACTGCTACATCCCGCTGCTCGAGGAACTCGGCTTCATGCCGAGCAAGAAGTTCGCCGACGGGGCCGAGATCTTCGGGCACTGCCGCAACATCGGAAAGCACTTCGGACTCTACGACGGGGCGCTGTTCTCCACCCAGGTGCGCGAACTGGTGTGGGACGACGAACTGCAGCGCTGGCGGATCAGCACCGACCGCGGCGACGACATCCGGGCCCGGTTCGTGGTCATGGCGCAGGGCTCCTACAACCGCCCGAAGCTGCCCGGCATCCCCGGCATCAAGGACTACCGGAACGCCGGCGGGCACGTGTTCCACTCCGCCCGCTGGGATTACGACTACACCGGCGGTGACGCCGACGGCGGCCTGCACAAGCTGGCCGACAAGCGCGTCGCACTGGTCGGCACCGGCGCGACCGGAGTCCAGCTGGTACCCCATCTCGGCCGGGATGCCGAGCGGCTGTTCGTTTTTCAGCGGACACCGTCGTCGGTGGACGAGCGGGTCAACACCCCTACCGATCCGGCGTGGGCGGCCTCGCTGCAGCCGGGCTGGCAGGAGGAGCGCAAACGGAACTTCCACAACTGGTCGCCGTTCGTCGGGGTCGTGTTCGGCGAGCCCGACCTGGTGTGCGACTTCTGGACCGAACTCGGCCGCAATCTGACCGCGCGCATCGCGAGCAGCCCTGACCCCACCGCGGTGACGATCGAACAGATCATGGCGTTCCGCGAGGAGGAGGACTACAAGATCATGGAGCGGCTGCGGCGCCGCGTCGCAGCCCTCGTCGAGGACCCCGCCACGGCAGAAGCCCTCAAGCCGTACTACCGGTTCATGTGCAAGCGGCCGTGTTCGAGCGAGCAGTATCTGTCCACCTTCAACAGGCCCAACGTGACGTTGGTGGATGTGTCGGAATCGAAAGGCGTGGAGAGGCTGACCGAGAAGGGGATCGTCGCCAACGGTGTCGAGTACGAGGTCGACTGCGTCATCTTCGCCAGCGGCTTCGAGATCTCGACCGAGATCAGCCGCCGGTACGCGGTCGACCGCATCGTGGGCCGGGACGGGCTCTCCCTCTTCGACCATTGGCACGACAGCTACAAGACGCTGCACGGGATGACGAGCCGCGGTTTCCCGAATCAGTTCTTCATGGGCTTCATCCAGGGCGGCGTATCGGCGAACACCACGGCGATGTTCGAGCAGCAGGCCGAACACATCGCCTACATCATCGCCGAGGCGCAGGGCCGTGGTGCGACGACCGTCGAGCCCTCCCAGGAGGGCCAGGACACCTGGGTGGCGACCGTCCGGGAGCTGGCCATCGACAACTCGGCATTCGAATTATCCTGCACGCCAGGCTATTACAACAACGAGGGCCGCGGCGGCGCGGAGAACAACGGCGCGTTCCTCGGCGACTTCTACTCGCCGGGTTTCTATGCGTTCGGCGACCTGATCGCCGATTGGCGGGCGACGGGCGCCCTCGAAGGTCTCGAGCTCCGTGGCTGACCTGCGGTTCGACGGCCGTGTCGCCGTGGTCACCGGTGCCGGCCGCGGGCTGGGGCGCGCGTATGCGCTGATGCTGGCGACCCGCGGCGCCAAGGTGGTGGTCAACGATCCCGGCGGTGCCCTCGACGGTGAGGGCACCGACACCGGTCCGGCCCAGGCCGTCGTGGACGAGATCGCCTCCGCCGGGGGCGAAGCCGTCGCCAGCACCGGCAGTGTCGCCACCCCGGACGGGGGACAGGCCATCATCGCTACGGCGCAGGAGCGCTTCGGCGGCGTCGACATCCTGGTTCACAACGCCGGCATCGTGCGTCGTGCACCGCTGGCGGAGATGACCTACGACGACTTCGAAGCCGTGCTCGACGTGCACCTGCGCGGCGCCTTTCACGTGGTGCGTCCCGCGTTCCCGGCGATGTGCGACGCCGGCTACGGCCGCATCGTGCTGACGTCGTCGATCGGTGGGCTCTACGGCAACCACGAGGTCGCGAATTATGCCGTGGCCAAGGCGGGCGTGATCGGGCTGTCCAACGTCGCAGCGATGGAGGGAGCGGCCCACAACGTGACCAGCAATGTCATCGTGCCCGCCGCGGTGACCCGGATGGCCGCCGGCATCGACACCTCGGCGTACCCCCCGATGGGGCCGGAACTCGTCGCGCCCGTCGTCGGCTACCTGGCCCACGAAAGCTGTTCGGTCACCGGGGAGATGTTCATCGCGCTGGCCGGCCGCGTCGCCACCGCGGCCGTCACCGAATCCGTTGGCGTGTACCGGCCGTCGTGGACCATTGCCGACGTCGCCGAGAACCTCGATGCGATCCGGGACCGGTCGGCGCCGCTTACGTTCCCGGTGGTTCCGGACGGCCACAGCGACCACATCCGGTACAGCTTCGCGATGGCCAGCCAGAGCGGATCACGGCGATGAGCGCTTGCGCGAAGAGCAGACTACAAAGGCCGCTCGATGGCTGAGAACGGACCGCTGGCGGGCATCCGCGTCGTCGATCTCACCGCGATGGTGATGGGCCCCTACTGCACCCAGATCATGGCCGACATGGGCGCCGACGTGATCAAGGTCGAACCGCCCGAGGGCGACAACACCCGCTTCATCTCGGTCGGTCCTGTCTCGGGCATGAGCGGGGTGTTCGTCAACGTCAACCGCGGCAAGCGCAGTGTGGTGCTGGATCTGCGCTCCGAGGAGGGCAAGGTCGCGATGCGGGCGCTGGTGGGACGCGCCGACGTGTTCATCCACTCGATGCGGTCGAAGGCGATCGCCAAACTGGGCCTCGGCTACGACGACGTCGCCGCGATCAACCCGTCGATCGTCTACACCAACTGCTACGGGTACGGGCGGCGCGGGCCGGAGCGGGACCGCCCCGCCTACGACGACACCATCCAGGCGGAGTGCGGAATCCCGGCTGTGCAGCGGCAACTCACCGGTGAGGCCGACTACGTCGGCACCATCATCGCCGACAAGGTGGCCGGCCTGACGGCCCTCTACGCGACCACGATGGCGCTGTTCCATCGGGAGCGGACCGGGGAGGGCCAGGAGGTCGAGGTCGCCATGTTCGAGACGATGGCCTCGTTCATGCTGGTCGAACATGCCAACGGCGCCATTTTCGACCCCCCGCTCGGGCCGGCCGTGTATCCGAGGACCGTCGCTCCGAACCGCCGTCCCTACCGCACCAAGGACGGCTACATCGCCGCGCTGATCTACAACGACAAGCACTGGAACGCATTCATCGACGCGGTGCAACCGGCCTGGTCCTCGCAGACCTACGCCACGCTGGAAGCCCGCGCTCACCAGATCGATGCGGTGTACGGGCTCGTCGCCGAGACGCTGGCCGAGCGGACCACCGCCGAATGGCTGGACCTGTTCCGGGAACTGGAGATTCCCGCAGCGCCGCTGAACACCCCCGACGCGTTGTTCGACGACCCGCACCTGAACGCGGTGGGCCTGTTCGAGACCGTGCACACCCCGCACGGCCCGGTCAGGTTCCCCGGCGTGCCGACCTGGTTCTCCCGCACGCCGGGCCGGGTGCGAGGGCCGGCCCCGGAACTCGGCGCGGACACCACGGCGGTGCTCGACGAACTCGGCCTCGGCGCGGAATAGGAGCAACCGATGGACTTCGACATGGGCAAGCGCGCCGCGGACCTGCGCCGCGAGCTCCGCGATCTGGTGAACGAGCATGTGCCCGAGCACTTCCTCGGTGCGTTCACCGATGACCCGGCCGACCTGGAGACCGCGCAGGCGTTCTGCCGCACTCTGGCCGAACGCAACCTGTTGTGCCTGGCCTGGCCCGAGCAGTTCGGCGGCAGTGGCGCGTCGGTGTGGGAGCAGACGGTGGTGCGCGAGGAGATGTGGGCCCACCACGAACCGCGCGGCGCGCAGTACATGGGGGTCAACTGGGTCGGCCCGATCATCATGCGCCACGGCACCGAAGAACAGCAGCGTCAACACCTCCCGCCCATCGCCGCGGGTGAGGTGATCTGGTGCCAGGGCTTCTCCGAGCCCGAGGCGGGTTCGGATCTGGCGTCGCTGCGCACCTACGCTCGCCCGGCCGAGGACGGCGACGGATGGCTGGTCAGCGGTCAGAAGATCTGGACGTCGTACGCGACGATGGCGCAGTGGTGTTTCCTGCTCGCGCGCACCTCGAAGGTGGGGGAGGGCACGACCCGGAAGAAGCAGCAGGGTCTGACGATCTTCCTTGTGCCGATGGACGATCCGGCGATCACGGTGCGCCCGATCCGCACCATGCTGGGCCCGCACCACCTGAACGAGGTGTTCTTCGACGACCTGAGGGTCACCGAGGCCGACGTGCTCGGCACCGTCGGCGCGGGCTGGTCGATCGTGCAGGACGTGATGGCGTTCGAACGCGTCGGCATTGCGAGATACGCCCGCTGCGAACGGCTTTTGGCGGCAGCACCGGCGGTGCTGGGGGACCGGTGGGAGTCGCTGCCCGCCGAGCTGCGGGGCCGCTGGATCCGGATGCTGACCCACTGTCGCCGCGCCCGGCTGCTCGCCTACCGGGTGGTCGCGCTGCAGAGCAGCGGTCGCATCACCCCCGGCGACGCGTCGGCCTACCGCATCGCGGTCACCACACTGGACCAGGACAGCGCGGAGGTGTTGATGGACATCGCGGCGCAGGTGTGCCATAACGACCACCGCGCGGCGTGGTTCCTCGGTGAGGTCGACGACCACTGGCGCTACTCGCAGGCGTCCACGGTGTCCTCGGGGAGCATTGAGATGCAACGTATTCTGCTGTCCCGCGCAATGCTCTCAGCAGGGGCTGGGAAATGATCCTGGATCTCAGCGACGACGCGCTGGAATACGGCAGGCAGGCCCGGCACGCTTTCGAGAACGCCGGCGGAGACCGGCTGGTCGAACAGGCCGAGGCCGCGCCCGACACCCGTGCAGCACTGGTCGGTCCCGTCCTGGACGGCCTCGGCGCGTGGGATCTGGACCCGCGCGCCGACGCCGACGGGCTGGAAGCCGCTGCCGCCCTGTGCCGCAGTGCCGGTTACTGGGCGCTGCCGTACCCGCTCGCCGAGCGGTTGGCCGCACCCGCGGACCTTGATGTCGACGGCCTGGTCGTGGCCGGCGGCGCCCGCCCGGCCGCCGCGATCGCCGGTCTGGATCTGCGTTGGGCCGCAGTCGATCTCGACGGCAACCGGTCGCTGATCGCCGGGCGCCGCGGTACCGGGCCGGCATTCGTCACGGAGCTGGAGCTCTCTCCCGTCGACAATGCCGGCGCCGCGGACGTCGCTCTGGCACTGGTGCTGCCGTGCTGGAGCTTGCTGGGCATGCTCGACCGCGCGGTGGCGCTGACCGTCGCGCACGTGAGCCTGCGTCAACAGTTCGGCCAGACACTGGCCTCGTTTCAGGGGGTGCAGTTCCAGCTCACCGACGCCGAAGTCGAGCGCAGCGGGGTGGACATCCTGGCCAAGCACGCGGTGTGGAGCATCGCCTCCGACCAGTCGCACGCCGTCGACGACGCGCTCGCACTGCGGATGGCCGCCATCGAAGCCGCCGAGGTGGTGTTCCGGGTGTGCCACCAGTTGCACGGCGCGGCCGGCTTCTGCGACGAGACGACCCTGTCATGGCTGTCGCGCCACAGCCAACCGCTGCGCCGGCTGCCGTTCGGACTGTCCGCCACGCGAGACCACCTCACCCGGCGTGCCGGACGCCGCGGCCTGACGGGACTGTTCGCATGACCGTGCTCGACGAGTTTCGCGCCGAGGTCCGGGCCTGGTGCCGCGACCACATCCCGGCCGACTGGCGGGCCAACCAGACCCGGGTGAGCGACGACGAGTTCGTCCGCTTCCAGAAGGCGTGGTTCGCCGAACTGCACAGCGCCGGATACGCCGTGCCGCACTGGCCGGCCGAATGGGGTGGTGGCCTCTCGGTCGACCGGCAGGTGGTGCTGTACCAGGAGCTGGCCGCCCACGATGCGCCCCGGCTCGTGTTGGCGTTCGTCGGGATCCACCACGCCGCGTCCACCCTGCTGGTCGCGGGCACCGACGAGCAGCGCCGGCGGCACCTGCCGGCGATCCTCGACGGCGAGATCTGGGTGCAGGGCTTCTCCGAACCCGAGGCGGGTTCGGATCTGGCCGCGCTGCGCACCACCGCCCGCCGGTGCGGCGCCGACGGCGAGGACTATTACGTGGTCAGCGGACAGAAACTGTGGGCCAGCGGCGGGATGCATGCCGACTGGTGTCTGTTGCTGGCCCGCACCGACCCGGATGCGCCGAAGCGCCCCGGTGCTCGGAAAAGCGCGGGCATTTCGTACTTTCTGCTGGACATGACCACCCCGGGCGTGCAGGTGCGCCCGATCCGCAACGCCATCGGTGACTCGCACTTCTGCGAGATCTTCCTCGACGAGGTGAAGATTCCGGCCGCCAACCTGATCGGCGCGGAGAACAACGGCTGGCAGGTGGCGCAAGCGACGCTGGGCGCCGAGCGGGGGATGACCATGCTCGAACTCGCGGAGCGGCTCGGCACGGCCGGATTCCGCCGGCTGGTGGAGTCCGCGCCGCTGCACGACCCGATCGTCGCCGACCGATTGGCCGGGTTCGAGACCGAGATCACCGGACTGCGTGGGCTGTGCCGGCAGATCGTCGAACACGGTGCGGCCGGACCGGCGGACGCGTCGATCGTCAAGCTGTATTACAGCGAACTGTTGCAGCGGCTGACCGATTTCGGCGCCGAGATCGGCGGCCTGGACGCTCACACCGAGCTGGCCAAGCCGATGTCGAGCGGATGGGAATCCGGCTCCTGGGTACTGGATTTCGTGGGCTCCTGGGAGTGGACGATCCCCGGCGGTGCCAGCGAGGTCCAGCGCACCATCATCGCCGAACGCGGGCTGGGCCTGCCGCGGGAACCGAGCGTCGGATGACGGAGTTCTCCGAGTTCCACGACGAGCTGCGTTCGGTCGCCGGCGATGTGCTCGCCAAGGACCGTGCCGTGGACTGGCCGGTGCTGGTGGACGCGGGCTGGCCCGGCCTGGAAATCCCGGACTCCCTCGGCGGATCCGGGGCGACGTTCGTCGAGACGGCGGTGATCCTCGACCAGATCGGGCGTGCCGCCGGAGCGAACGCCTTCCTGGGCAGCGCAGTTCTGGCTGTCGGAGTGTTGAACGAACTGCCGCCCAGCGGTATTCGCGACGAGCTGCTCGGCGCCGTCGCATCCGGGCCCGGGCGGCTGGCCGTCGTGACGGAGGGATTCGCCGTCGACGGCGGCCGGCTGACCGGACACGCCGGCTTCGTCCCCGACGCTGTCGGCGCCGACCAGATTCTGGTCCTCGTCGGCGGCGCCGTGGCGGCGGTGGACCCGGCACAGATGACCGTGGTTTCCCAACCGGTGGTCGACAGCACCCGGCAATTGGCAACCGTCAGCGCCGACGCGGCTGAGATCACCGAACTGCTCCCGCTGACCGGCGCTCCGGAGACCGTGCGGCATCGCGCCGAGGTGGCGCTCGCCTGCGACAGCCTGGGTCTGGCCGAGCACATGCTCACGGCCACTGTCGAATACGTGAAGATGCGGCACCAGTTCGGGCGCCCCATCGGATCCTTCCAGGCCGTCAAACACGCCTGCGCCGACATGCTGGTCGCCATCGAGGTATCGCGTCGGCTCGTCTCCGACGCGGTCCGGATCGTCGCCGACGGCGGCGACGCCGCAGTGGCCGCCGCGATGGCGAAATCCTACGCCTGCTCGGCCGCCGTCGACGTGGCCGGCAAGGCCATGCAGCTACACGGCGGCATCGGCTACACGTGGGAGAGCGGCATCCACGTCTATCTCAAACGCGCCACGCTGAACCGCTCGTTGTTCGGTTCGGCTGCAGCACAACGGAAACGACTCTCGCAAAGATATTCGAAAGGGATTTGACCATGGGTGTACCCGTGTACAAGCGCATTCTCGACCTGTTCGAGGCCGAGGGCGTCAACACGCTGTTCGGCATCCCCGACCCCAACTTCGTGCACATGTTCACCGAGGCCGACGCCCGCGGATGGTCGGTCGTCGCGCCGCACCACGAGCTCAGCGCGGGCTTCATGGCCGAGGCCGCCTCCCGGATGACCGGCAAGCCCGGTCTGTGCATCGGCACTCTCGGACCGGGCGTGGCCAACATCGCCGGCGCGATGATGTGCGCGCTGGTGGAGAACTCGCCGGTGATCTTCCTCGGCGGCCAGCGCGCCCGCATCACCGAGCGCCGGGTGCGTCGCGGGCGGATCCAGTTCGTCCAGCAGGAAGGGCTTTTCGCGCCGTCGGTGAAGTACAGCAGCTCGATCGAGTACGCCGACCAGACCGACGAGATTGTGCACGAGGCGATTCGGCGCGCGATGTCGGGCACCCCCGGCCCCGCCTACATCGAGTTCCCCTCGCACGTCATCCTCGAAGAGCTCAACGTGGGGGAGGCGCCGCCGCCGTCGGGGTACCGGCTGGTGAACCAGGGCGCCGGCGCACCCGAGGTGGCCCGGGCGGTCGAGTTGATCCGCCAGGCCGACAGTCCGATCCTGTTGGTGGGACATGGCGTTCACACGTCTCGGACCCAGCAGCAGGTCAAGGAGCTGGCCGAGCTGATGGCCTGCCCGGTGATCCAGACCTCGGGCGGCACCTCGTTCATCCCGGGGTTGCAGGACCGTACCTTCCCGTACCTGTTCTCCCCGGCCGCCAATCAGGCCGTCGAGGAGTCCGACCTGTGCGTGGCGCTGGGCACCGAACTCGGTGAGCCCATGCACTACGGCCGGACCCAGCACTGGGCCGGCAACGACGCGCACCGCAAGTGGGTGTACGTCGAGCAGGATCCGACCGCGATCGGCGTGAACCGATCCTTCGACGTGCCGCTGGTCGGCGATCTGCGGGGGGTGGTGCCGCAGCTGGTCGAGGCGCTGCGCGACAACCCGCGCAGCGCCTCGGCGAATCTGGATGCCCTGGTCAAGGCCGATGCCGCCGAGCTGGCCCGGGTGGCCGACGAAGCCCCGAGCGGCCGCACCCCGGTGCATCCGGCCCGCTTCGTCGTCGAGGCGACCAAAGCCTTCGATGAGTACGCCGAGGACGGAATCATGGTCCGCGACGGCGGCGCCACGGTGATCTTCCAGTGGACCTACTCGCAGACCAAACCCCGCGACGTGATCTGGAACCAGAACTTCGGCCACCTCGGCACCGGGCTGCCGTACGCCGTCGGCGCGTCGGTCGCCGAAGGTCGCAACCGCCCGGTCATGCTGCTCACCAGCGATTCGGCGTTCCTGTTCCACATCGCGGAGCTGGAGACCGCGGCGCGGGAGAACCTGCCGCTGGTCTGCGTGGTCGGCGTGGACCACCAGTGGGGCCTCGAAGTGGGGGTCTACAAGCGGACTTTCGAGCAGCCGTCGCCGCAGCCCGGTGTGCACTGGAGCAAGGACGTCCGGATGGACAAGATCGCCGAGGGCTTCGGCTGCCACGGCGAGTATGTCGAGAAGGACGACGAGATCGGTCCGGCCATCCAGCGGGCCTACGCCAGCGGCAAGACCGCGGTCGTGCACGTCTGCATCGACCCGAAGGCCAATTCCGAGGAGATGCCGAAGTACGACCGGTTCCGCACCTGGTATGCAGAAGGCACCCAGTAGGCCTAGGGATCGGCGAACCTTTGAGTAAGGATGGCACCATGCGTGAATATCTGAAGCACTACATCGACGGCCAGTGGGTCGACCCGGTCCGGCCCAACGCGCTGGAGGTGGACAACCCGACCACCGAGGAGATCTCCGGCAGGATCGCACTGGGGTCGTCGGCCGACGTCGACCTCGCGGTCACCGCGGCGCGGCGCGCGTTCGGCACCTGGTCGCAGACCACCCGCGAAGAGCGCCTCGACCTGCTCGGCGCGATCATGGCCGAATATCAGAAGCGGGCCGGTGATCTGGCTGAGGCCGTCACCGAGGAGATGGGCGCACCGGCGGGGCTGGCATCAGGCCCGCAGGTCAACCTCGGGGTGGGGCACCTGGCGACCGCGATCGATGCGCTGAAGAACTTCGAGTTCGAGGAGCAGCACGGCAGCACGCTGGTGGTCAAGGAACCGATCGGGGTGTGCGGGCTGATCACGCCGTGGAACTGGCCGATCAACCAGATCGCCTGCAAGGTGTTCCCGGCGCTGGCGACCGGCAACACGATGGTGCTCAAGCCGTCAGAGATCGCGCCGTATTCGGCGCAGATCTTCACCGAAATCCTGGACGCCGCAGGGGTTCCCGCCGGGGTGTACAACCTCGTCTACGGTGACGGGCCCGGTGTCGGGGCCGCGATCTCCAGCCATCCCGACATCGACATGGTCTCGTTCACCGGCTCGACGCGCGCCGGCGTCGAGGTGGCGCGCAACGCGGCCCCGACCGTCAAGCGGGTCACCCAGGAGCTCGGCGGCAAGAGCCCGAACATCGTGCTCGACGACGAGGACTTCGCCAAGAGCGTGGCCGCGGGCACGTCGGTGATGATGGTGAACAGCGGGCAGAGCTGTAATGCGCCGTCGCGGATGCTGGTGCCGAATTCGCGGATGGACGAGGCGATCGCGGTGGCCCGCGAGACCGCGTCGGCGGTCAAGGTCGGCGATCGGTCCGACAAGTCCGCGATCGGGCCGGTCGCGTCGAAGGCGCAGTTCGACAAGATCCAGGGCCTGATCCAGAAGGGCATCGACGAGGGCGCCACGCTCGTCGTCGGCGGCACCGGCCGGCCCGACGGCCTCGACAAGGGCTACTACGTCAAGCCGACGGTGTTCGCCAATGTCACCAACGACATGACGATCGCCCGTGAGGAGATCTTCGGCCCGGTGC
This sequence comes from Mycobacterium sp. 4D054, assembly GCF_052245755.1. Lineage (NCBI taxonomy): Bacteria > Bacillati > Actinomycetota > Actinomycetes > Mycobacteriales > Mycobacteriaceae > Mycobacterium > Mycobacterium sp. 4D054. The sequence goes on from NZ_JBQQCF010000003.1 coordinate 129,133, forward strand.
TGTGCATCCTCGGCTACGACGACATCGACCAGGCCGTCGAGATCGGCAACGACACCGAATACGGTCTGGCCGGCTACGTCTCGGGCGCCGACCTGGAGAAGGCGCGCGCGGTGGCGCGCCGCATCCGGGCCGGGTCGGTGGCGATCAACCACGGCTTCGACATGGCCGCGCCGTTCGGCGGCTACAAGCGCAGCGGCAACGGCCGGGAGTGGGGCCCGTTCGCATTCGACGAGTTCCTCGAGGTCAAGGCCGCGCTGGGCTACGCCCCGGCGTAAACCCCCGAGATCACGGCGCGCCGGGGTACGCCTGCCGCCAAACCCTGGCCTGCTCGGGCGAGCGTAGGTGTTTCTGACGGATATCGGCGGCGGAAATCGCTCAGAAACCGTACGCTCGGCGCAGTGTCGAGTGAAAAGTACGAGTACGGAATCGATTTCGACGCGGTCGCGGCGATCGACATCCACACCCACGTCGAGGTCGACAGCCACGGCCACCGCGCCTATGACGACGTGCTGGTCGAGGCGACCGGCAAGTACTTCAAAATGCCCTCCGCCTTGGAAGGCGTCGCGGCCGGCGTGGACGCCGTCGCCGAGCAGTACCGACAGCACAACACCGCCGCGGTGGTGTTCACCATCGACGCCCGCCACGGCATGCGGCACGCGCCGAACTCGATCGAGGACCTGGTGGCCGGCGCCGCCCGCAACAACGACGTGTTGATCCCGTTCGGCTCCGTCGATCCGTGGCAGGGCCGTCACGCCGTGCACCGTGTCCACGACCTGGTGCGCAATCACGGCGTCAAGGGCTTCAAATTCCATCCGAGCATGCAGGCGTTCGAGCCCAATGACCGCGCCCACTACCCGATCTACCATGCGATCGCCGAGGCCGGTGTGCCCGCGTTGTTCCACACCGGGCAGACCGGTATGGGCGCCGGGCTGCCCGGTGGCCACGGCATCAAGTTGCGCTACAGCGATCCCATGCTCCTCGACGACGTCGCCGCCGACTTCCCGGAGCTGACGATCGTGATGGCCCACCCGGCCGTGCCGTGGGTGGATGCGCAGATCTCGATCGCCACGCACAAGGCCAACTTCTACATCGATCTGTCGGGGTGGTCGCCGAAGTACTTTCCGCCCCAACTGGTCCGAGCGATGGGACGCCAATTGCGCACCAAGGTGCTGTTCGGCACCGACTATCCGTACATCCAGCTCGAACGCTGGCGCCGCGACTTCGACACTCTCGACATCGACCCGGCGGTGGTGCCGCTGATCTACAAGCAGAACGCGTTGCGGGTGCTGGGGCTCGCCTCGTAGCACCGGGGCGCGATGAGTTTCCGCCGGTCCGTCGGTCTGCATCGATGACACACCACCCTGGACCACTGAACAGGAGAGTTCGATGCCCGTCCGTACCTCCGTCCCGCTGGGCGCCCCCATCTGGATCGACCTGGCCACCTCCGACCTCGACCGCGCAAAGGACTTCTACGGCAGGGTTTTCGGCTGGACCTTCGACACCGCCGGCCCGGAGTACGGCAGCTACGTCACCGCACTCCTGGACGGCCGACCGGTGGCCGGATTGATGGTCAACGACCCGCAGTGGCACGCCCCCGACGCCTGGACCACCTACCTGCACACCGCCGACATCCAGACCACTGTCGACAAGGCCATTGCGGCCGGTGGCACCTCGTGCGTGGCGCCGATGGAGGTTCCCGGCAAGGGCTGGATGGGGATGATCACCGACCCGGCCGGCGCATTCTTCGGGCTCTGGCAGCCGACCGGCCACCACGGCTACGAACTCGTCGACCAGCCCGGCGCACCGGTCTACCACCAGCTCACCGCCAGTGACTACCGGGGAGCTCTCGACTTCTACCGCACGGTTTTCGGCTGGGACATCGACACCGTGTCCGACTCCGATGAGTTCCGCTACAGCACAGCCCTGTTCGACGGTGCGGCGCTGCTCGGCGTGATGGACGGCAGCGGCATCCCGGGCGAGGCGCCGTCGAGCTGGTCCTTCTTCCTCGGCGCCGACGACGTCGACAAGACCGTGCAGCTCATCGTGGACAACGGCGGGAGTGTCGTGCGGGCCGCCGAGGACACCCCGTACGGCAGGCTGGCCGCGGTGACGGATCCGACCGGGGCCGGGTTCAACCTGTCGTCGATCGAGAGCTGATCGTCACGACTTCTTCTTCAGAGCGTCGGGCTTGTGCACGGCGTCGTTGCCGCTCTTGTCGCTGCGCACCCGGTATTGGGGTTCGTCCGGCGATGCCCGCACCGTGCGCCCGGCAGCCTCGGCGTCGGAGGTGATCTTCTCCTCGACGGTGCCCTCGGCCGTGCTGCCGTGGCTCTGCCAGGTCACCTTGTCACCGGTGGTGAACTTCTGTTCTGCCATATGGTTGCGGATACCCGTAGCGGGACCCGCTACTCGTGGGGTACATGTCGACTACACGCATTACCGGCGACAGTATCGGCAGCATGGGGGGACCATGGCTAAGTTCCCGGACGTGGTGGTGACCGGCATCGCCATGACGACGGCTCTGGGCACGGACGTGGAGTCGACGTGGCGGGCGCTACTGGACGGGCGCAGCGGTATCCGGTACCTGCCGGACTCGTTCGTCGAAGAGTTCGACCTGCCGGTCCGCATCGGGGGGCACCTGCTGGAGACCTTCGACGAGGAGCTGACCCCCGAGGAGGTCGCGAACCACTCGTACATCCAGCGGATGGCCCTGGTGCTCGGCCGGCGGGTGTGGGAGAACGCCGGTTCGCCCGAGGTGGATCCGCGCCGGTTGGCCGTGTCGATCGGCACCGGGATGGGCGGCATCGAGATGATGATCTTCGCGTACGACGACCTGCGCCAACGCGGATATGGCGCCGTCGCACCGAACGCGGTGCAGCAATACGTGCCCAGCGCGCCGTCCACCGCGGTCGCGGTGGATCACCATGCCCGCGCCGGGATGGTGACCCCGGTGTCGGCATGCGCGTCGGGCTCCGAGGGGGTGGCCCAGGCGTGGCGGCAGATCATCTTCGGCGACGCCGACATCGCGATCTGCGGGGGAGTGGAGTCCCGCATCGAAGCGGTGCCGATCGCCGCGTTCGCCAAGATGCGCATCGTGATGTCGACCAACAACGACGACCCCCAGGGCGCCTGCCGGCCCTTCGACAAGGACCGCGACGGCTTCGTGTTCGGGGAGGGCGGCGCGCTGCTGGTGATCGAGACCGAGGAGCACGCGAGGGCTCGGGGTGCCCGGATCGTGGGCCGGTTGATGGGGGCCAGCGTCACCTCGGACGGTTACCACATGGTGGCCCCCGATCCCAACGGCGAGCGGGCGGGCCACGCGATGGCCCGGGCGATCGAGCTCGCCGGCCTGTCACCGATCGACATCGACCACGTCAACGCGCACGCGACCGGAACCACGGTGGGCGACGTCGCCGAAGCGGTGGCGATCAACAACGCACTGGGCAGCCACTCACCTGCGGTGTACGCGCCGAAGGGGGCGCTCGGGCATTCGGTGGGGGCGGTGGGTGCGGTCGAGTCGGTTCTGACGCTGTTGGCCCTGCGCGACGGCGTGGTGCCGGCGACGCGCAATCTGAAGAACCTGGCCCCGGACATCCACCTCGATGTGGTGGCAGGCAGCCCGCGGCCCGGCAACTACCAGTACGCGATCAACAACTCGTTCGGGTTTGGCGGCCACAACGTGTCGCTGGTGTTCGGCCGCCCTTAGCGACGCCGAAACTGCAACTGAACAGGGCGTTTCCCGACCTTCTGCCGCCGGAATGCAGTTGCGCCGGCAGCGGGGTCAGGCTTTGACGAGAGTGAACTGACCCAGTTCGCTGATGCCACGGTTGAAGAAGTCGCTGCATCCGGTCAGGTACTTCATGTACCGCTGGTAGACCTCTTCGGACGTGGCCGCGACGGACTCGTCGTGATGGGCCTCCAGCGCCTCGGCCCAGGTGTCGAGGGTGCGCACATAGTCCTTGTTCAGGTACTGCTTGTGCTCCAGCGTGAACCCGGCATCGGCGGACAGTTCGACGATGTTGTCTTCGCCGGGAACCGAGCCGCCGGGGAAGATCTCCTTGGCGATGAACCGCATGAACTTGAGGTCGGTCATCGTGATCGGAATGCCCAATTCGGGCCACTTCTTCAGCGGATGGCCGAGGATGGCCTGCAGCAGCATCCGGCCACCGCTGGGCAGCACGCTGCTGCACATCTTGAAGAACGGGGCGTAACGCTCCTGCGGGAACGCCTCGATGGCTTCGATGCTGACGATGCGGTCGACGGGTTCCTCGAACTGCTCCCAGCCGCGCAGCAGGATGCGCCGGGACCGCTGCGTGTCGAGGCCGTCGAGCAGTTCCTGGGCGAACTTGTGTTGGTTGCGGCTCAACGTCAGGCCGATGACGTTGACGTCGTACTTCTCCACCGCACGGCGGAGCACCGAGCCCCAACCGCAACCGATGTCGAGCAGCGTCATACCCGGCCGCAGATCCAGCTTGCCCAACGCGAGGTCGATCTTGGCCAGCTGCGCCTCGGCCAGCGTCATGTCGTCGCGTTCGTAATAGGCGCAACTGTAGGTCCGGGACGGATCCTGGAAGAGGCCGAAGAAGTCGTCGGAGAGGTCGTAGTGCGCCTGAACCTCGTCGAAGTGGGGCTCCATGTTCTTGCCCGCCTCGGGCGGGTTCACCGTGCTCTTGACCATTCCCGACCGACCTCCATCCGAAAAAGCGGATTCTCGTTCCGTGTGGGCATCCAGGTTACGCGCGTACCCAAATTACTACACGGGCGTCATTTACGGTTTCTCGCAGGTGAATTGGACGACGTCGGTGTAGCCGTCGCGGAACAGGTCGGCGCACCCGGTCAGGTACTTGTAGAAGCGCTCGTAGATCTCCTCCGAGGTGATCGCGATCGCCTCGTCCTTCTTGTCCTTGAGGTTCGAGGCCCAGGTGTCGAGCGTCTTGACGTAGTGCGGCTGCAGGTGCTGCTCGCGGGTGACGTTGTAGCCGTTACGAGTCGCCGCGTCGGTGACCTGAGCGGCCAGCGGCAGACGACCGCCGGGGTAGATCTCGTCCATGATGAACTTGATGAAGCGCACCTTCGACATGGTCAGCGGCAGCTTCTTGGCTTTGATCTCGTCATCGCTGGGGATGATGATCGTGTGTAGCAGCATCACACCGTCGTCGGGCATCCAGCTGAAGGTCTTCTTGAAGTAGTCGTCGTACTTGTTGAAGCCGAAGTGCTCGAACGCGCCGATCGACACGACCCGGTCGACCTTGCCGTCGAACTCCTCCCACGGCTGCAGCCGGACTTCCATGCTGCGGCTGGTGTCGATGTTGGGGAACCGGTTGGTCTCGATGTGCTGCTTCTGGTTCTCCGACAGCGTTAGGCCGATGACGTTGACGTCGTACTTCTCCACAGCGCGCTGGATGGTCGACCCCCAGCCGCAGCCGATGTCGAGCAGCGTCATGCCGGGTTCGAGGCCCAGCTTGCCGAGGGACAGGTCGACCTTGGCGAGCTGAGCCTCCTCGAGGGTCATGTCGTCGCGCTCGAAGTACGCGCAGCTGTAGGTCTGGGACGGGTCCTGCCAGAGCTTGAAGAAGTCGTTGGAGATGTCGTAGTGGAATTGGACTTCTTTCTTGTCCGAGCCGCGGGTCTGGGACGCGGATGTGGACAGCCAGGCGGATTCAGCGGTCTGGTTCGCTTGGTCGGTTGAGCTGTTAGGCATCAGGTGTCCTGTCGGCATGCAGATGTCACGCCCGGGCGGGACGCTGGTTCTCTACTACCCCGCCTGGAGAACGTGAAAACGGTCCGCGTCTGAATGTACGCGGCACGGGCCGCGCACCGGGCGACCCACGCCCATGACCGTCAAGATGGTGCTCATGAGCCGCAGCTCGCAGATCTACCTCAAGGCGTGCATCAACGGCGCCCGCACGCCGGACCAGCATCCGAACCTGCCCGTCACCCCCGCGGAGCTGGCCGCCGAAGCGGTGGCGGCGCACCGGGCGGGCGCCAGGGCCGTGCACATGCACCCCAAGGACGCCGAGGGCGCCGACTCGCTGCTCGCCGGTGAGGTCGACGCCGCGGTGGCCGCCGTGCGGGACGCGCTGCCGGGGCTGCCGCTCGGCGTGACGACCGGCTTCTGGGCGCTGCCCGATCCCGGGCAACGGCTGCGGGCAGTGCAGAGCTGGAGTGTGTTGCCGGACTTCGCGTCGCTGAACTGGCATGAGCCCGGTTCTCCGGAACTCGCCGAACTGCTGCTCGGTCGTGGGCTCGGCGTGGAGGTCGGCATCTTCCACGCCGAGGCGGCGCAGTCCTGGGCGGCCTCGGGCATCGCGCAGCACTGCATGCGCGTGATGATCGAACTCGGGTCGGACGCCGACACGGCGACGGCCGACGAACTGCTGGGCATCGTCGCCGCAGCGAACTCGCCGGCGCCGATACTGTTGCACGGATTCGACGCCAGTTGTTGGCCGCTGCTGCAACACGCCGGGGTACGGGGGCTGCAGACGCGCATCGGCCTGGAGGACACGCTGCAGATGCCCGACGGTGCCGCCGCCGCCGGCAATGCGGCTCTGGTCTCGGCCGCGGTGGAGCTGTTCAGTCGGTAGAGGCGCCGAGCGCGAAGTCGGCGAAATCGAAGCCCGGGACCACCACGCAGCTCACCAGGCAGGGCTGGGCTCCGCGGGGGCGGGCGCGCTGCCAGTGCCCGGGCGGCACGACGAACTGCGGGATCTCGCCCGCGTCGAGGTCGGCGCCGAGGAGGTGGGTGGTCGCCGATTCCTGCTGGGCACCGACCTCGAGCAGCAGTGGCCCGCCGAAGTGGTACAGCCACAGTTCGGCGCTGCGCACGGTGTGCCAGGCGGACTGCTGCCCCGGCATGAGCAGGTACAGGATCGCCGTTCCCGCGTTGCGGACCCCGGCGTAATCCGGAGGCAACGCCGACTGCGGGATCGTCAGATCGCTGCGCCAGGTTTCCTTGAACCAGCCCCCTTCCGGGTGCGGGGAGAGGTCCAGGCGACGCGCCCACTCGGGAAGATCGCTCATCGGCTCACCCTAGTAGTCTTCCCGCCATGGCTCGCGCGCTTCCGGGGTGGTTGGTCGCGCTGTGCGCGTTGCTCATCGCCGTCAGCGCGTGGCTGCCGTGGCTCAGATCCGCCGACGGGGCCCGCGCCAACGCGATCGGGGGGGTGGCCGGCGCGATGCCGGTGCCTCCGCCCGCCTTCGGGGTGGGCCAGCTGGTGGTGCTGCTGGCGGCAACACTGGTGGTCGCGGGCGCGATGGCGGCGCGGGGAATCTCCGGGCGCATGGCTTCCACGGCGGCACTGGCGATTTCGGTGGTGCTGGTCGTGCTCGCGCTGTGGTTCTACCGACTCTACGTCTATCCGCCGGTGTCGGCGGGATACGGTCTGTACGTCGCCGCGGCGCTGGCGCTGGCCTCAGCGCTGCTCTCGATCTGGGCGATGCTCTCGGCATGGACGTCGTCGGCGCCGGCCACCGTGCGATGACCGGCTTCGTCGAGCCGGTCACGTTGACCGGTGACCGCTGGGTTCGACTGGAACCGCTTGCCCCCGAACATCTCCCGGAGATCGAGGCGGCAGCCGCCGACGGCGAGCTGGGCCGGCTGTGGTTCACCGGCACGCCGCGGGCGGGCCGGGCGCGCGACTGGCTCGACATGCGACTCGGCCTGCAGCGGCCGGACACCGGCTTGACCTTCGTGGTACGCGGCGGCGACGGGGCGCTGATCGGGTCCTCGAGCTATCTCGACGTCGACGGCGCCAACCGGCGGCTGGAGATCGGCAACACCTGGTACGTCGACGCGGTGCGACGCACCGGCGTCAACAGCGAGACCAAGCTGTTGATGCTGAGTCACGCGTTCGACGTTCTGGGTTGCGTCGCAGTCGAATTCCGCACCCACTTCTTCAACTTCACCAGCCGGGCCGCGATCGAGCGCCTCGGCGCAAAGCTCGATGGGACCCTGCGCAGTCATCAGCTGCTGCCCGACGGCTCCCGCCGGGACACCGTGGTGTATTCGATTCTTGATATCGAGTGGCCGGCCGTGCGGTCCAACCTGCGGTTCAGGCTGGACCGCCACGGCTGAGCCGCCGGACTATTCGGCGTCGATCGTCGTGGTCTTGATCGACTTCTGCGTGCCGGCGTGGCTGATCTCGATCTTGCGCGGTTTGGCCTTCTCGGCCACCGGGATCGTCACGGTGAGCACGCCGTTCTCGTAGGTTGCCGAGATGGCGCCCGTGTCGATGCCTTCGCCGAGAGAGAGCTGCCTGCGGTAGCTGCCGAAGAACCTCTCGTTGGCCAGCCACTGCGCCGACTCGTCCGAACGTGCGGTGCGGTGCGCCGAGATGGTCAGCGTGCCGTTGTCGACGTTCACGTCGACCGATCCCGGATCGACACCGGGCAGGTCGGCGGTCAGCACGTAGAGGTCGTCGATCTTGCAGAGGTCCATCGGCATGAACCGTGGGGCTCGGTTTGATCCGGTCTGGCTGGTCAGCAAGCCCCGGGTCAAGGCATCAAGGTCACTGAACGGATCAAAGCGGAGCACAGCAATCCACCTCCTACCTCACTCAGAGCCCGCCACCCCGGCGGGCAGCCAAATCACTGTGCAGCAGCGAGATTAGCGCTCGACCATAGAGAGTGCCAGCCCTGGCGCCGAAATTTCCGGCTCATCGCAGGGCCCGGATCTGGGCTCCGCGCAGGTGTGCACGGCAGTGATCGCAGACGAGCGCGGGTGCGAACCTGCGCCTGCAGGCGGTGTGGGTCAGCAGCACCGCGGGTCCCTCCGGGGACGGGAACCAGCGCTGCGCCCAGTCCAGCGCGCACACCAGTACCGGGAAGAACGCCAGCCCCTTCTCGGTCAACCAGTAGCGACCGCCGTCCTGGCCGAGGATCCCTTCATCGGTGAACACCGACAGCCGGCCCGCGATGGTGGCCGGCGGGGCTTTGAGCTGACTTTGGAAGTCGGTGAACCGGCCGATGCCGACGAACGCGGCGACCAGCAGGGCGAACGCCCATCGGTCGCCGATGACACTCATGGTCTGCGGGAAGAGCGCCGCGGCCCCGGAGCGGCGGGCACTGGAGCGCCGCCGGTTCGCACCGGCCGGGATCGACCGCTCCCACGACCCGCTCGGTCCCCACTGTGCGACAACATCTTTCGCTTCGACGCCGCTGCCGCACGAACGGCAGGTGGTCTCCGGCCGGAAGTCCCGGCCGCAGCCGGTGTGGTGCATCTGCGGCAGGGGTTCGGCGTGGTCGGGTACCCACCGTCGTTCCCATTCCCAGACCGAGGTGAGCATCGGCCACAGCGAGCGGCTCTTCGGGGTGAGTAGATACTCCGAACGCGGGGGGTTGTCCCGGTACTGCCGCCGGACCAGCAGCTCATCGCCCGCCAGCGAGTTGAGCCGGTTCGACAACACCGCATTCGACACCGGAAGTGCGGCGGTGAAGTCGCCGTAGCGGCGGGCCCCCAGCATGGCCCGCTGCACGATGAGCAGCGTCCACTCGTCCCCGAGTAGGCCGAGCATCCGCGCTACGGCGTTGGGTGCCTCCGGCAACTACAGCCCGATCGCCGCGGCGGCCGAGTCGGTGTCCCGCCACCGCGGAAGGTCGGATCCGGGTGCCCACGTGGAATGCGTACCGCTGGAGATGCGTTCGGGCAACAGCAGTTTGCACACCGGTCCGTCCTCGACCCGGGCCGCATCGAACACGAGGCAGTACGACGCGTCGGCGTTCATGTCGGTGGTCAGCGTGATGAGGTAGCCGTCGTCCTCGGCGACATCGGAGCGCGGAGCCGCCCCGGCGGCGACATCGGAGCGGGGCGCCATCGCGGTCTCGCTGCCGAACACGCCCTCGCCGAAGGCGTAGTGCGTCTCGGTTCCGGTGTGCAGGTCGTGGCGGAGCAGGCCGTCGAACAGGAACCAGCCGGGCTTGCCGGTGGCCGCGTAGGTGTAGCGGTGCGGGCGGCCCGCGTAACCGGGATTGATCATCCCGAACTCGCTGAGGCAGTCGGACAACGGCTCCTCGCGGACCTGACCGGTGACCAGGTTGAAGCGCCACCGGTGCAGCCGCGTCTGCATGCCGTCCAGGGAGAGACTGCGGAAGATCTGCTGCCACCTGCGGCTCATGCCGTTGTCGATGCCCTGGGTGGGTTCGGGATCACCCTGGAAGAAGCCGTCCAGCGCGATCTCGTCACCGTCCTCGTAGGCGTTGGGGAAGTGCAGCACGTAGGTCGGGTCGGTCTCGAACCACCTGATCTGGGAGGTGTCGCCGCGGCGTGGGACGACCGCAAATCGCGACGGCAGGTCCCGGTGCAACCGCGGCAGGTGGATGTTGTGCTCGAGCAGGGAGGTGTCCCAGAACAGCGGGAAATCGTTGAGAATCACGTAATTCTCAGTGAACGCCATGTCGTGCGGCAGCCGCGGGCCGGGCAGCGGGACGTCGACGCTGTGCACCACCTCCCCGGCGGCGCTGACCACGCCGTAGCGCATATGTGGCGCCTGCTTGCTGTAGTGGAAGAACAGCAGTTCGCCGGTGCGGTCGTCGACCTTGGGGTGCGCGGACACGCCCCAGTCGGTGGGAAATGTGCCGTGCCAGTTCTCCTTGCCGAGGTCCTCGCCGCTGCACGGGTCGATGCGGTACAGGTCGCCGCATTGGTAGTGGCTGGTCAGTGCGACACCCCGGTGCACGATGACGTCGGTGGAGGACGCGTCTTTCATCAGGGTGCGTGCGCCCCAGCCGTAGTCGCGGCGGGCGAGTTCGATGGGTTCGGCGATCCCGGGCCACAGCGGTCCGCCGGCCTCGTTCTCGGCGATGAAACCGTCGGTACCGACAAAGCGGTTGCGGTAGAACGCTTTTCCGTCCCGGAATCCGACGATGTGCAGCATGCCGTCGCCGTCGAACGGGTGGTAGTACTTCAGGGCGGGGTGCAGCGGGTTCTCCGTGTTGCGCAGGTACACGCCGTCGAGGTCGGCCGGGATCTGCCCCTCCACGACGCGGAGGTCGTCGTCGTCCCACTCGGTGGTCTGGGGGCGCCACGGTCCGGTCCGGTAGGGGTGGTCGTCGTCTTCGGGCAGCGTCGAGAGGTACTTGCCGACGATTTCGGGGTGGGGCGATGTCATGGCGTCCTTCCGACGACGAAGCTGACCGTGGTGGCGGTGCTGCCGCCGAAGTTCAAGGTGGCGAAGGTCTTTGCGTCGTCGATTTGGTAGGCGCCCGCGGTGCCGCTGACCTGACGTGCCGCGTCGAGCAGCATCCTGACCCCGGACGCGCCGACGGGATGTCCGCCGCCGATCAGGCCGCCGCTGGGGTTGATCGGGAGCCGGCCGCCGGGCGCGATGTCGCCCTGTTCGATCGCCTTCCAGGACTCGCCGGGCGCGGTCAGGCCGATGTGGTCGATCGCCAGGTATTCGCTCGGGGTGAAGCAGTCGTGCACCTCGAAGCCGTGGACGTCGTCGAGCGTGACCTCGGCGCGGCAGAACGCGTCGAGCACTGTCGTCCGCACGTGGGGCAGCACGTAGGGTTCGCCGGCCGAATGGTCCAGTTTCTGCTGCAGGCCGAGGCCGACGGTGCGGTGACCCCAACCGTCGATGCGGCCGAGCGGACGCGCGGCGGGATGGTCGCGCAGCCAGTCGTCGCTGACCAGGACCACGCCGGCGCCGCCGTCGGTGAGCTGACTGCAGTCCAGTCGCCGCAGCCTGCCCTCGACCACAGGGTTGGTGACGTCGTCGGCGTTGACGGGGTCGGGAATCGACCAATCGCGGGTCTGCGCCTGCGGGTTGCGCTTGGCGTTCGCATAGTTCAACGCCGCGATCGCGTGCAGGTGGGCTTCGTCGATGCCGTACCGACGGTCGTACTCCGCGGCGACGGATTCGAACATGGAACGCCACATGAACTTCGCGTCGCAGCCTTCGTGTTCGGTCCACGCCGCTGCGCCGAGGATGGCGGTGGCGACGTCGCCGGGGACCGTCTTCTCCAACTCCACGCCGAGCACCAGTGCCGAGGCGTAGGCGCCCGACCGCAGATCGGCCATCGCGGCCAGCACCGCGGCGCTGCCCGACGCGCAGGCTGCCTCGTGACGCACCGCGGGAGTCCCCCACAGCCCGGGGTCGACGGTGGCGGGCATGGCGCCGAGGTGACCCTGGCCGGCGAACAGCTCGCCGAAGGCGTTGGCGACGTGCACGACGCCGATCTGGCCGGCGCCGACCTTCGCCGCGTGCAGCGTCGACGTGACGACCTCGGCGGTCAGCCCGGCGAAGTCCAGGCCTTCCTTGGCGTAGTTGCGTGCGAAGTCGCTCTGATAGCCACCCAGGATCCACACGCCGGCCGCACCCATGCCGGCACCGTACTACAACTAACAGAGTGACTGGAAGAGGCGGCCCCGCCGGCTCCTGTCTGAACCGACGAGACCTCGACAGCGGCGACGGTCGACCATCGTCGTTGTCTGCCGCCCTGCATTGCCCCCGCGCCCGACGCGCAAACCCGGGCCGCGTGTACATGTCGGAACGGATGGGGAAGTCTGTACGAATGACTGAAACGTCCAGCCATGCGCTGGCCAAGCGGATGGCGGAGCTGGCCCGGGCGGTGGCCACCCCTCGCCGCGTCGAGGATGTGTTGTCCGATGTCACCGGTGAAGTCCTGGATCTGATCCCCGGTGTCGATGCGGCCGGCATCCTGTTCGTCGGTAAGGGGGGACGCTTCGAAACGGTGGCCGGCACTTCTGAGCTGCCACATCGCCTCGACGAACTGCAGATGACGTTTCGAGAGGGGCCATGCCTCGACGCCGCGCTGGACCAGGTGGTGGTGCGCACCGACGACTTCCGCACCGAACAGCGCTGGCCGCAGTACGCGCCCGCCGCCGCGGAGATCGGTGTGCTGAGTGGTCTGTCGTTCAAGCTCTACACCAGTGGAAAGACCGCGGGAGCGCTCAATTTGTTCGCGCTGAGGCCGCACGTGTTCGACGACGAGGCCGAGACGATCGGCGCGGTGCTCGCGGCCCATGCGGCCGCCGCGATCCTGGCCAGCCGGGAGAACGAGCAGCTGACCTCGGCGCTGTCGACGCGAGACCGCATCGGCCAGGCCAAGGGCATCATCATGGAGCGGTACAACGTCGATGACATCGCCGCCTTCGAGATGCTGCGCAGACTTTCGCAGGACAGCAACACCAAGCTCGTCGACGTCGCGGACAAGGTGATCGAGACCCGGGGCACTTGACCGGCCGCGGGGTCAGAGCCCGCGGGGCCGGATCAGGAACGTCTCTTCGGTCAGGCCGCACTACCTGCTGGCTGGAAGTGCGCTGCGCAGCCCGACGGTCAGGCGTCCGGCATGCTGGCCGGCGGGAGCCCGCAGCGGGCGCGGAAATCGATCATCGGCTGCCGGATGCCGCGCAGCTCGGAGGCTACCTGCGGGCTCGTGTCCATGTAGGACTCGACCTTGGCTCGCCGTTCTTCGGGCGGCAGACCGCGCAGACTGGTGAAGAACCAGTTCACGTCCGGGTGGGTGAACATGTAGGCCGACAGCGATGCGGACACCCCGGACAGGATGCCGGCCTGGTCGGCGATCGAGCAGTTGGGGGCCGGGGCCGGCTGTGCCGCCGCGAGCGGGCCGGAGCCGAGCAACGCGGCCCCGGCGAGCACCACCGCACCTGCAGATCGGACGAGAACAGACATACCCACTCCTTTTCGTGGTCGAGTCAACATGCCAGGGATCCTGCGACCGTCAATTGTCATCGTCGTCGTCACCGCTGCCGAATGCGGCGCCTCCGCCATATCCCACGTCGTGCCGTTCCCGCTGTGGGTTCAGAGCGATACTGATGTCGTCGTCGTAGCAGAACATGTCCAGCTCGCACCACGGATACTCGGTGGGGAACGGTCCGGACAGGACCGGGGCGGCACCGGCCACCGCGGCGGACGTCACCGCGCCGGCCACGGCGCCGGCCGCCAGCAACGGAATTGCCAAGTAGGACTTGCGCATCACTACCTCCCGACCCGATCACCAACGTTCCGCGGGCCGGTAATCGGCTGCGCTGGTGCTCAATCTGCCGTCGGCGGAGGGTAGTGACATCCCCCAGGATGGGGGAAATGGCGAGTGGAAAGTACGCCTCGTTGCCGGGCTGTCAGAGATCAGCCGAAGCAACTGTCAAGCATCAGTCGAAACAGACAGCGAACAAGGACTCGGCACTCGCCCCATGAACCGTCCCGGGTCCGGGGATGATCGGGACGACCCGTGTGCGGGGCGGTATGCGTTGGCTGAGGCCCCTAACCGAAGAATCCGGCTGTCGGCTGAGCGCCGCGCTCAACCACGCGAACCAGCTTCGCGTTGACGAATTCCTTGATGCCCAGCGGACCGAGCTCACGTCCGTAACCGGAGCGTTTGATACCTCCGAAGGGCAACTGCGGTTCTGAGCTGGTGGGGTAGTTGATCCACACCATGCCGGCCTCCAGTCGGGCGGCCAGGTCCCGGGCCCGTTGCTCATCCCCGCTCCACACCGAACCACCGAGTGCGAAGGGCGTAGCGTTGGCGAGCTCGATGGCCTCAGCTTCAGTTTCGACCCGGTACACCTGCGCCGCCGGACCGAAAAACTCCGTATAGAAGGCCGGATTGTCCGGTGTGATATCGGTCAAGATGGTCGGCTGGACGTAGGCACCGGGGCGGTCGATGCGTCCTCCGCCGAGTACCAGGGTGGCGCCGCCGGCGACTGCCTGTTGAATCTGCCCGATCAGGCGTTGTGCGGCCTGCTCAGAGCTGAGCGGGGCAAGGGTGGTGGCCTCGTCGGTCGGGTCTCCTGGCCTCAGCGCGCCCATTCGGTCCCGCATAGCCTCCAGGAAGCGGTCGTAGAGGTCGCCGAGGACGATGAATCGCTTCGCGGCGACGCAACTCTGGCCGCAGTTCGCCGTGCGCGCGGTCACCGCGAAGTCCAGCGTGCGCTCGAAGTCCTCATCGTCGAGCACGATGAACGGATCGCTGCCGCCGAGTTCGAGCACTGTCTTCTTCACCTCGTGGCCCGCACTCTCGGCGACCGCTTGGCCGGCGGCGTCGCTCCCGGTCAGCGAGACTCCGCGCACCAGGGTATTCGGAATGATCTTCTCCACCGTGCGACCGGGCACGAGCAAGTTCACGTAAACGCCGCGCGGCAGGCCCGCGTCGGTCAGGAGTTTCTCGATGGCGATCGAGCATTGGGGACATTGGCTCGCGTGTTTCAGCACGATGGTGTTGCCGGCGGCGATGTTGGGCGCCGCGAAGCGGGCAACCTGGTATATCGGGAAATTCCACGGCATGACGCCGAGCAGTACGCCCAATGGCTCGTAGCGTATCTGCGCACTGCCCGCGTCCGCGTTGAGCGGTTCGGCCTCAAGCAGCGTCGCGGCGTTTTCTGCGTAGTAGCGGAAGATCTCGGCGCTCAGATTCACTTCGCCACGCGCCTCGTGACGAAGCTTGCCCATCTCCAATGTCACCAGGCTGCTGAGCTCGTCGACGCGTTCCAGCATCAGGTCGGCGGCGCGGGCGAGCACGGCCACCCGTTCGCTGACAGGACGCTCTCGCCAGGACAGGAAGGCCTGGTGGGCGTCGTCGACCGCGTGATCGACCTGTTCGTCGCTCATCGGTTGGAACTCGCGCAGCAACTCTCCGCTGGCCGGGTTGACGGTGGCAATCGGTGAACGGTGTTCGACCCCGACCGAAGGTGAATTCATGGTCTCCCCTTTGCGTGCAGCGGATTCCTGCTTGCGATGTCTGGATTGATCGCACGTTCGACGGTCCCTGCATGGCAGCCGACATCTTCGGAGTGTGGCAATCCGGCAGCGCGCGAATCTTCAACTCGGTCATACCGATTTCGCCAGGCGGATTCGTCCCGTCAGAACCACGGCCGAGGGCGGCTCCGCGCGCGCCCTTTCACCTATGTGGGGTTGGGCTTTCTCAACAGCTACTTTCGCAGTTGACTGTGAGCCACGATTCAACAGTTGAGTGCCCCCGGCAGGATTCGAACCTGCGACACCGGCTTTAGGAGAGCCGTGCTCTATCCCCTGAGCTACGGGGGCAGCTACGGGACGATGCCGGTGGGAGCTTACCCTCCCGGTGCCGCGGGCCCGCAACGGCGGATCCCAGGTATGGCAAAAGTGACAAAACTCTGCGGAGTGGCCGGTAGCGTTTCCACCGTGGAGCTGACTCTGCAACGTCTCGGCGCCTGGTCGGGCAGCATCATGATCCTGCTCTACGGCGCCAGTTTCTCCGGTGTGGCCCAACTGTTCCCGCCGCTGTCCCCGGCCGCATCGGCCGACGAGATCGCCGCGTTCTTCGTCGAGCACAAACTCTGGATCCGGTTCGGCGTCTCCGGTGCGCTGCTCAGCGCCGTGCTCGGGCTGCCGTTCCTGGCGACGATCGTCCTGCGGATCCGCCGGGTCGAAGGACGCTGGGGAATGCTGTCCATGACCCAGCTGATGGCCGCCACGGTGTTCGTCCCGGCGCTGCTGTTCCCGCAGTTTTTCCTCGGCGTGGCCGCCTACCGCCCCGAGGAGCGCTCCGCGGAACTCACCCAGGCCCTCAACGACGTGTTCTGGCTGTGGTTCATCGGCATCGTCGGCACCATCATCATCCAGAACCTCACCCTGGCCGTCGCGACGTTCATCGACAAGACCGACCCGCCGACGTTCCCCCGCTGGTACGGCTACCTCAACCTGTGGGTGGCGACGCTGTCGCTGCCCGGTTGCGTGGTGGTGGTCTTCAACGACGGGCCGCTGGCCTGGAACGGTGTATTCGCCTTCTACATCCCCGGTTTGGTGCTCGTGGTGTGGCTGTTCGCCACCACCGCGGTGATGCTGAAGTCCATCAGAGCCCAGCAGCGCAGCGAGGCGACGGCGACGGCGCAGGCCCAACCCGCGTGACCGACACGGCCGCCCCGCCCCGTCCCGCCCGCAGAATCCCCGGCGAGAGCGGCACCTGGGTCTTCCTGTTCGGCGACATGCTGGTCTTCGGAGCGTTCTTCGTGACCTTCCTGGTGGAGCGCGCCAAAGCGCCGGAAGTGTTCGACACCGCCCGCGCCGCGCTGCATCTGGGCGTCGGCGTCACCAACACGCTCGTGCTGCTCACCAGTTCGCTGTGCGTGGTGCTGGCGCTCAACGCTCTGCGCGCCGGCGCCGGGGTGATCGCCACCCGCGCTGTCGCTGCGGCCATGCTGTGCGGTCTGGTCTTCATCGGTCTGAAGGTGTTCGAGTACGTCGCACTCGCGGCGGCCGGGCACGGCCCAGGCGCCAACGACTTTTACCTGTACTACGTCATCCTCACCGGGCTGCACCTGTTCCACGTATGCCTCGGGCTCGGCGCGCTGTCGTTCGTGCTCAGTCAGACCCGGCGCGCCGAACTGGGGCCCACCCGCACCGCGCTGGTCGAGGGCGGCGCCTGCTTCTGGCACCTGGTCGACCTGCTGTGGATCTTCTTGTTCGCGCTGCTGTACCTGGTGAGCTGAATGACCGCGTTGAGTCTGCTGACGAATCGGGCCGGGGCGACCTGGCTGTTCCTCGTCGCCGCGACCGTCGTGTCCTGGGCGGTCGGTGCCGAGCACGGCACCGGATCGGTGGTGGCCGTGGTCGTCCTGGCCATCGCCGCGATCAAGGTGCGCCTCGTCGGGCTCGACTTCATGGAGTTGCGGCACGCACCGATCCCGCTGCGCGCGGCGTTCGAGCTGTATTGCGTGGGCATGTGGGCGCTGCTGTCGGCCCTCTACCTGTGGCTCTAGCTATCGCAGCAGCTCCATCACCTCGCCGAACGCGTCGGCGTGCCGCATCTGCACGATCAGATAGCTGATGCCGTAGTCGTCGCGGTACCCACGGATTCGCTCGGCGATATCCTCGGCGGACCCCGACAGCACGCCGGGATGGCGCAGCAACTGCTCGTCGGTGAGCCCCGGCAGCGAGATCCGGGGGATAGTCAGATCCGGCACGCCGGAACCGTCGACCGGCATCGCCGTGATCGCCAGGTTGAGTTCCAGTTCGGCGAACCGCGCCCCGGCCGCCTCCCGCACGAACGCGATCCGCTCAGCCAGCGGATCCTCGTCAGCCGAGGCCGCACGGTCACCGCCGGTGAGGCCGATGATGTGCGCTGAACGGGCCGCGATCCGCAGCACTCGGTCGCCGTTGCCGGCGATCATGATCGGGACATCGGGCAGCTGCGCGGCCATGTACTCCGTCGTCGACCGCAGGTGGTCGACGCGTTGTCCGGCGCTGGGGAAGGGGATGCCGGCGGCGTCGAACTCCTCCTTGACGTAGCCGGTGCCCAGACCGAGCTCGAACCGTCCGTCGCTGATGTCGCGCAGTGCCGCGACGTCGCGCGCCAGCAGCGCGGGACGGTAGAACGCCGCGTTGATGACGAAGGTGCCGACCCGCAGCGTCGAGGTCGCCGTCGCGACCGCGGTCAGCACCGGGAACGGCGCCGGACCGCCGAGGTGATCAGGCACATGCAGGACGTCGAAACCGAGGCTTTCGGCGCGTCGCGCGTTCTCGACGATCTGGGCCCGGGAACCGGTCCGCGTCAGCCCGATCCCGAACCGGAAGTTCTTTGCCACATCGTGATGGTAGGTCCAGGTTTGAATCGGAATCGGCAGGGGCATATACGCAATCGACTTTCATCGCCCCGATCCGGCCCGTCGTCGAATTATCCGACGGGCCGGATCAAATTTTCGTGTGAGGCCCAGACATGGCAGACGTTCCAACTCTCGGGGTCGAAGAGGAGTTCCTCCTCGTCGACCCGGGTTCGGGCCAACCCACCGCGCTCAACCGCGAGGTCGCCGAACGCGCCGCCGAGCAGGATGTGGAACTGCAGCTGGAGCTCACCAGCTGCCAGGTCGAGACCGCCACCGGCGTCGCCGAGGACGTCGGGGAGCTGCGCGAGCAACTGACCCGGCTGCGACGGGTCTCGGCCGAAGCGGCCGAGCGGGCCGGTGCCCGGCTGCTGGCGGTCGGGCTGCCGCCGACCCTGCCGCACGATTTCCCGGTCACCGACACGCCGCGGTACCGCGACATCGGCGAGTGCTACGGCATGATCGCCCACGAGCAGGGCATCTGCGGATGCCACGTGCACGTCGCGGTGCCCGACCGAGATGCCGCTGTCGCCGTCAGCAACCGGCTGCGGCCGTGGTTGCCCCTGCTGCTCGCACTGACCGCGAACTCGGCGATCTACCGCAACGCCGACACCGGCCACGCGAGCTGGCGCAGCGTACTGTGGGCCCGCTGGCCCAGCGCGGGTCCGCCGCCGCATTTCGGCTCCGCCGACGAGTACGACGCCGCGGTACAGATGCTGTCGCACACCGGGGTGATTCGCGACGACGGAATGGTCTACTGGGACGTGCGGCCGTCGGCGAACTTCCCGACCGTGGAGGTGCGGGTGGCCGACGTGCCCGCGACGGTGACCGAGACCGTGCTGTTCGCCGCGCTGGTGCGCGGCTGCGTGATGACCGCCCTGGACGACGAACGACACGGTGAGCCCGTGCTGCCGCTGGCGCCGTACGCGCTCAAGGCCGCGTACTGGAAGGCGGCGCGGGAGGGCGTGGACGGCGACGGCGTCGACCTGGAGAACCATGCGCCCGCACCGATGTCAGCACTGCTGGCCGGTCTCGTCGACCGCATCGCGCCGGCGCTGGAGGCCACCGGCGACCTCCCGCTGGTGCGCGCGGGCCTCGAGCGTGTCACGACTGTCGGCAACGGCGCGCTGCGACAGCAGCGCGCGTGGCGCAGAAGGTATGACGTCGCTGACGTGCTGGCCGAAGTGACCGCCGCAACGCTGGAGGAGACTAGGTGAGCGGCAGTTCGGCGAACACCGGGCTGCTCGGCTGCGAGGAACCACCCGGCGGTTCGACGGTGAACGCCAGCGCCCGCGACGACCCGAGATCGGGCAGCACGGCCGTGGTCGACGGCGCGACCGCCGCAGAGTCCATGGTCCCAGCTGAGTGCGGACCGGCGGCGTCGACCAGCCACATCTGGTACACGGTGCCCGGTTGCGGGGGCGGAACGTTGTTCATCACCAGCACCCCGGAATTGCGTTCACGCGAGAACACCACGGTCGCGGTGCCGCCGCCGGGGATCTCGCCGGAGATCGTGCGCACGTCGGGTGCGGCGAAGACCTGCTCGGCGGTCGTCGGTGCCGAGGCCGGCCGCAGCGCGTACCCGACGCCGACGGCGCCGAGGCCGATCACCACGGCGGCCGCCGCGGTCAGCACCGCGGCCGCGCGCCTGCGGGAGCGTGGCTGGGTGGGCAGAGACCGGACCGGGTCGTCGGCGATCTGGCGCAGCACCGCATCACGCAGGTGCGCGGGAGGTTCGACGGCGGTGGCGCTGGCAAGCACGGCCATGGTCTCCTGCACCGACCGCACCTCGGCCAGAAACGCCGCAGCGACATCAGGTTCCGCGGTGGCCAGCCGGTGGTCCACATCGGCCCGCTCGGCGCCGCTCAGCGCGTGCAGCGCGTAGGGCGTCGCGAGCGTCAGAAGCTCGTTCTGTGCGCTGGTCATGCCACCCCCAAACATCTGCGCAGGCCGCGGATACCGTCGCGCATCCGCGATTTGATTGTGGCCAGGTTCGCCGCCAACCGCTCGGAGACCTGGACGTAAGTCAGACCGTCGTAATAAGCCAACTGGATGCACTCCCGCTGGGTGTCGGTCAACGAACCCAGGCAGTCGGCCACCCGGCGGCGCTCGTCGTCGAGGAGCACCTCGTCGGCGACGTGATCGGTCGGCGGTTCCACCGAGGCGGCGCCGTAGCGGGACTCCCGGGTGCTGGCCGCCTGCTCGGCGCGCACCCGGTCCACCGCGCGGCGATGGGCCAGGGTCAGCAGCCAGGTCAGCGGCGACCCGGCCTCCGGGTTGTAGTTCGCCGCGTTGCGCCATACCTGCAGATAGATGTCCTGCGTCGTTTCCTCGCTGTAACCGGGGTCGCGCAGCACCCGGATGACCAGTCCGTAGACGCGGGACCGGGTCTGGTTGTAGAACGCGGCGAACGCGTCGGCATCGCGGCGGGCCACCTGGCGCAGAAGAGCGTCGAGTTCGGCGGTCACGAGCGGTAGCCTAGCGGCAGCTACCAGGACCGATGACGTCATGGCGATCGTGTCTCCAGCGGACCCCTGGTCAAGATCGTTCCGGAAGTTCCTTTGCCGACCGTCGCCCGGCCGTCACGGACTGTCGCCCGATCCTCGTCGGACCCCTCGGGAATTACCGGCACCCTGCGCAGCCACAACAGTGCGGCCTGGGTGCGCATGCTCATCCGGTTCATCAGCGGTGACAGCGGGGCGACGACCTGCAGCGCGAGGATCTGACCGACACCGGCCGGCCGGCGGGTACCCCGCATCGTCGCCACGATGGCCGGCTGCTGGTCGCGGTGCAGCGAGATCGTCACGTCGAGTCTTTCGTCGGGTTGCGGGGCCCGCACCAGATAGTGCCCGTCCACTCCGTTGAACGGTGACGTCCGGAACTTCTTGTCCACCATCACCGGTCGGTCGTCGCAGGGCGGAAGCAGGTATGCGTACCGGCCGCCGGCCGCGTTGTGGACCTCGGCGATGACACAGCGCAGCACTCCGCGGGCGTCGTGGCACCAGAACAGGGTCAGCGGATTGAACTCCTGCCCGAGCACCCGCGGTTGCATCAGCGCGGTGACCGTTCCGCAGCCCAGGTCGATGCCCTTCTCCGCCAGGAACGCGTCGACCCTGCCCCGCAGGGTGTCCTGCGGCGCTTCCCACAGGTGGTCGCGGGCCTCGAAGCGGGCGAACGGCCGCAGCCATCCCGGCAGGCGGGGCAGCGCGTCCAGATCGACGAACCAGCTGTAGCTGCGGTGTTCGAAGTAATGGTGCACAGGTGCGCGCCGCAGGTGGGTGATGCGCGTGCGGTACACGGCCGCATTCCCGCGGTCGCCGCCTCGACAGTCGGATTTCACATCAGCTATTCGGAGCGGGGTCGGGCGTGGATGGGTCGGTTGCCGACGGGGGAGTCGCGTCGGGTCAGCACCCTGGCGTCAGCATCGCGGATCCGGCGATGTCCGCACGACGCACCGACCCGACATCTGCCACGAGCGTGCGGCGGCCGCCAGTCCCCGCACCAGTGCCGAGGTCGCAGCGAACAGCCCGTCGTCGCTGGGCAGCCCGCTGCGGGGGCTCAGCCCGCGAACCCGCGGTGGGAGTTCAAGCTGGGTGCCGCCCCCGCGGACCCGGTTGACCGGATTGTCCGGGTGCAGGCCCCGCAGCTCTCTCGGGATCGCCTCCAGGTCGGTGACCACCCGGTAGCCGGGGATGCCGATATGGCGGGCGACGTGGTCGGTCAGGCCGCGATTGCGCCCACCGGCCAGGATCTGGGTGCTGCGCCCCAGCCGGCCGTAGCCGTGCAGGGACACCGCCACCTCGATGTGGTCGAGGAACTCCGCGAGCCGATCCGACTGCGCCGGGTCATAACGCGCCGAGGCCAGGTGGTGGGGGTAGCGGTCGGGATGACGCACCGTATACAGCGACGCGCCCGCTGCGTCCGCGGCGCGTTCGGCGATCACATCGGTCATCTGCTCCAGGCCGCCGCCGTGGATGGCCAGGAACCCGAACCGGGACTTCAGCACCGAGTCCTCGACGACGGCCGGATCGGTGAGCAACTCGGAGAGCGTTTGCGGCCCGGCATCATCGGCGGACGCGCGGCGATGCGGCCAGCGACTCGGATCCCACCTCTCCAGGAACTGGATCCAGTTGTGGGGCAGCCCGTGATGGCGGGCACCGGCGAGGATGCGCTCGAGATAGCCGGGACGCGGCGGCCCGGCTTCGACGCGATGGTCGATGTACACCCACGCGCTCGACGGTCCCCGCTCGGTCATGACGGTGAGTTCGTCGCGCCGGTACCGCACCGGAACTCCTTCGGCACTGTCCAGCGTGGCCAGGTCGCGATCGGAGACCCGCCACACCACGCCGTGCACCACGCTGCCGGCCAGCGGTTCCACCGTCGCGACCCCGCGCTGGTTGATCAGCCAGTCGTGATCGGCCAGCGTCGCCGGGCGCGGGTCGGTGGCATCGGGGCATCGGCGCGCCATCTGCTGCACGCACAGATTCGACCCGTACGCGAAGTAGATGTGCCGACCGCCCATTCAGCCGGTCAGCGTGAGATAGATCAGCACCACGTTCAACAGGGTAATCAGGCCGGCGACGATCCAGCCGAGCGTCGTGGTGAGCCGATGGTTGACGTCATCACCCATCAGTCGGGCGTCGGCGGTGAGCCGGACCAGCGGGATCAGTGCGAATGGGATCCCGAACGACAGCACCACCTGCGAGAGCACCAGGGCGCGGCTCGGATCCACCCCGGCGGCCAACACCGCCAGCGCGGGCAGCAGCGTGATCAGCCGGCGCGTGATCAGTGGCACCGACCGGCGGATCAGGCCCTGCATGATCATCGCGCCGGCGTATGCCCCGACCGACGACGACGCCAGCCCGGACGCCAGCAGGCCGATCGCGAACAGCAAGGCGACGGTGGGGCCGAGTGCGGTCTGCACCGCGGCGTGTGCGCCCTCGATCGAGTCGGTGTTCTCGACGCCCTGCAGATTGGTCGCCGCCACGAGAAGCATGGACAGATTGACCGCGCCGGCGACGAGCATCGCGATGCCGACATCCCAGCGGGTGACCCGCAGCAGCATCCGGCGGGTAGGTCCGGGTTCGGGATGGCCATGGCGGTCGCGGGCCAGCCCCGAATGAAGGTAGACGGCGTGCGGCATGACCGTCGCGCCGAGCATCGCCGCGGCGAGCAGGACGCTCTCGGGGCCGTCGAACCGCGGCAGCAGGCCCGCGACCGTGTCGTCGACCGGCGGCGGTGACGCGAAAAGACTTGTCAGGAAACCGATTGCGATGACCAGCAGCAGGCCGGTGATCACCCGCTCGAACATGCGTTGTCCGCGCTGGTCTTTGACGAGCAGCAACACCAGCGAGACCGCACCGGTGATCACGCCGCCGACGAGCAGTGGCAGGTCGAACAACAGGTAGAGCGCGATCGCTCCGCCCACTACCTCGGCCAGATCCGTTGCCATGGCCACTAATTCGGCCTGGAGCCAGTAGGCCAGCCGGGTGGGCCGGCCCATCCGGCCACCGACCGCTTCGGGAAGCGACATACCGCTCACCAGCCCGAGCTTGGCGGACAGGTACTGCACCAGACAGGCCATCAGGTTGGCGGCCACGATGACCCACAGCAGCAGGAATCCGAACTGCGCGCCGGCACTGACGTTCGCGGCCACGTTGCCGGGGTCGACGTAAGCGATCGCGGCGACGAATGCGGGCCCGAGCAGCACCCAGCGTGAGCGCGTCGGTGCTTCGGCCTGGCGCGTCACGGCACCCCTTTCCATCCGGCGATGCGAATAGAAAAGTTAGGTTAGCCGAAACCTATGGGTCGGGCCAGTCCCGCGATGGTGCCGGAAGAGCGGTCACCAGGGGCCGAGGCCGTATGCGCCGACCAACGGCCACACCCCGATACCGGTCCAGCCGCCGTAGTTCCACGGCGGTGGGGTGGTGGTGATCTGGGTGCTTCCGTTGGTCTCGCAGAACGTCACCGTCTTGCCGAGGTCCGTACAGTCCGGGGCGGCCGACGCGGTGGGGGCAAGGATCGCCGCCACCCCGAGAGCCACGAAAAGCCCTGTCGCAGAGCGAGACACGACGGTCACGGAATCAGAAGATGAACGGGCCGTAGCCTTCCCACGGAAACATGCCACCGCCGTACCACGGCATGGCGTATTGCCCGGGGGTCGAGCTGATCTGGGCGTTGCCCGGCGACTGGCAAACCTCGGTCCGCCCCCCGGCGCCCGCCGACGTCGTGGCGCAATTCGGCTGGGCAGACGCCGCAGGAGCTGCGGCGATGGCCACGGAAGCACCGCCGGCGACAAGGAGAGCAGCAACAGTGCTCAGGCGAGCCTTCATTTTCAGCATCCTTCCAGGGAGGGTTGCCGCTTAGCGTACAGACCTTCGCCGGTTATGGGAGGTAACTCCCGCGCGGTCACGATTCCGGGGGCAGCGTCGATGACGGCGGGGATCGCATTGACGACTCGAGCCGCGGTCGCCACCAGCCCGGCATGGTTGTGGTCGCCGTGGGGACTGCTCAGGCACAGGTCGAGCGTGTAGGACGGTTCGCCGGTGATCTCGATCCGGTAGGAGCCGCCGTGCTGAGCGGGCTGCGGCCACTCCGGGCACAGGTCATCACGCAGCCGGGTGACGTGCTCGAGGACCACGGCGACGTCTCCGTCCTTCATCCCGCGCACCTCGAAGCGGATCGCCGCGGTGGTGCCCTTCTCGATGCGGCCGGCGGCGATGTCGAAGGCCTCCGGTGCGGGGACACGCACATGGGTCTCGGTGACCTCGTCGAGTTCGATGCCCAATCCGGCGGCCAGCTGCCGCACCACCGAGCCCCACGCCAGGCTCAGCACTCCCGGCTGCAGCAGCATCGGGGTGTCGTCCAGGCTGCCGCCGAAGCCCATGACGTCGAACATCACCGGCGCGCTGTCGTACGTGTCGTAGTTGATGATCTCCATACAGCGGATCTGCTGGACGCTCTGGCAGGTTCCCGCCAGTGCCATCGGCAGCAGGTCGTTGGCGAAGCCCGGGTCGATGCCGTTCACGAAAATGCTGGCGTTGCCCGCTTTGGCGGCGTCCTCGATGGGGGAGATCAGCTCGTCGGGGAGCACCTGCCACGGATGCTGGAGGAAGACGGCGCTGCTGCCGACGACGTTGACGCCCGCGGCGAGGATCCGGCGGTAATCTTCCAGCGCCTCGGGCAGCCGGTTGTCGGCCAGTGCGGTGTAGACCGCGCACTCCGGTTGCGTGGCCAGCACCGCGTCGAGGTCGGTGGTGGCCAGCACGCCCGTCGAATCCTGCAGTCCGGCAAGCTCTGCGGCATCCTTACCGGTTTTGGCCTCCGAGGACACCCACACCGCGGTCAACTCGAAGCGGGCGTCGGTGATCAGCTGCGCCAGCGCGTGCTTGCCGACGTTTCCGGTGCCGATGGCGGCGACTTTGATGGCCATGGCTGGCTCCTCACAGATCGGGGATGGGCAGGTCGAGATTCGGGAAGGTGATGCCGCCGTCGACTTCGAGGGTCTTACCGGTCAGGTAGCTGCCGGCCGGCGAGGCCAGATACACCGCGGCGGCGGCGATGTCGACGGGATCGCCGAGACGCTTGAGCGGGGTGGCCTTCTCCATCGGGTCGCGCAGCGCGTCGTTCTCGGCCACGATCTCCAGCGCCGAGGTCAGGATCGAACCGGGGGCGATCGCGTTGACCCGGATCCGCGGGGCCAGATCAAGCGCCGACAACCGGGTGTAGTGCGCCAGCGCGGCTTTCGCGGTGCCGTAGGCGGCGAACCCGCGGCCGGCCAGGCGCCCCATCGTCGAGGTGATGTTGATGATGCTGCCGCCGCCGGCGTGCTCGAGCATCAGCGGCACCGCGGCGACGGTCAGCGCGTGCGCGGTCGCGACGTTGAACGCGAACGCGTCGCGCATATCCTTGGCCGAGGTGCTCAGAAGCGCGTTCGGCATGGTGCCGCCAACGTTGTTGACGACGATGTCTAGTCGCCCGAACGCGTCGACGGCCTGTGCCGCGAGGGCCGCGGTGTCCTCGGAGTGCGCGAGGTCGGCGACCACGACGTGCGCGCGCCGGCCGGTCGCCTCGACCTGCTGGGCCACCTCGTCGAGCTGGGACCGGGTGCGGGCGGCAATCAGCACGTCAGCACCAGCTTCAGCGAATGCCAGCGCCATCGCCGCGCCCAGCCCGCGGCCGGCGCCGGTCACCACGGCCACCTGATCGTCGAGTCGGAACCGGTCCAAGATCATGCGCGTCGTCCAATGGTCACGGGGCGTCACGCTAGCAAGGAGTGCGCAGCGAAGTGACCGGTTTCTGGAACACGTTCTATTTGACTGTGGGGGCGGCTTCGCGTTTCGGGGGCGCGTCGCGGGTCGGCGTCGCCACGGGCGACACCAGTCACAGGAATCCGTCTATTTCAGGAGAAGTGCGAGTGGGCCGCTGCTAAACGTCGATAGGTGGGGCCCGTCGTGCCTGTGATGTCAGCGGCCGGAACTGACGTCAGCTTCGATGGGCGCCTGCCGGTTGGCGGCGCCGGTCCAGTGCTACTTCTTGGCCGGTGCCTTCTTGGCCGCTGTCTTCTTGGCGGGTGCTTTCTTGGCAGCCGATTTCTTGGCCGGCGCCTTCCTGGCCGACCCGCCGTCGGAGTCATCGGTGTCGTCCGACTCCTCTTCATCGGAGCCGGACCCTGATCGACCCGACCTGCTCTTCGAGCCTTGCTCCTTGCGGGCCTTCACGCTAGCTTCCAGCTTGGCCAGCAGATCGGAGACATCCTCGGTCTCGTCGAGCTCCTGCGGCTGCTCTTCGGTGGTAAATGCTTCTCCGCCTTCGAGTTTCGCCTGGATCAGCTCGTGCAAATGCTCCTGATAGTCGTCGTGGTAGCGGTCCGGATTGAAGTCGTCGGTCATGGAATCCACGACCTGACTGGCCATCTTCAGCTCGGCGGGCTTGACGTCGACCTTCTTGTCGAGCACCGGGAAGTCCGGATCGCGGATCTCGTCAGGCCACAGCAGGGTGTGAATCATCATCACGTCGCGCTTGCTGAAATCCTTGACCCGCAGGGCGGCCAGTCGGGTCTTGTTACGCAGCGCGAAGTTCACGATCGCAACCCGGTCGGTCTCCTTCAGCGTCTGGGCGAGCAGCACGTAGGACTTCGCCGACTTTCCGTCGGGCTCCAGGAAATACGACCGGTCGTACATCAGCGGGTCGAGATCGCCGGCGGGCACGAACTCCAGCACCTCGATCTCGCGGCTACGTTCTTCGGGGAGCGTCGAGATGTCGTCGTCGGTGATGATGACGGTCTGTCCGTCGTCGGATTCGTAGGCCTTGGCGATGTCGCGGTACTCGACGACCTCACCGCACACCTCACACACCCGCTTGTAGCGGATGCGTCCGTTGTCCTTCTCGTGCACCTGATGGAACTTGATGTCGTGGTCCTCGGTGGCGCTGTACACCTTGACCGGGACATTGACCAGCCCGAACGCGATGGAGCCCTTCCAGATGGACCGCATCAGCCCAGTATGTCCGATGCGGCGGCGTCGCGGCTGACACGATCGGGTAGCTCGGCGCCGGGCCGCGCCACGGTCAGGGCCGCCGTCAGCGTCGCCATGCGCACCGCGCCCGTCAATGACTCCGTCCCGATGGCGGCGAGGCGGTCGCGGCGCTGCGCGCCGAGCAGATCCATCGACCACAGCGCGTCGATGAGGCCCGTCATGAACGCATCACCCGCGCCCACGGTGTCCACCACATCGACATGTCCGGCAGGTACCCGCACCGTTCCGTCCGCACACATCGCCAGCGCACCGTCCGCGCCGTAGGTCACCACGACGATCGACGGTCCCAGGGCCAGCCAGGCCGCCGCGGTCTGATCGGGGGTGCGCGTCGGATCCATCCAGTGCAGGTCCTCGCTGCTGGCCTTGACGACGTCGGCGCGTTCGAGCATCCGGTCGATGCGCGCACGAGCGGCGTCGGCATCGGCGATCAGCGCGGAGCGGATGTTCGGGTCGAAGGTGACTGTCGCCGACAAGTGATACGTGTCGACGAGGGCCTTGGTGGCCAGGCATCCCGGTTCCAGCACCGTGGCGATGGAGCCGGTGTGCAACACCAACGGCGGCGCTACTTCGGGAGTGCCGCTCAGCTGCCACTCGATGTCGAACGAATAGGTCGCCGACCCGGACGGATCGAGCCGGGCGCGTGCCGTGGCGGTCTTGGCGGCACTGGTGCTTCCGGAAACAAGTTGTGCGCCTGAGCTTTTCACGTAGTCCGCGATCCGCTGCCCGCGGGCGTCGGTGCCGATGTGGGTGAGGAAATCGACGTCGCGGCCCAGCCGGGCGAGGCCGACCGCCACATTCAGTGGGCTTCCGCCCACATATTCGCCCAGTGGCTCTCCATCGCGTTCGACGATGTCGACGAGTGCCTCACCGATCACCAGTGCCCTCATCGTGTCGACGCTACCGCTTCCGGAATGGGTAATACCGTGATGTGGTGGACCGCTATGACCGGGTGAGGCTGACCAACCCGGACAAGGTGCTGTACCCGGCGACCGGGGGACGGCGCAGGGACGTCACGAAAGCAGAGGTGTTCGACTACTACGTCAACGTAGCGGCGGCGATGCTGCCCCACATCGCCGGGCGTCCCGTCACCCGCAAGCGCTGGCCCAACGGCGTCGACCAGGAGTCCTTCTTCGAAAAGCAGCTCGCCTCGTCCGCGCCGGACTGGCTGAGACGCGGCACCATCGTGCACAAGTCGGGCACCACGACCTATCCGGTGATCGACACCGTGGAGGGGCTGGCCTGGATCGCCCAGCAGGCCGCGCTGGAAGTGCACGTGCCGCAGTGGCGGTTCACGGGCGGCGACGGGGAAGCCGGTGAGGTCGGGCCTGCGACGCGCATCGTGTTCGATCTCGACCCGGGTGAGGGGGTGACGTTCCGGCAGTTGTGCGAGGTCGCCCACGAGGTCCGGGGTCTGATCGGCGACATCGGGTTGCGGACGTTCCCGCTGACCAGCGGCAGCAAGGGGCTGCACCTCTACGTGCCGCTCGACGACCCGATCAGCTCACGCGGAGCCTCTGTGCTGGCCAAGCGGGTGGCCCAGCAGCTCGAACAGGCGATGCCCAAGCAGGTCACAGCCACGATGACCAAAAGCATGCGGGCCGGCAAGGTATTTCTGGACTGGAGTCAGAACAACGGCAACAAGACCACCATCGCGCCGTATTCCCTTCGCGGACGCGAACATCCGACCGTGGCGGCGCCGCGCACCTGGGACGAGATCGAGGATCCGGACCTGCGTCACCTGATGTTCGACGAGGTGCTCGATCGGCTCGACCGCGACGGCGACCTGCTCGCCGATCTGGATCCGCCGCTGCCGGTGCCCGACCGGCTCACCCGGTATCGAAGCATGCGCGACACCGCCAAGACTCCGGAACCGATTCCCGGTGAGGCTCCGAAGACCGGCAACAACGACACGTTCGTCATCCAGGAACACCACGCCCGCCGGCTGCATTACGACTTCCGGCTGGAACGCGACGGTGTGCTGGTCAGCTGGGCGGTGCCCAAGAACCTGCCCGACACCCCTTCGGTGAACCACCTCGCCGTACACACCGAGGACCACCCGATGGAGTACCTGACCTTCGCGGGTGAGATCCCCAAAGGCGAGTACGGCGGAGGCCAGGTCTACCTCTGGGATACCGGCACCTACGAGACCGAGAAGTTTCGGGACAATCCGCCCGACGGTCCTGCCAAGGGCGGCGAGGTCATCGTGACCCTGCACGGCAGCAAGATCGAGGGCCGGTATGCGTTGATCCAGACCGACGGCAAGAACTGGCTGGCGCACCGGATGAAGGAGCAGAACAATCCCACAGTGGCAGACCTTGCGCCCATGCTGGCCACCGAGGGCTCGATACAGCGACTGACCAAGGCGCAGTGGGCGTTCGAGGGAAAGTGGGATGGCTACCGGCTGTTGGTCGAAATCGATCACGGGAAGTTGGCGCTGCGCTCGCGGCGGGGTCGCGACGTCACCGGCGAGTATCCGCAGCTGAGGGCGCTGGCCGCCGACCTCGCCGAGCACCACGTGATCCTCGACGGCGAGGCGGTGGCACTCGACGAGTCCGGTGTTCCCAACTTCGGCCACATGCAGAACAGGGCGCGGTCGACGCGAGTGGAGTTCTGGGCGTTCGACATCCTCTATCTCGACGGCCGTTCGCTGCTGCGGGCCAAATACTCCGACCGCCGTCGCCTGTTGGAGGCTCTTGCCGATGCTTGCGGCGTCATCGTGCCCCCGGTGATCGACGCCGACACCGGGCCCGAGGCGCTCGAGGCGGCACGCAAGAAGCGGTGGGAGGGGGTCATCGCGAAGAAGCGCGACGCCACTTACCAGCCGGGTCGTCGCTCATCGTCGTGGATCAAGGACAAACTCTGGAACACCCAGGAGGTGGTGATCGGGGGCTGGCGGGAAGGCAACGGGGGCCGCACCAGCGGCATCGGTGCGCTCGTGCTCGGCATCCCCGGCGACGGCGGCCTGCAGTTCGTCGGCCGTGTGGGCACCGGGTTCACCGACAAGGAGCTGGCGTCGCTGAAGGAGACGCTGATGCCCCTACGTACCGACGAATCACCTTTCGCCACAGAGCTTCCCAAGCAGGACGCCAAGGGGGTGACGTTCGTGCGGCCGGAACTGGTGGGGGAGGTGCGCTACAGCGAACGTACGTCCGACAACCGGCTCCGGCAGGCCAGCTGGCGCGGGCTGCGTGACGACAAGACGCCCGACGAGGTCAGATGGGAATGAGTTGGGAATGAGTGCAGTCAAGTGCGGAGGAAACGCGTAAGCGACGTGGACAGGCTCGAATGCGTTGTCCAATGTCTTGCACTCTGTCGGTGGTGACGGCATCAGCGCAGAGGTCGGATGGCGCGGATCGGGTTTGGAGTGTGTGCGTCAGAGTGCTCAGAACTGTCGCCGATGTCTTGGTGGATGGCATCTGAAGGCCGACCTCGGTTTGTCGGTGGTCGAATGTATGTTCGAAGTATGTCGGGGAGCGAGGTGCGGGCCGCGGTGAGCGGGTTGCGCCGCGCCTTCGATGAGGTGGCGGCCTGTGAGGTTGATTTGTTGACCCGACCGGATTTGGTGGCGGCCCTGGATGAGCTGGAAACCCTGTGGTGTCAGCTGCCCGCGGTGCGTCATCGGCTGCTGGCCCGGTTGCAGGCTGAGGCGACCCCGCGCCAGATGGGCGCGAAATCCTGGAAAGAGGTGCTTTCGGTGCGTTGGCGGCTCTCGACCGGCGAGGCGCATCGGCGGTTGAGCGAAGCGGCGGTGTTGGCGCCGCGCCAGTCGTTGACCGGCCCGGCCCTGCCGCCGGTGCTGCCGGCCACGGCGATCGCCCAAGCGCACGGGCTGATCAACGCCGAACACGTCGACGTGATCCGCCGATCGCTCAACAAGGTGCCGGGCTGGGTCGACACCGCCACCCGGGAGCGCATCGAGGTTGATCTGGTGCGTACTGCGGTGGGTAACGGCCCCAAGGAACTCAAGGACTGCGCGGAGCGGACGTTGTTTCTGCTCGATCAGGACGGCCCCGAACCCGATGAAACCGAACGCGCCCGCAAACGCGCGGTGTCGAGGTCGCCCCAGCGTGGGGATGCCATGGTGGATCTGCGCGCCACGCTGACTCCGGAGGCGTGGGCGGTGTGGGAGCCGATTTTCGCCCGGTTGGCCGCACCGGGGATGTGTAATCCCGACGATCCCGAGCCGTGTACGTCGGGGACGCCGTCGCAGGCCCAGATCGACAACGATCAGCGCAGCCTGGCCCAGCGTCAGCATGATGCGCTGGTCGCGGCCGGGCGGATCGCCCTGATGAGCGGCCAGCTGGGGCAGCTCAACGGGTTGCCGGTGTCGGTGATCATCCGTACCACGGTGCAGGATTTGGAGTCTCGGGCCGGGGTCGGTGTCACCGGCGGGGGCACGGTGGTGCCGATCGCCGAAGTGATCCGCATGGCCGGGCACGCCAACCACTATTTGGCGGTGTTCGACCGGGCCAGCGGCTCAGCACTGGAGTTGTTCCGCGCCAAACGGATCGCCTCCCCGGCCCAGCGGATCATGCTGATCGCCCGTGACGGCGGGTGTACCAAGCCGTGCTGCACCGTGGGCGCCTACGGGTCTCAGGTCCATCACGTGGTCGCTGATTGGGTCGATGGCGGGAACACCAATGTCGATGAAATGGGCCTGGCGTGTGGGCCGGATAACCGCAGCGTCGGCGCCGAGGGTGGCGGTTGGTCGACCCGGATGAACGACCGTTGTGAGGTGGAATGGATCCCACCCCCGACACTGGACACCGGTCAGGCCCGGCTGAACTACTACCACCAACCCGAACGGCTCCTCCGCCCACCAGAGGACCCGGAACCCGACAATCCCGAGCCGGCCGAGCCCGCGGCGGGCAGCCAAGTCCGCGTCGCCGAACCGGACACCCCACGAACCGCCGACGATCCCGGCGAACCCGGCGGACCCGCACCACCCGGCGACCGCGCGGCCTGACGGTCGCGGGGACGCTGACCCGTGCAACAGGTTACCGCGCGACCGGACCGTCGCGAGGTTCGCAGAGGTGGCGTTCCACCGTGCGGGACTGTTGAACAGTGTTCGGCGATCTCAGAGTTGGTGTCCGTCGCCGGCCGGTCGAGCGATGAAGCTTGGCTACATTTTCATGTCACCGCCGCAATCAACTGACGGATCGCCATATGTGACGGCATGGCCAGTTTGTAAGTGTCTCTGACGAAATCCTCAGAACTGACACCTCCTGTTAGAGTGGCTGATGTGAGTGATCTGCATGACGGCCCCGGCAATCGACTGGAGCGGCGGAAACAGCGGACGCGGGCTGCGCTGATCCGCGCGGCGCAGGCGCTTATCGCCGCTGGGACGCTCAATGTGCCGATATTGGAGATCACCCGGGTCGCCGACGTCGGGATGGGTTCGTTCTACAACCACTTCGCCAGCAAGGAAGAGCTTTTCGAAGCAGCGGTCGCCGACGTACTGGACAAGCACGGTGCGCTTCTCGACCGGCTGACTGCCTCGACAGAGGATCCTGCGGAGACGTTCGCGTGCAGCTTCCGGCTGACCGGCCGATTGTTCCGCCGCCGGCCACAGGAAAGCCGGATACTCCTCGGCGGGGGACTGCACCTGATGTCCTCGGATCGCGGTCTCGCTCCGCGCGCACGACGCGACATCACAGCGGCCGCAGCGGCGGGACGCTTCCGCGTCGACGATCCTCAGCTCGCGTTGGCGGTTGCTGCAGGTGCGTTGTTCGGTCTCGGGAAGCTGCTGCAGGACGAGCCGGAACGTGACGATGCGGAGGCCGCCGACAGGGTCACCGAAGACTTGTTGCGCATGTTCGGGATGACCGCCGATGAGGCCCGCGACGTCTGTCGCCGGCCGCTACCCGACATCGATGACGTGACTCGTCCGGACTCGGCGGCCTGACTGCGCTGCACCGCGACGCTGAACTCCGACACCTCAGATAGGACTGGCGGCCGCCGCGAGCGCCTGCTGCAGCCCGCGGGTGGCCAGCACGTCGGCGAGCTCGTTGTCGACGACACCGGAATGTCCCTTGACCCAGAACCATTCGACACGGTGCTGCGCGCACGCGATCTGAAGCCGCTGCCACAGATCGACGTTCTTCACCGGCTGCTTGGCTGCGGTCATCCACCCGTTGCGCTCCCAACCGTGCACCCACTTGGTGATGCCGTTGCGGACATACGTGCTGTCGGTGTGCAGGTGCACCGTCACAGGCCGGGTGAGTGCCTCCAGCGCCATGATCGGCGCCATCAATTCCATCCGGTTGTTGCTCGTCGTAGTGGCCTCGCCGCCGAACATCTCACGGACGCGATCGCGGTGACGCAGCACCGCACCCCAGCCGCCCGGTCCCGGGTTGGGTCGGCAGCCCCCGTCGGTGTGGATGATGACGGGGTCCTCGATGGACGCGCTCATGGGGTCCGAGGATAAGGGGCCGAGATCATCGCCGTCCGGACCGACATCCCGAACTCGAGATTCCGAAGCGTGGTAATCCGCCGGCCCGGCTGCACCGCGTCCTTCACGGGGCCGGTGCGGCCGTCGAAGAACGCGGCGGTCTGCTCGATGTCGGTGACGGCGTAGGTGATACCCCACAGCGTGGAGGGCCCGTTACCGGTCGTGTCGGGTGAACCGACAACTTCCAGGATCACCTCCCCGAGTCGGAAGAAGACCTGGCGGACCGGCCGACCGCCCAGTTCGGCGTCGCGCGTGCGGCGCGGGCGCGTGCCGCACGCGATCAGCGCGGTGACGGTGCGGTCCAGATCGGGCGACATCAGCACGACGTGATCGATGCCGATGACGCCGTTGGCGTGGGGGGCGGGCGGGAACGCAGCGGTGTCGGAGCTGACGGTCGGGACCTCGTCCGAACTGGTCGTCGGAATGCCGTCGACGTCCCCGCCCCCTGAAGGCAGGCCGCGTAGCGTCCAGCCGACGATGCCGCTCCCGTGGCCCCGGCCGACCAGACTGAGGCGGACCGCGCCCACTCGGCAGATCCCGTCGGCATCGACGCGGAAACCGGCCTGCGCCCATGCGTCGGGTGGATCGGCGACGCGGAACTCGTCGACGGTCACGGTGGCGGCGGCGCGGGAAGAATCGATGGGGCTCAGCCTACGACGCGCGCGTCACCAACGAAGAGCTCACACTTCACGTGTCCCGGACGCAGCCGGGTCTCGTTACCCGCCGAGCGGACCACGACGGCCACATGGCGGGACAAACCGTCCTGGTATCAGGTGTCCACCCAGGACCGCACCATCAACCCTGACCTGGAGCGCTTCCTGGCTCACCGGATGAGCGCGCACACAACCGAACTCGACATGTCCCACGTGTCGCTGATCACCCAGCCACTAGAGGCGGCGGCGGTGATCCTGGCGGCCGCCGGCGTCGCCGGCTAGTCGTCCTCGTCGTCGGACTTGTCCTCAGATTTGTCCGATTTGTCGTCGTCATCCTCGTCGGACTCGGACTTCTCGGATTTATCGTCGTCCTCGTCATCGCCGGACCGGCCAACCAATTCGAGGACCGCCCAATGACTGGGAGACAGCAGGACCGACCACTGGCCCTTCTTGCGGCCGAGTTTCAGTACGCCGTCGTCGATCTCCCACACAGTGTCGTCATCGTGCTGGGATTCTTGGCCATCGGAGTAAGTGAGTTTGAACGCCATGGTGACGAATGCCCGAAAGAGCTGGCCGTTAATCGCCGTGACGTGTGCCTGAAGGGGGCGACATGATTGTGCCAGCCGGAACGGCACCCGGGGAGGGCGGGAGCCGACTGATCCCGTCGGCAGCCGGGGCTGCGAAGAATCCGGCCTGGTAATACAACCTCGCCGCGCACCCCGACCGGGTGCGGATCAAGCTGGAGGGGCGCAGGTACAAGGTCGTCGCCGAGCAACTTCACGGAAGCGAGCGCGAACAGGCATGGCAGGGGATCGCGAGATCCACGAAGCGCTCGCGACCTTCCAGTCCAAGACCGACCGGGAACTCCCCGTGATCGGTTGTCCGCGCGTTAGTCCGTCGCTGCGTGCGGCGCGCGGCCGAGGAAGGTGTGCACGATGCCGCGCTGCCAGCCGGACACGGTCATGCTCTGCACGTCGATGAAACCGTTGCGCCGCAGCCGGTCACGGAACTGTTCGGCACCGTCGAACTCGTTGACACTGCGCCGCAGGTACCGGTAGAGGCCGGCGTCGCCGGAGCGCACCCGGCCCGCCGGGATGATGATCGCGGTGGCGACCAGGTTCCAGACGGCGGAGGCCAGCCGGGAGTCGCGCACCGAGTACTCGTGTACGGCCAGCACCGCCCCGGGTTTCAGGAGTTTCAGCAGCGATCCCAGCACGTCGTCCTTGTCGTCGACGTTGCGGATCAGATAGGCGGCGAGGATGCCGTCGAACGGGCCGTTCACCCCGGCGTCCTGGAGGGTCTCGGCGCGGCTGCGCACGAACGTCACCGAGGGCGGCCACGACTTGGCCCGCGCCTGCGCCAGCATCCCGCCCGATCCGTCGACCGCGACGATCTCGGCGTACGGTGCGACACTGAGCAGCGCCGCGGTGGACAGCCCGGTGCCGCAACCGATGTCGAGCAGGCGCAAACCGCGGCCCTGGTCGGGCAACTGCATTCGCTGTGCCGACAGGCGGAGGTGTTCGTGGTAGCCGGGGTTGGCGCCGACCAGCCCGTCGTAGGCCTGCGCCCCGGCGTCGAAGGCATCGGGGACGTCGTAGTGTTCGGGGGTCATACGATCTCCAGACACGTCATCAGCGCGAATTGTAGCCGCCGACGGCGGTTGCGATACCGCTGATGATCAACCTCGGGCCC
The DNA here is from genome assembly GCF_052245755.1 of Mycobacterium sp. 4D054. NCBI lineage: Bacteria > Bacillati > Actinomycetota > Actinomycetes > Mycobacteriales > Mycobacteriaceae > Mycobacterium > Mycobacterium sp. 4D054. Next base: position 166,018 of record NZ_JBQQCF010000003.1, read on the forward strand.
GGCGGTTGCGGGCGCGCTCGGGGCCATACCTCGAATCCGGGTTTCGTAACACATCCCCAGTGGGTCGGCACCGCTGCGGTCGACGGGCGGCAGGTAGCGTGCGGACACGTGAGCGAACCGTGATGTCGCTCGCACCGACAACCCAGGAGCGGGTGCTCCGTGACGGCGAAGGACCCGGTGTGGCGCACTATCTGCTCGCGGTCAGCCCGCTTCGCGGGCACGTCATGCCGATGGTCAACGTCGGCGTCGGCCTTCAAGCCCTCGGGCACGACATCTCCGTGCTGACCGGTGTCGAGTTCGCCGCGCCTGTGCGCAGTGCCGGACTCCGGATGGTCCCGCTCCCGGAGAGCGTGCGGATCGATGCGCCGGCCGCGGGCCCGGCGCTGCTCCGCACAATGCCCGCGGCCGCACGCCGATTCTGGCTGGGACGCGCCGAATTGGCGTCCGTATTCGTCGAACCCCTTGCCGCGGAGGCGGAATCGTTGCGGGCCGTGCTGCGTGACGAGGCGGTGGACGCGGTCATCGCCGACGTCACGTTCACCGGCGTGGTCCCGATGTTCCTGCGGGACGCCCCCCGTCCGCCGGTGGTGGTCTGCGGTGTGGGTCCGCTGACCATTTCGAGCCGGGACACCCCGCCGTTCGGGATGGCCTGGCAACCCGAGCCGGGTCTCGACTATCGGCAGATGACCGCCGTCGCGCACCGGGTGATCATGCGGCCGAGTCAGCGGAAGTTCAATCGTGCGCTGCGGCAGGCTGATTCGCCGGAATGCCCGTTGTTCGTCAGTGATTGGCCGCGGCTGGCCGACGGTCTGCTGCAACTGTCGGTGCAGGAGTTCGAGTATCCGCGGTCCGACCTGCCGTCGACGGTCGAGTTCGTCGGTCCGGTCCTGCCGGCCGGCCCAGAGGAGTTCGACCGTCCGCCCTGGTGGGGCGACGTGGAGACCGCAGGCACCGTCGTGCACGTCACGCAGGGCACGTTCGACAATGCCGATCTGGACCAGCTGATCGGCCCGACTCTGGAAGCGCTCGGTGACCAGGACGATCTCCTGATCGTCGCGACCACCGGCGGCCGGCGGGGCCAGCACATGCACGGCCGTATCCCGGGCAACGCGCGCATCGCCGACTGGATCCCGTACTCGGCCCTGCTGCCGCACGTGGACGTGATGATCACCAACGGGGGCTACGGCGGGGTGCAGTACGCGCTGGGCCACGGCGTTCCGCTCGTCGTCGCCGGGGAGACTTCTGACAAAGCCGAGGTGGCCGCGCGCGTCGACTTCAGCGGAGCGGGCATCGACCTCAAGACCGCCCTGCCGTCGCCGCAGGCCGTCGGCGCCGCAGTCGACATCGTCCGCCGAGACGACCGCTACCGGACCGCCGCGCAGAGCCTGCGGACCGCGATCCAGGCCTGCACCCCGGTCGATGCGATCGCCAACGCGCTCAAGCGACTGTGCAACGCCTGATCAGAGCTTGGCGATGACGTTCTCGGCGAACATCTCCAGGTGGCGGATCTTCGTGTCCAGTGGCTCGGTGTCCTGACCCATGATGTAGGGGATGCGGAAGCCGACGATGACGTCGGTGACACCCTTGTCCTCGAGCCGCTTGATGCCGTCGGCGGTGTAGGCGTCGATCGAGATCACGTGGATCTGGTAGTCCTCGTTGCCCGCCGTTCCGGCCTCGTCGCGGAACTTGTTGAGCTTGCCCAGCAGGGCGTCGAGTTCCTCCGGGTCGCCGCCGCCGTGCATCCAGCCGTCGTTGCGGGCGGCGCGGCGCAGTGCCGCGTCGGCGTGCCCGCCGATGAGGATCGGAACCGGCTTGGACGGCGCCGGCGTCATCTTGGTCTTCGGGATGTCGTAGAACTCGCCGTGGTATTCGAAGTAGTCGCCCGAGGTGAGGCCTTTGATGATGTCGATGCACTCGTCCATCCGCTTGCCGCGCTTGGCGAACGGGACGTTCATCAGCTCGTAGTCCTCGGGCCACGGGCTGGTGCCGACGCCGAGACCGAGGCGGTTGTCGAACAGCGCCGCCAGCGAGCCGGCCTGCTTGGCCACCAGGGCCGGCGGCCGGATCGGCAACTTGAGGACGAAGTGGTTGAAGTGCAGCTTCGTGGTCACCGCGCACAGTGCCGCGGTCAGCACGAACGACTCGATGAAGGCCTTGCCGTCGAGGAATTCGCGATTGCCGTCCGGAGTGTAGGGGTACTTCGAGTCCGATTCGAACGGGTAGGCCACGCTGTCGGGAATCGTCATCGCGTGGTAGCCCGCGGCTTCGGCGGCCTGCGCCAACGGGATGTAGAACGTCGGATCGGTCATCGCTTCCGCGTAGGTGAATCGCATGACGGTGATATTAGAACGTGTTCTAGTTCTTTCCCCGATGAATCCCCGAATTGCCTACCTGATGTCAGTCGAGCGGGAAAGGCGGTGCTCCCACCCCGGCCACGGTGTAGCTGCCCCACGGGGTCTGTTCCACCACGCGCGCCTGCGCTGTCCGCGTCCCGACGGTCACGGTCACCTCTCGCGGGCCTTTGAGCAGGTCCGCGGGCAGATCGCCGGTGACATTTCCGCGCCAGTGATAACGGCCGTCGATCGCTGCGAGGTGCCCGGCCAGCCTGCCCCGGGCGCTGATGTCGGCATCGGCGACAGCGATCAACACCGGCCCGTCGTAGATGTCCTCGTCGACCGGCGTGGAACGGTCCAGGTAGAAACTGGACCGCACCGACCGCGGCCGCCATCTGCTCAGCACGATGCGGGACTTCGCCTCCATGCGGGTGGAACCCGACTGCGTCATCACCTCCAGGCACTGCGAGACGAACCGGGTCTGACGGGCTACGTCGGGACCCGGGATGCGGAAGTGGTTCGGCATACCGTGCACCGCCACAGCGCCGTCCCTCGACCTTCGAGTGTCGATCACCGTGCGAGCGGCCAGCGCACGGCCGTCCGGCGCAACGGCCGTCCACATGTCGGTCGCGTTGTCGAAGCGCAGGTCCTCGGCGTCGGCGACGGCCGTGCCCGGAAACGCGCCGCCCGTGCCGATCACAATGCTGCTCACAGGAATCCGGCCCGACGCCACAACCGTCGACCGACTCGGCCCATCAAGTCGACTTCCTCGAAGAACGCTGCCAGCGACGCGAATGACGAGACGCACATGGCGCGGAAGTGCGGGTTCGACCGCGCCACACGCCGCATCCGGCGGCCGTCGAGACCGGCACGGCGGTACTGGATCGGAAGGGTGAACAGCATCCGGTAGAACGGACCACCGACCCCGTGCAGATTCGCCAGCAGCACCCTGCGGTGCCACGCCATCGTCGGCACCGACTTGCGCAGCCCGTCGCGGGCGAACTGGATGTGTCGGGCTTCCTCCGTGACGTGAATACGCATGAGCCGCTGAACGATCGGCTGCAGCTCCGGATCCTCCATGATCTGGCGCTGCAGCGCGTCGAAGATCTCCTCGCCGACCAGGGCTGCGCCCCACAGCACGCTGCCACGGAACAGGAAGGGCAACGAGTTGATGATGATGCGCTGAAACAACTTGGGACGCACCGGAATACCGCCGACACATGCGATGGTTCGGCCGAACATGACCATGTGGCGGGTCTCATCGCCGAGTTCGGTGAGCGCATAGTGCGTGGTCGCGGCGGTCGGGTTCTTGTGCATGAGATCGCGGAGCAGAGCCTGATTGAGGATGTTCTCGAACCAGATGCCGGCCGAGAGGATGTTGACCAGTTCCTGTCGGCTCAGCTCGATCTGCTGCGCACGGCTCATCGCGTCCCATTCCGGCGTGCCGTAGAGGGTGACGACTTTCGGCGGAAGAAAGAACTTGTCGGGGTCCAGCGGTGCGTCCCAGTCGATGTCGACGACCGGGGCATAGGACTTCTTCACCGAACCTTTCAACAGCCGTTCGGCAAATTCTTCGCGCGTCGTCTTCGTGGGCATCGTCACCATTCGAAGGTAGGAACACACACCGCACGATGTCAATACCCGCGGTACCGCATACCTGCGGTAGCACACTCGGGGAGTCTCCTCGGTGGATCATGACTCCATGGGATTCCTCCTGCGGGCGGCACTAACCGGGCTGGCGCTGTGGCTGGTGACGCTGCTGGTGCCCGGCATCGAGTTCGTCGGCGGCGACTCGACAGCTGCCCGGATAGGCATCATCTTCGTCGTCGCGGTGATCTTCGGGCTGGTCAACGCGATCATCAAGCCCGTCGTGCAGATCATCTCGATCCCGCTCTACATCCTCACGCTGGGCCTCATCCACGTGGTGATCAACGCGCTCATGCTGTGGATCACGTCGTGGATCACCGAGCACACCACCCACTGGGGCCTGGCCATCGACCAGTTCTGGTGGACCGCAATCTGGGCGGCGATCGTGTTGTCGGTCGTGAGCTGGGTGCTCTCGCTGTTCCTCAAGGCAGACTGAGTGTCATGCCCGAGCTCCCGGAGGTCGAAGCGCTCGCCGATCATTTGCGTCGTCATGCCGTCGGCGCGACCGTCGGCCGGGTGGACGTATCGGCGCTGTCGGTGCTGAAGACCTTCGACCCGCCGGTCTCCGCGGTGCGCGGCCAAGAGGTCACCGGCGCGCACCGATGGGGAAAATACCTCGGGTTGCAGGCTGGTGAGCTGTACCTGATCACGCATCTGTCCCGGGCAGGCTGGCTGCGCTGGTCGGACAAGCTCGCCGCGGCACCGTTGAAGCCCGGCAAGGGGCCGATCGCGCTGCGCGTGCATCTGGGAGAGCCGGGCTCGGCGCCGGGCTTCGACCTGACGGAGGCGGGCACGCAGAAGCGCCTCGCGGTGTGGCTGGTCACCGACCCGCTGGCCGTCCCGCAGATCGCCGCGCTCGGTCCCGATGCGCTTTCGCTGAGCCTGCAGGCGCTGACGGAGGCGCTGAAGGGCCAGACGGGCCGCATCAAGACCGTTATCACCGACCAGAAGGTGATCGCCGGGATCGGCAACGCCTACAGCGACGAGATCCTGCACGTCGCCAAGCTCTCGCCGTTCGCCACCGCGAACAAGCTGACCGAGGCGCAGTTGGCGACGCTGCACGACGCGATGATCTCGGTGCTGACCGACGCGGTGACGCGGTCGGTCGGCCAACAGGCGGCCACATTGAAGGGCGAGAAACGTTCCGGACTGCGGGTGCATGCCCGCACCGGCCTGCCGTGCCCGGTCTGCGGGGACACCGTCCGCGAGGTGTCGTTCGCCGACAAGTCGTTCCAGTACTGCCCTACGTGCCAGACCGGCGGCAAGGTGCTGGCCGACCGGCGGATGTCCCGACTGCTCAAGTAGCCGTCTCGCGCGTTGCCCTGCACGTTCGGCGATTACTCGCGACTTGTCTAACTCGGTTATCCTGCCCGCATGACTCGGCAGAAGATCTTGATCACCGGTGCGAGCTCGGGCCTCGGTGCGGGCATGGCCCGCCAGTTCGCCGCCAGGGACCGCGACCTGGCCCTGTGTGCGCGTCGCGTCGACAACCTTGAGGAGCTCAAGGCCGAGCTGGCAGCGAAGTATCCGAACATCAAGGTCGCTGTCGCCGCGCTCGACGTCAACGATCACGAGCAGGTTCCGAAGGTCTTCGGTGAGTTGTCCGAGGAACTCGGCGGCATCGACTGCGTGATCGTCAACGCGGGCATCGGCAAGGGCTACCCGCTCGGCGGCGGCAAGCTGTGGGCGAACAAGGCCACCATCGAGACCAATCTCGTTGCCGCGCTGGTGCAAATCGAGACCGCGTTGGAGATGTTCAAGGCTGCCGGCAAGGGGCAGCTGGTGTTGGTGTCGTCGGTGCTCGGCAACGTGGGGGTGCCGGGTTTCAAGGCCGCCTACGCTGCGAGCAAAGCCGGTGTCACGTCGCTGGGGCAGTCGCTGCGTGCCGAATACCCGTCGTCCGGGCCGATCAAGATCACGGTGCTGGAGCCCGGCTACATCGAGTCGGAGATGACGGCCAAGTCCAACTCGACGATGCTCATGGTCGACAACGAGACCGGCGTGAAGGCCATGGTCGACGCCATCGAGAAGGAGAAGGGCCGCGCCGTCGTCCCCGGCTGGCCGTGGTGGCCGCTGGTGGAGGTCATGAAGCTGCTGCCGCCGCGGTTCACGAAGTACTTCGCCTGAGTCCCTTGCGATGTGGGTGTGAAAACTGTCGCTGACTCGCAACGAGAAGAACGCCGAAATCGCCCGGTTTGCTTGACAGACTGTTAGGTTTTCCTAACAATCGATTAGGTGAGTCCAGTGCGCCGCGGGGAAACCTTCCCCATCCACAACCGCATCGGTGTGCTGCGCGCGGAGCGGCGGATGTCGCGGGCGCAGCTGGCAGAGCTGATCGACGTCAACCCGCAGACCGTCGGAGCACTAGAACGAGGCGATCACTACCCGAGCCTCGATCTGGCGTTCCGCATCTGTGAGGTGTTCGACCTACCCGTCGAGGCGGTCTTCTCCCGCGAACCGTTCGCACCACTGTCGACCGCGCTGTATCGCCGAGAACAAGGAGGAAAGACGAATGCGTGAAGCCACCTTGATCGACCGCTACCAGAACTACCGCACCAAGCAGTTCCTGAAAAACGAATCGAAGTATGCGAATTCGCTTCCCGGGTGGCGGACCCAGCGTAGACGCCGCATGCTCGTCACCGGGTTGGCCGCGACGTTTGGGTTCATGTTCGGCGTAAGCCTGTTGTGCGCGTTCGGCATCCAGTGGGCACCGCTGCTATGGCTGCCCGCATGCCTGGTGTTCTTCCCGCTCTGGGTGACCTTGCAGATTGTGTCCGGGCGCCAGGGTGACGCACCGGACGCCACACTTGACGAATACGAACTGGCGCAACGCAACAGCGCCAGATCCATCGGGCTGACCCTCACGCAATACCTCATGATGGTGCCGATCTTCTACCTGATCTTCGGCGCCGCCTTCACCGGCGGAACCGACACCGACATGGCCTACGCCGGCGGCCTGATGGCATTGACCGTGCTGCTGATCGGCGGATGCTCACCGGCGATGATCCTGGGCTGGACGCGCCCCGATCCGGAGATGTGAGCGCTTTCGGCGTGATTGTCGCCGCTGAGCGACGATAACCACGCCGAAATCACGCGGTGCGGCCGCGCTCCGCTCGGTAGCGGCGGACGAGGGCGTCCGTCGACGAATCCGACTGCTCGGCCGGCGGCTCGTCGGACGTGATCACCGGCAGCAGCGCCTTGGCTTGAGTCTTGCCCAGCTCCACGCCCCACTGGTCGAACGAGTCGATGCCCCAGATGACGCCCTCGACGAAGACCTGGTGCTCGTAGAGCGCGATGAGTTGGCCGACCACCGACGGGGTCAGCTTGGTCGCGAGGATCGACGTGCTCGGACGGTTGCCCGGCATCACCTTGTGCGGCACCACATCTGGCGGCGTTCCCTCGGCGCTGATCTCCTCGGCCGTCTTGCCGAACGCCAGCACCTGCGTCTGTGCGAAGAAGTTGCTCATCAGCAGGTCGTGCATGCTGCCGGTGCCGTCGGCGGTCGGCAGGTCGTCGGTCGGCTCACTGAACCCGATGAAGTCGGCCGGGACCAGTCGGGTGCCCTGATGCAGCAGTTGGTAGAACGCGTGCTGCCCGTTGGTGCCCGGCTCGCCCCAGAAGATCTCGCCGGTGTCGGTGGACACCGGTGTGCCGTCGGCGCGCACCGACTTGCCGTTGGACTCCATCGTCAGCTGCTGCAGGTAGGCGGCGAAACGGGCCAGGTCGTTCGAATAGGGAAGTACCGCACGGGTTTCGGCGCCGAAGAAGTTGTTGTACCAGAGCCCGATCAACCCGAGCAGCACCGGCGCGTTTTCCTCCAGCGGCGCGGTCCGGAAGTGCTCGTCGACGAGGTGGAAGCCGGCGAGGAACTCCGCGAATCGTTCCCGGCCGATCACCGCCATCACCGATAACCCGATCGCCGAATCCACTGAGTACCGGCCACCCACCCAGTCCCAGAAGCCGAACATGTTGTCGGTGTCGATGCCGAACTCGTCGACCAGCTTGGCGTTGGTCGACACCGCCACGAAGTGCTTCGAGACCGCGTCATCGCCCAGAGCCTCGGTGAGCCAGCGCCGTGCGGCCGTCGCGTTGGTCAGCGTCTCCAGCGTCGAGAATGTCTTCGATGCGATGATGAAAAGCGTTGTGGCCGGGTCGAGTCCGGCGAGTTTGGCCACCAGGTCGGCGGGGTCGACGTTGGAGACGAACCGCGCGGAGATGCCGGCGTCGGCGTAGTGGCGCAACGCCTGATCCACCATCACCGGCCCGAGATCCGAGCCGCCGATGCCGATGTTGACCACGGTGGTGATGCGTTCGCCGGTTGCGCCACGCCAGTCGCCGCTGCGCAGCCGGTCGGTGAAATCGCCCATCCGGTCCAGCACCTCGTGCACGTCGGCGACGACGTCCTGCCCGTCGACGGTCAGAGACGCGTCCCGCGGCAGGCGCAGCGCGGTGTGCAGCACCGCGCGGTCCTCAGAGGTGTTGATGTGTTCCCCGGCGAACATCGCGTCCCGCTTGGCCGGTACGTCGGCGGCGCGGGCCAGATCCGTAAGCAGGCGCAGGGTCTCCCGGGTGACGCGGTGCTTGCTGTAGTCGATGTAGAGGTCGCCGACCGTCAGCGCCAGCTCGGTGCCCCGGGCGGGATCCTCGGCGAACAGTTCACGCAGATCCGCGGCGGCGATCTCGTCGTGATGGCGGGACAGTGCCTGCCACGCAGGCGTGCCGGTGATGTCAGAACCCATGTGCAGAACCCTAGTGCGGGCGCGCAGACGAAGGAGTAAATGATGGAGGTATGGATACTTCCGCGCTGCTGGCTTCGGTACCGACCGGTCTGTGGATCGGCGGTGAGGAACGCCAGGGCAAGTCGACGTTCAACGTGCTGGACCCCAGTGACGACGAGGTGCTGACCGAGGTCGCCGACGCGACCGCCGACGACGCGCGCGACGCGCTGGACGCGGCATGTGCGGTGCAGGCGGAATGGGCCGCGACCCCGCCCCGCAAGCGCGGAGAGATCCTGCGGTCGGTGTTCGAGACCATCACCGCGCGCGCCGACGACATCGCGGCGCTGATGACCCTGGAGATGGGCAAGGTGCTCGCCGAGAGCAAGGGCGAGGTCACCTACGGCGCGGAGTTCTTCCGCTGGTTCGCCGAGGAGGCCGTGCGTATCGACGGCAGGTACACGACGAGCCCGGCCGGCACCGGACGCATCCTGGTGACCAAGCAGGCGGTCGGTCCGTGCTATGCGATCACGCCGTGGAACTTTCCGCTGGCGATGGGCACCCGCAAGATGGGTCCGGCATTCGCGGCCGGGTGCACGATGATCGTCAAGCCCGCACAGGAGACGCCGCTGACCATGCTGCTTCTGGCCAAGCTGATGGCCGAGGCCGGCCTCCCCAAGGGCGTGCTGTCGGTGCTGCCCACCAGCAGCCCGGGGCCCGTGACCGAGGCACTGACCAGCGACGGCCGGCTTCGCAAGCTGACCTTCACCGGATCCACCGGCGTGGGCAAGGCGCTGGTCAAGCAGTCGGCCGACAAACTGCTGCGTACGTCGATGGAACTCGGCGGCAACGCTCCGTTCATCGTGTTCGACGACGCCGACGTCGACGCCGCTGTGGACGGGGCGATCCTGGCCAAGATGCGCAACGGCGGCGAGGCCTGCACCGCCGCCAACCGTTTCCACGTCGCCAACGCCGTGCGCGCGGAGTTCACCGAGAAGTTCGTCAAGCGGATGAGCGAGTTCACCCTCGGTAAGGGCCTCGACGAGAAGTCGACACTCGGCCCGCTGATCAACGCCAAGCAGGTCGCCAAGGTGACCGAGTTGGTGTCCGATGCCGTCTCGCGCGGCGCGACCGTCGCCGTCGGCGGCGTCGCCCCGGGCGGGCCCGGCAACTTCTACCCGGCCACCGTGCTCACCGACGTCCCCGCCGATGCCCGCATCCTCAAGGAAGAGGTGTTCGGGCCCGTGGCACCCATCGCCGGGTTCGACACCGAGGAAGAAGGCATCGCCGCCGCCAACAACACCGAGTACGGACTGGCCGCCTACGTGTACACCCAGTCGCTGGACCGGGCGCTGCGGGTCGCCGAGGGAATCGAGTCCGGCATGGTCGGCGTGAACCGCGGGGTCATCTCCGATGCGGCGGCGCCGTTCGGCGGCATCAAGGAGTCGGGCTTCGGCCGCGAGGGCGGCACCGAGGGCATACAGGAGTATCTCGACATCAAGTACATCGCGCTCACCAAGTAGTCACCTGCGCGCCGAGCAGACACGAACTCCGGCGAGTCGCCGGCGACACGCCAGAGTTTGCGTCTGCTCGCACGAGGGAGGCGCCCCCGGCTTGCGGGACCGGGCAGGGGTTGGAGCCAGCGCGCCTTCCGGATCCGCCGGCGGTCGGACCCTAGACTTCCTTGCTTGAAGTAGGCGAGGAGGGCCCTGGAAATTGACTGCCGTGAGTGCGGCGCCGATGCGAGTGGGCCCGCGGCGGTATGTCGGGCCGGGGCAGTCGATTCCGGCCCTCGACGGCATCCGGGCGATCGCGGTCGCGCTGGTGCTGGCCGACCACGGCGGCGTCCCCGGACTGTCCGGTGGCTTCCTCGGCGTCGACGTGTTCTTTGTCCTCAGCGGATTCCTGATCACCTCGCTGCTGCTCGACGAGGTCGGCCGGACCGGCCGGATCGGGCTGAAGGGTTTCTGGATCCGGCGGGCCCGCCGACTGCTGCCCGCGCTGCTGGTGATGGTGCTGGCCGTCGTCGCATTGCGGGAGCTGTTCTCCGAGGAATCCACCGCGAACCTGCGTGAAGACGCCGTCGCCGCGTTCTTCTGGATGTCGAACTGGGTGTTCGTCGCCCAGCACACCGACTACTTCTCTCAGGGCGCGCCGCCCTCACCGCTGCAACACACGTGGTCGCTGGCCGTCGAGGAGCAGTACTACGTGCTGTGGCCGTTGCTGATCGCCGCCGTCGTCGCGGGGCTGACGGCGCTGGCGTATCGGCGCGGGGTGCCGTTGTCTGCGCGGGTGGTGCGTGGTGCGGTCTTCGTGGTGGCCGCTGGAGGCGTTGCCGCGTCGGCAGCGGCCACGACGATGCGCAGTGCCGACGCGACCCTCAACCGCGTGTACTTCGGGACCGACACCCGGGTGCAGGCCCTGCTGGTCGGCGCCGCCGCGGCCGCGCTGCTGGTGCGCGACTGGCGCGGGCTGACCGCGGGCCTGGTGATGTTCCGGTCGCGCTGGGCCCGCTGGATCGCGTGGTGGCTTCCGCTGGCCGGGCTGGTGGTGTTGTTCAGCGCCGCGCGGATGGCCACCGGAAGCGCCGCGGAGTTCCGGGCCGGACTGCTGCTCGTAGTCGCCGTGGCGGCGGTGCTCATCATCGCCCCGGTGGCGCTCGCCCAGGACGGGCCGGTCGCGCGGCTGCTCTCGGCGGGCCCGCTCGTCGGGCTCGGCGCGATCTCCTACGGGGTGTACCTGTGGCACTGGCCGATCTTCCTGGTGCTCAACGGGGAACGCACCGGCATCGACGGCTGGGAGCTGTTCGCGCTGCGCTGCGCGGCGACGATCGCGGTGGCGGCGGTGTCGTGGTGGCTGATCGAGCAGCCGATCCGCGAGTGGCGGCCCGCGTTCGTGCCGATGCTGCCGCTGGCGGCGGCGACGGCCGCGACGGCCGCGGTGGTGACGATGACGGTGCTGCCGGTGCGCATCGCGCCCGCGACACCCCAGCCGGGCCCGGACGTGGACATCGCGGCGCTGGTCGGCGCCGAGGTGCCCGTCGAGGTCACCAGGCCACAGAAGCCGCGCGCCCCGGGCGACCTGCGGGTGGCGGTGTTCGGCGACTCGATCGCGTGGACATTGATGCGGTACCTGCCCGAGACGCCGGGCCTGGACTTCGCCGACTACACCACGATCGGGTGCGGCATCGCCCGCGGCGGGCCCTATGAATACGTCGGCCAGGAGTTGCCGCAGAAGCCGGAGTGCGACGCGTGGCCGGCCCGCTGGGCTCAGCGCATCGGACACGAGAAGCCCGATGTGGTGCTGCTGATCGTCGGCCGGTGGGAGGTGGTGGACCGGTTGAACGAGGGTCGGTGGACCCACATCGGCGAGCCCGGCTACGACGCGTATCTGCGTGGGGAGCTCAACCGGGCGCTGGACATCCTGGGCTCGACCGGTGCCCGGTTGGTGGTGACGACCGAGCCGTACAACCGGCGCGCGGAGAAAGCGGACGGCAGCCTGTACCCCGAGGATCAGCCCAAGCGTGTCGAGCAGTGGAATACGTTGCTGCGCAGCGTGGTCGACGAACGGCCGAACGCGACGGTGCTGGACCTGAACAAGAAGCTCAGCCCCAACGGCTACTACCAGACCAGGGTGGACGGCATCCGGGTGCGCAGCGACGGCGTGCACCCCACCCCCGAGGCCGTGGAATGGCTGACACCGTGGCTGATGGAGGCCCTGACCTCCGAGTGACTTCGGCGTGCCCACCGCCGTGCAGCGACGGTTTTTACGCCCGGGGACGCTACTTGCCGAGGCGGCCGCGGCCGAGGCGCAGCAGCAGCATGGCGAGATTCTTGCCCTCTTCGCCGAGCACGCTGTAGCGCTCGATGACCTTCATCTCGCGGCTGTGCACCAGGCGGGTGCCCCCGGAGGCCATCCGTGCCTTGCCGATCATCTGCGATACCTCGGTGCGGCGCTGGACGGCCTCGAGGATCGCCGCATCGAGACGGTCGATCTCCTCGCGCAGTTCGTCGATTTCAGGCACTTGGGCGGTTTCCATCGTCGTCATGTCGTTCTCCGGATTCTCGTTGTGGGATCGGCCCGCTCCGGTGCGTTTCGGGCCTCACACACGAGACGAGCCCCGGATCGCAAAGCGGACCGCGGGGCTCTGGGAAGCAGCTAGACCACGGGCACCGCTGGCCGGTACCCGTAGAAAAATCGGCGATGAGCCCCTCGGGCGAGGTGCGTATGGCCGAGCTGCGCGGTGAGCACCCGAACAGTCTGCCACCACCTGGCTCGCCTGCGCAAAGAGTGTCGCCGCCCGGCGGTAAGTTGGGGACCGATATGACTTCGCTTTTCTCCGACACCGGCACCGACGAGCTTCTGGACGGGCTCAACCCGCAGCAGCGGCAGGCAGTGCTGCATGAGGGCACGCCCCTGTTGATCGTGGCCGGTGCCGGCTCCGGTAAGACGGCGGTGCTGACTCGGCGCATCGCCCACCTGCTGGCCGCCCGCGACGTCGGTGTCGGTCAGGTGCTGGCCATCACGTTCACCAATAAGGCGGCCGCGGAGATGCGGGAGCGAGTGGTCGCACTGGTCGGCTCGCGGGCCCGCAACATGTGGGTGTCGACGTTCCACTCGACCTGCGTGCGGATCCTGCGCAACCAGGCCTCGCTGCTGCCCGGCCTGAACTCGAACTTTTCGATCTACGACGCCGACGACTCGCGCCGTCTGTTGTTGATGATCGGCAAGGACATGGGCCTGGACACCAAGAAGTACTCGCCCCGGCTGCTGTCCAACGGCATCTCCAATCTGAAGAACGAGCTGATCGGACCTGAGCAGGCCGCCGCGGAGGCCTCCGAGGCCGCCGACGATCTCGCCCGGATCATCGCCGAGGTGTACGCGGAGTACCAACGCCGGCTGCGGGCGGCCAACGCGCTGGACTTCGACGACCTGATCGGCGAGACCGTCGCTGTGCTGCAGGCGTTTCCCCAGATCGCGCAGTACTACCGGCGCCGCTTCCGGCACATTCTGGTCGACGAGTACCAGGACACCAACCATGCGCAGTACGTGCTCGTCAGGGAACTCGTCGGAACCGAAACGGTCGACGGGGTCGCACCTGCCGAGTTGTGCGTGGTGGGCGACGCCGACCAGTCCATTTATGCGTTCCGCGGCGCCACGATCCGCAACATCGAGGACTTCGAGCGCGACTTCCCGAACGCCACGACGATTCTGCTGGAACAGAACTACCGCTCCACCCAGACGATCCTGAACGCGGCGAACTCGGTGATCGCCCGCAACACGGGGCGGCGCGAGAAGCGGCTGTGGACCGATGCCGGCGAAGGCGACCTCATCGTCGGCTACGTCGCCGACAACGAGCACGACGAGGCCCGCTTCGTCGCGCAGGAGATCGACGCGCTGGCCGACTCGGTGCCGGGATTCTCGTACAACGACGTCGCGGTGTTCTACCGCACCAACAACTCCTCACGGGCCATCGAGGAGGTCTTCATCCGGGCCGGCATCCCGTACAAGGTGGTCGGGGGAGTGCGCTTCTACGAGCGCAAGGAGATCCGCGACATCGTCGCCTATCTGCGGGTGCTCGACAACCCCGGCGACTCGGTGAGCATGCGGCGCATCCTCAACACTCCGCGCCGCGGCATCGGGGACCGAGCCGAGGCCTGTGTGGCGGTGTACGCCGAGACCACCGGCGCCAACTTCAACGACGCGCTCGCGGCCGCCGCCGAAGGCAAGGTGCCGATGCTCAACACCCGGTCGGAGAAGGCGATCAAGGGTTTCGTCGACCTGCTCGACGATCTGCGCGGCGGACTCGACGGCGAACTCGGCGATCTTGTCGAGACCGTGCTCGACCGCACCGGCTACCGCGCCGAACTGGAGTCCTCCAGCGATCCACAGGACCTGGCCCGGCTGGACAACCTGAACGAGTTGGTCAGCGTCGCACACGAATTCAGCACCGACCTGGCCAACGCCAGGGCGTTGGCCGGCGAGGACGGGGACGAGCAGCAGGACGAGGACGTCCCCGACACCGGTGTGCTGGCCGCATTCCTGGAGCGGGTGTCGCTGGTCGCCGACGCCGACGACATCCCCGAGCACGGTTCCGGCGTCGTCACGATGATGACGCTGCACACCGCCAAGGGACTGGAATTCCCCGTCGTGTTCGTCACCGGCTGGGAGGACGGCATGTTCCCGCACATGCGTGCGCTCGGGGATCCGGCCGAACTCTCCGAGGAGCGCCGGCTTGCCTACGTCGGTATCACCCGCGCCCGGCAACGTCTGTACCTGAGCCGTGCCAAGGTGCGGTCGTCCTGGGGGCAGCCGATGCTGAACCCGGAGTCCCGGTTTCTGCGTGAGATCCCGAAGGAGCTCATCGACTGGCGCCGCACCGAGGCGCCGGCGTCGTCGTTCTCCGCGCCGGTCGGCAACGCGGGCCGGTACGGCACACCGCGTCCGTCACCGACGCGGTCGGCGGCCGGCAAGCGGCCGCTGATCGTGCTCGAGCCGGGGGACCGCGTCACCCACGACAAGTACGGGCTGGGCCGGGTCGAGGAGGTCTCGGGCGCCGGGGAGTCGGCGATGTCGCTGATCGACTTCGGCAGCGCCGGCCGCGTCAAGCTGATGCACAACCACGCCCCGGTCAGCAAGCTCTAACCCGTGCGGCTCCACCGTGCGGTGGCCGGCAGCGCCGCCAGCGCGACTGATGCCAGCGGCAGCACCGGCATCGCGTAGACCAGCGGGGGCAGCTTCGCGCCCGCGACGAACAGGCTGGCGAAGATCAGGATCGCGATGACGGCGCCTACCACCATCAGTAGGCGGGCGTTGGGGCGGCGCAACAGCAGCGCAATGACACCGCTGATGGACGCCGCGGCCGTCACCGCGGCCAGGAACCCCATCGCGACACAGAACAGCGGGTCGGTGGACCACCAGCCGGCGATCAGGTCGGTCGCGATCACCCCGGTGGCCCAGCCGGACACGATCGTCGTCCCCGCGGCGGCGATGGCGGCGCGGGATTCGGCCCGGGTCGGACGAGTGGGTCCCACCGCGACGGGTTTGGCCCGCGGGACGTACTGGGTAACTGGGTCGGAGACGGACGCGACGGGCAGCTCGCCGGTGGGATGGCGGCGCAGGATGCCGGTAGGAGGCTCAGTGGAGGACTGCGAGGCAGACGGAAAGGTTTGGGAGCCCGTCAGCGGTGCGCGCCGCAGGATCCGGGTCTCTTCGGTGGAATCAGAGGACTCGTCGGCCACTCAGCCAACGTAGCCGCCGGGGGACAGCCCCCGCTTGGCCAGCCAGCCGACAGGGTCGACGCGGGTACCGCCGATGTGCACCTCGAAGTGGCAGTGCGGACCGGTGGAGTTGCCGGTGTTGCCCATCTTGGCGATCTGGTCGCCGGCCATGACCCGCTCGCCGACGTTGACCAGAAGCGAGCTGTTGTGCCCGTACAACGTCACGGTGCCGTCGGCGTGACGCAGTTTCACCACGTTGCCGTAGCCGCCTTCGGACCCGGCGGCGATCACGACGCCGTCGGCGGCGGCCAGGATCGGCGTGCCGATGGCGTTGGCGATGTCGATGCCGGCGTGCAGGACGCCCCACCGGTAGCCGAAGCCCGAGGTCCACACTCCGGTGGTCGGCATGACGAACTGGGGCTTGGTCAGCCGGGCTTCGCGCTCGGCGCGCTCCTGCGCGAACGCGGCGGCTTTGGTGATCTCCTCGGCGTGCACGGCAGAGTTGGCGGCCGGGGCGACCGTCACGATCTGCATGCCGTCCACCGAGCCGGTGATCGTGCTGCCGTCGCCCAGCGCGATCTGATCCGCGGCGAGTACCGTCTCGGCCGGCGCCTTGGAGGTCTGGTTGGTCATCGTGTACGCGCCGGCCGCGGTGGCGCCGACAGCCATCGCCGCGACGACCAGACGGCCCCGGACGGGTACCTCGGCCTTGCGGTGCTGGCCGGTGCGGCCGCGCATATCGATGATGTCCGTCTTTGCTGTGCCGTCGGTGACGTCGGTGTGACTGTCGCGGTAGGCCCGCGCGGACGGCCGGCGCTCGGCCTGCGGGGCGGCGCGGAACTCGTCCGGCACGGCCAGGCGCAGCGGCGTCTCGTCGTCGGTGTCGTTGAGGTCGTCGAGTTCCGGAGCGTGGATCACCTGCGTGTCGCGGTCAAAAGCCGCGTGCGACAAGAACTCCAGATTCAAGTGATCGGTGAGTTCGCCGAATTCGTTGAACGGGATGATGTCGGTGACTTCGGTGGGACCAGGCGCCGCGAGGGCCTCGGAAGAGCGAGGCGGACGATGCTGAGGCAACCTGAAAAATCCTTGTCGTCGTGACCAGACCGTTATCTAGACCAATGGACGTTAACCAAATTCCAATCAGAGTGGCAACCCGTGCGTCTATTCCGCCGCTATTTGTGATTTGAATCACTTTGGTTATGCCGGTGAGATCGACCACATGAGCGGTGGGCGGTGGCAATGAGTGGCACGCGGGTCGATACAGTTCCCCCGAGCCCGTCGGGCCGTACTTCTAGCCGCTCACAGACAGGGAAGTTCTAAGAGTCCATGGACCTCTTCGAGTATCAGGCGAAAGAGCTGTTCGCCAAGCACAACGTTCCCACCACTCCCGGCCGGGTGACCGAATCCGCCGAGGACGCCAAAGCGATCGCCGAGGAAATCGGCAAACCCGTGATGGTCAAGGCGCAGGTCAAGGTCGGTGGCCGGGGTAAGGCCGGTGGCGTGAAGTACGCCGCCACCCCCGACGACGCCTTCACCCACGCCCAGAACATCCTGGGACTGGACATCAAGGGCCACGTGGTCAAGAAGCTGCTGGTCGCCGAGGCCAGCGACATCGCCGAGGAGTACTACATCTCCTTCCTGCTCGACCGCGCCAACCGCACCTACCTGGCCATGTGCTCGGTGGAGGGCGGCATGGAGATCGAAGAGGTCGCCGCCACCAAGCCCGAGCGGCTTGCCAAGGTTCCCGTCGACGCGGTCAAGGGTGTCGACGAGGCGTTCGCCCGCGAGATCGCCGAGAAGGGCCACCTGCCCGCCGAGGTGCTCGACGCCGCCGCGGTCACCATCGCCAAGCTGTGGGAGGTCTTCGTCGCCGAGGACGCCACGCTGGTCGAGGTGAACCCGCTCGTGCGCACGCCCGACGACCAGATCCTCGCGCTGGACGGCAAGGTCACGCTCGACGCCAACGCCGACTTCCGCCACCCCGAGCACGCCGAGTTCGAGGACAAGGAGTCCACCGACCCGCTGGAGCTCAAGGCCAAGGAGAACGACCTCAACTACGTCAAGCTCGACGGCGCGGTCGGCATCATCGGCAACGGCGCGGGTCTGGTGATGTCGACGCTGGACGTCGTCGCCTACGCCGGCGAGAAGCACGGTGGCGTTAAGCCGGCCAACTTCCTCGACATCGGCGGCGGTGCGTCGGCCGAGGTGATGGCCGCCGGGCTCGATGTGATCCTGAACGACTCTCAGGTCAAGAGCGTGTTCGTCAACGTGTTCGGCGGCATCACCGCCTGCGACGCGGTGGCCAACGGCATCGTCAAGGCGCTGCAGATGCTCGGCGACGAGGCCAACAAGCCGCTCGTGGTGCGTCTTGACGGCAACAACGTCGAAGAGGGCCGTCGCATCCTCTCCGAGGCCAACCACCCGCTGGTCATCCAGGCCGACACCATGGACTCCGGCGCCGACAAGGCCGCCGAGCTGGCGAACAAGTAAGGGACATACGAGATGTCGATCTTTTTGAACAAGGACAGCAAGGTCATCGTCCAGGGCATCACCGGCGGTGAGGGAACCAAACACACCAAGCTGATGCTCAAGGCAGGCACTCAGATCGTCGGCGGTGTCAACGCGCGCAAGGCCGGCACGACGGTCACGCACCAGGATAAAGACGGTAACGACGTCGAACTCCCGGTGTTCGCCTCGGTCGCCGAGGCGATGAAGGAGACCGGCGCCGACACCTCGATCGCGTTCGTGCCGCCGGCGTTCTCCAAGGACGCGATCATCGAGGCCATCGACGCCGAGATCCCGCTGCTGGTGGTCATCACCGAGGGAATCCCGGTGCAGGACACCGCCTATGCGTGGGCCTATAACGTCGACAAGGGCCAGAAGACCCGCATCATCGGCCCCAACTGCCCGGGCATCATCACTCCCGGCGAGTCGCTGGTCGGCATCACGCCGAACAACATCACCGGCAAGGGCCCGATCGGTCTGGTGTCGAAGTCGGGCACGCTGACCTACCAGATGATGTACGAGCTTCGCGATCTCGGCTTCTCCACCGCGATCGGCATCGGCGGAGACCCGGTGATCGGCACCACCCACATCGACGCGATCGAGGCGTTCGAGAAAGACCCCGAGACCAAGATCATCGTGATGATCGGCGAGATCGGTGGTGACGCCGAGGAACGGGCGGCCGACTACATCAAGGCCAACGTCACCAAGCCGGTCGTCGGCTACGTCGCGGGCTTCACCGCTCCGGAGGGCAAGACCATGGGCCACGCCGGCGCCATCGTGTCGGGCTCGTCGGGCACCGCGGCCGCCAAGAAGGAGGCCCTGGAGGCAGCCGGGGTGAAGGTCGGCAAGACCCCGTCGGAGACCGCCAAGCTGGCCCGCGAGCTCCTCGAAAGCCTCTGAGCTCCAGATCTTTTCGAGCGGCACACGCCGCATCGCGAGCGCGCGTGTTCGCACCGCGACACATCGTTGTCGCGCGATGTGCGGATGCGCGCGCTCGCCGCGTTTCTAGCGCTCGCGGTACTGCAGGTAGCTGCGCAGCAGCGGATCCGTGAGGTCGTACCAGGAGGTGCGGCGGTCACCGTCGGCCTTGGACGAGGTCACCCAGCCCGCGGCGGCCAGCCGTCCCAATGCCGCGGACGCCGATTGATTCGACACCCCCACGCGGTGGGCGAGGTCGGAGACCGATCGCGGTGCCGAGCCCCGGGCCAGTTCGACGACCAGCCGTTGTTCGCCCGGGGGTAACTGCCACAGTTGCTGCTGGAACTGCGGCGCCAGTCGATCGAGCACCGCGTCGACTGCCGGGGTCAGCGCTGTGAGCTCGGATTCGCCCGTGGATTCGGCGAGCAGGTGCCACAGACGGGGAGTGCCGCCGATGATCCGGTGCACGTCTTGCACCCGGGCCCGGCCGGCGGCGGAGTCGAGGTAGGCCGCCAAGCCGGCATCCCCCCGTCGCCGTGCCGCGCGGCGCAACAACTCGGTCGCGTCTTCGGTCGTCAGTGCGGTCAGCGTCTCGATCATGAACGACCCGTACCACGGGAACTCGCGCGACGAGACGCCCGGGAACAGCGCGGGGGTGGTCGCCAGAACCAGTACAGCCGTGGATGTTTCGACCCAGGCCCGCAGGCTTCCCTGCCCGGGCGCGCCGATCGCGTCGAACACGCGATCGGCGTTCTCGATCGCCAGCAGGATCATCCGGTCCGCGGCCGAGCGGATGATCGCGGCCTCGATGCCCACCGGGTCCCGGGCGTTCCTGAGCGCCCTGGCCTCCTCGCCGACCTCGGGCCCGACTGCGCGCGCCATCTCCACCAGCAGGTCGAGATAGGAGCCGATTGCCAGCGAGTCCTCCGAAACCTCCAGGGGCAGAATGCGTTCGGCGGTTTCGGGATCCGAGATCGCGCGGTTGACGGCCACCCTCAAGGTGTGTGTCTTGCCGGCGCCGCGGGGTGCGACCAGCAGCGTGTGCGGTCGGGAGCCGTCGCGTGCCGCAGCCGTGATGCGGTTCGTCAGGGTGTCGAGCAGGTCGGTCCGGCCCACCGTCGACGCTTCGAGTTCGGCGGCGTCGGCGGCCGACGGCGTGAACAACGGCGGATAGCTCACCGCCGCATCGCTTTCCACGCCCGCTGTAGCAATGGGGAGGAGAACGCGTCGGCGTCACCGGAGCGGACCAGGTAGTGGTCGAGGGTGAGCCGCTCGATGACGGACACCAGCTGTGCCCGGCCGGTGATCGGGTTGCCCTCGCTGCGCAGGCGCATCAGCACGGTGTCGACGCCCAGCGGGCCACCGGCGTGGGCGTAGATGTCGAGCAGCCCGGCGATTGCCGGCGCGTCGGCGCCGTAGTAGTGCGGCAAGCGGTCTCGGTAATGCCGCAGATCCCAGGGGTCGTAGGGGCTCTCGACGGCGTCGAGCACCAGAAGATCGACCAGTTCCGGATACGGCGCCACGCCGGTGTCGAGCCAGGATTTCCGGGCGGCGGCCACCAGGTGCTGGATGTAGTAGGGCACATTCTCGGCGGCTGCGGCGATCGCCGCGGCGACCTCGCGCCGGTCGGTGGTCGGGACGCCGCTGCCCAGCAGCAGGCACTCGGCCAGATATGTGGCGTGATCGGAACGGATGGGCCCGACCGCGATCTTCGGGATGTCGTTGACCGTGCTCGGCGCGTCGGCCGAGACGTGGTGGAAGCCGATCGAGCCCGAGAGCACCGTCGCGACCCTGCCGGGATGGTCCTGACGCACCCGGCGAAGCAGGTGCAGGAAGGTATCCCCGGAGCCGGCGGCGGCGCGCTCCAGGTTGCGTGCCAACACGCTGACCTCGTCGATGAACAGCGCCAGGATGCGTCCGTCGGCCCGCCGGATGGCACGGTCGAGCAGATCGTCGAGAGTGGCCGCGGCGCGGCTGTCGCGTTCCAGCCGGACGGGTCCCGCGGTCAGCGTGAGCCGGATCCGGGCGAGTTCCTGGGCCCACGCCGGGTCCAGGCGGGCCAGCTCGGAGATCAGCGCGGCGACGAACTCGGCGTAGGTCTCGCGTTCGGCGCTGACGGACACGACGACGGCGCCGGTGTCGGCGGCCCTTCGCTGCACGAGCCGGGCCAGCGAGGTCTTGCCGTGCCTGCGGTCACCGACCAGCACGGCACCGGAGTTCGGGAGCGTGGACAGGACCTCGGTGGATTCGCGAACCCGGCCCACCACGTCCTCGACGGGCACCACCCCGCCGACGACCAGCGACATCGGACGCGGGTCCCAGTTCATGACCGAACTATACGTCAATAAAGACGTACATCACGATAATCGTACGTCGGACACAGCGTATGTGGAATTACTGCAACATGTTCTATTAGCCTCCCGAAGTAACTGAGAGGACGGGGCGCATGGCAGTGGATCCACGGACGCCGGTGATCGTAGGCGTCGGGCAGTTCACCGAACGGGTCGACGACCCGGACTACCGCGGCATGTCGGCCGTCGAGCTGGCGGCCGCCGCGGTGCGGGCCGCCCTCGCCGACACCGGCGCCGACCCCGCCGACGTGGCCGCCGCCGTGGACACGGTGTTCGGGCTGCGCCAGTTCGAGATCTCGGGCCCGATGCCCGCGACGCTCGGCAAGTCCGACAACTACCCGCGTTCGGTGATGAACCGGGTGGGAGGCGCCCCGGCCCGCGTTGTGCTCGAACCCGTCGGCGGGCAGGGGCCGCAGAAACTGGTCACCGAGGCCGGCAACCTGATCGTCGCCGGTGACGCGGACGTCGTGATGATCATGGGCTCCGAACCCGGGTCGACGGCCAAGTACTTCGCGAACCGGGACGACAAGCCGGATTTCACCGAGCACGTCGACGGGCAGCTGGAAGACCGCGGACACCAGATCTTCACCTATGTCGACGAATACACCATCCGGCACGGCCTGACCGGCGCTCCCGTGCAGTACGGGCTGTTGGACAACGCGCGGCGCGCCCGGCTCGGGCTCGGCGTCGACGAGTACCGGCGCCAGATGGCCGAACTCTTCGCGCCGATGTCCAAAGTCGCTGCCAAGAACCCGTTCTCGTCGTCTCCGGTGGAACGCTCGGTGGACGAGATCGCGACCGTGACCGACGAGAACCGGATGATCTGCGATCCGTACCCGCGGTTGCTCGTCGCCCGCGACACCGTCAACCAGGGCGCTGCCGCGGTGCTGATGTCGATCGAGGCCGCGCGCAGGCTCGGTGTGCCCGAAGAGAAGTGGGTGTACCAGCACGGCCACTCGGATCTGGTCGAGCAGCCGCTGCTGGACCGGGCGGACCTCGGCGCCAGCCCGGCGGCGGTGCACGCCGCACACGAAGCCCTGCGAGTGGCCGGCGTCGGTGTGCGCGACATCAGCACCTTCGACCTCTACAGCTGTTTCCCGTTCCCGGTGTTCGTGATCTGCGAGGCGCTCGGCCTGTCGGGCGACGACCCCCGGGGCCTGACCCTGACCGGGGGGCTGCCGTATTTCGGGGGCCCGGGCAACAGCTACTCGCTGCACGGCATCGCCGAGACGGTGATCCAGATGCGGGACCACCCGGGCCGATTCGGCTTCGTCGGCGCCAACGGCGGCATCATGAGCAAGTACTCCGTCGGGGTCTATTCGACCGAGCCGGTCGGCTGGCGCACGTCACGCAGCGCGGAACTGACCGCCGAAGTCGCCGCACGGCCCACCGTCGCGGTGACCAAGACCCCCGAGGGAACGGGCACGATCGAGACCTATTCGGTGCATCACGACTGGCCGGTGCGCACCGGAATCATCGTCGGGCGCCTCGACGACGGATCCCGATTCTTGGCCACCACCGAGGACGTCGAACTCGTGGCGCTGATGACCGGCGGGGATCCGCTGGGCGCGTCGGTCCGCGTCACGCCGACGGAGAACGGCAACCGCGCGGTACCGGGGTAGCGCCGCGACCGGTGGACTCAGGTCAGGGCGCCGAGCTTCCCGGCCAGCCGCTCGACATAGGCGGCGACGTCGGCCTCGGACCTGTCGGGCAGCCCGAACAGCACCTCGGTGACGCCGAGTTCACGCCAGTGCGCCAGCTTCTCGGGGTCCGGCTTGAAATCGAGCGCGACGATCTGCGGGGCGCCGTCACGCCCGGCGGCCGCCCAGGTGTCCTGCAGCAGCTTGACGGGCTCGTCGATGTCGAAGTCGCGCGGCGTGGTGATCCAGCCGTCGGCGGACTTCGCGATCCACTTGAAGTTCTTCTCGGTGCCGGCGGCGCCGACGAGAACCGGGATGTGTGATTGCACCGGCTTGGGCCACGCCCAGGACGGTCCGAACTTGACGAACTCGCCGTCGTACTCGGCTTCCTCCTGGGTCCACAGCGCCCGCATGGCTTCCAGATATTCGCGCAGCATGGTGCGCCGGCGGGCCGGCGGCACGTTGTGGTCGGTCAGCTCGTCGGTGTTCCAGCCGAAACCGACGCCCAGGCAGACCCGCCCGCCCGAGAGGTGATCGAGCGTGGCGATGGATTTGGCCAGCGTGATGGGGTCGTGCTCGACGGGCAGTGCCACCGCCGTGGACAGCCGGACCCGCGAGGTGACCGCGGCGGCGGTGCCCAGAGAGACCCATGGGTCGAGGGTGCGCATGTAGCGGTCGTCGGGCAGGGATTCATCGCCGGTGGTGGGGTGGGCGGCCTGCCGCTTGATCGGGATGTGGGTGTGTTCGGGGACGTAGAACGTCTCGAAGCCGTGTTCGTCGGCGAGCTTGGCGGCGGCCGCCGGTGTGATTCCGCGGTCCGAGGTGAACAGCACCAACCCGTAGTTCATGCCGAGAATTAGAACGTGTTCCAATCTGGCGGCGCAAGGGGGGTCGGGTTCGGGTGGTTTCGGTTCACCGCGATCCATACCGATGACCGCGCCGCCCTGCGGCGGTTGCATGGCTAGCCATGACCACCGAACGCATCGCCGACCACGTCAAGTTCGCGTACTGGGTGCCCAACGTCAGCGGTGGCCTGGTCACCAGTGACATCGAGCAGCGCACCGACTGGAACTACGACTACAACCGGAAACTCGCCCGCACCGCGGAGAACAACGGCTTCGAATACGCGCTGTCGCAGGTGCGGTACGAAGCCAGCTACGGCGCCGAGTACCAGCACGAATCGACCAGCTTCAGTCTTGCGCTGCTGCTTGCCACCGAACGGCTCAAGGTCATCGCGGCCGTGCACCCAGGGTTGTGGCAGCCGGCCGTGCTGGCCAAGCTCGGGGCCACCGCCGATCAGCTCTCCGGTGGCCGCTTCGCCGTCAACGTCGTCAGCGGCTGGTTCAAAGACGAGTTCACCCACCTGGGCGAACCGTGGCTGGAACACGACGAGCGCTACCGGCGCAGCGCGGAGTTCCTGCAGGTCCTGCGCAAGATCTGGACCGAGGACGACGTGGATTTCCGCGGCGACTTCTACCGCATCCACGATTTCACCTTGAAACCCAAACCCGCCAACACCCCTGAGCGACCCAATCCGGAGCTGTTCCAAGGCGGCAACTCGACCGCCGCCCGCCGCAACGGCGGCTACTACGCCGACTGGTACTTCTCCAACGGCAAGGACTTCGACGGGGTCACCGAGCAGTTGGTGGAGGTGCGCGACCACGCCCGCAGTGCCGCTCCAGCGGGCCGTGAGGTCAGCTTCGGGCTCAACGGCTTCATCATCGCCAGAGACACCGAGAAAGAGGCCCGGGAGACCCTCAAGGAGATCATCGCCAAGGCGAACAAGCCGGCGGTCGAGGGTTTCCGCGGTGCGGTGCAGCAGGCCGGGAACTCGACCAGCGACAAGAAGGGGATGTGGGCCGACTCCACCTTCGAGGACCTGGTGCAGTACAACGACGGTTTCCGCACCCGGCTGATCGGCACGCCGGAGCAGATCGCCGAACGCATCGCGGCGTACCGCAAGCGTGGCGTCGACCTGATCCTGGGCGGCTTCCTGCACTTTCAGGAGGAGATCGAGTACTTCGGGGCGCGGGTTCTGCCGCTGGTGCGCGAGATCGAGAACGCCGAGCAGGCGTCGGCGGATTCGCCCGTGCTGGCGTCCGCGTAGCACGGGCCCGGGGCGAGGGTGCGGGCCGGTGACGAAGTGACAGGCCCACCCCGCGGTGCGCTAGCGTGGTTTATCGAATCGCTCAGGCGGATTGATCGACGTCGACTGTCGCCCTGATGGCGGCACCGTCGGTTCCGACGCCCGCACAGCACAGGAGAGGTCATGTCGTACCCACAAGGCGCGCCCGGAGGTCCTGGATTTCCCGGTCAGCAGCCCACCACGCAGTTCACGGCGCCGACTCAGCAGTTCGGTCGGGTTCCTGACGCCGAACCGGCCGCAGACGGTCCGAGCCGGCTGCCCTTCTCTCTCAGCGCCGCCGTCGCGGTCCTCGGCCTGCTGGTGTACCTGTCCAGCTTCGGCCCCCAATTCACTGTCGCGTCGTCGGACTTCCCCGATTTCCGTCCGCTGACCGCCAGCTCCTTCGGCGTGTTCTTCGCAGTCATCGCCGCGGTGGTGGCGGGCCTGCTCGCCGGGGTCGGTCTGCTGCCCCGGCAGCGCAACTTCGTCGCCGTCGCCGCGGTTGCCGCCGTGCTGGGCTTCCTGCTCGTGTTGGCCGAGGTCATCAACAAGCCCTCCGAGGCCTCGATCGGCTGGGGCCTGTACCTGGCCGTTGCGTTCACCCTGCTGCAGGCGGCCACCGCGGTCGTCGTGCTGCTGTTCGATTCCGGCATCATCACTCCGCCGGCGCCGCGGCCGAAGTATGAGCAGCCGCAGTCCTACGGGCAGTACGGCTACTACGGCCAGCAGGGGCCGCACACCGGCCAGGGGCAGCACCAGCAGCTCCCGCAGCACCAGCGTCCCGGCTACCCGTCGCAGTACGGCGGCAGCGGCTACCCGGGCACCGGTGGCTTCCCGGCCGCATCCCCGTCCGGGCAGTCCGCCCCGTCGGGACCGCCGACCCCGCCCACGGGTTTCCCCACCTACGGTCAGCCGCCGGCGAGCGACACGCCGACGACCCATGTGCCCACGCAACACCAGCCGCCGTCATCCTCGCAGTCGGGTCAGTCGTCGTCGTAGTCTGAGCCGCGCGTGCGCGAACGTCGCGCGCCCGAGCGCCTGCGAGGAGCGGCCCAACCTGTGAGCACCCGGCCAGTCGGCACACGCCAGGCGCGTGACCTGCTGCGGGTCGCGTTCGGACCCTCTCTCGTCGCGTTGCTGGTGATCGCTGCGGTGGTGCTGCTGCAGCTGGTGATCGCCAACAGCGACATGACAGGCACTCTCGGCGCCATCGCCAGCATGTGGCTGGGTGTGCACCAGGTCCCGGTGTCGATCGGCGGCAGCGCCCTTGGGGTGATGCCGCTGCTGCCGGTCCTGGTGATGATCTACGGCACCGCGCGCACCACCGCTGCGGCGGCGGGCACATCGTGGTTCGTCACCCGCTGGGTGGTGGCGTCGGCGCTGGGCGGTCCCGTGCTGATCGCCGCGATCTGCCTGGCGGTGATCCATGACGCCGCCTCGGTGCTCACAGAACTGCAGACCCCGGACGCGCTGCACGCGTTCGGGTCGGTGTTCGCGGTGCACGCGATCGGTGCGGTGCTCGGCGTCGGCTCGCGGGTCGGCGGCCCGTTGCTGGCCTCGACTCCGCTGCCGAAGTGGCTTCCGGAATCCTTGCGGGCGGCTGCGGCCGGTGTGCTCACCTTGATGGGGTTGTCCGGTGCGATCGTCGCCGGATCGCTGATCGTGCACTGGTCGACCATGCACGACCTGTTCTCCATCACGGACTCGATGTTCGGGCAGCTCAGCCTGATGGTGCTGTCGGTGCTGTACCTGCCCAATGTGATGGTCGGCGCCTCCGCGGTGGCGGTGGGGTCCAGTGCCCACGTCGGATTGGCGACGTTCAGTTCATTCACCGTGTTCGGCGGGGATATCCCGGCGCTGCCGGTGCTGGCGGCGGTGCCGACGCCGCCGCTCGGTCCGGTGTGGGTGGCGCTGATGATCACTGCGGCCGTCTCCGGGGTGGCGCTCGGCCAGCAGTGCGCGCGCCGCCCGCTGCCGCTGGGGCCGGCGCTCCTGAAGGTCGTCGTCGCCGCCGCAGCCGCGGCCGCGGTGATGGCGCTGCTCGCCGAGGCCGGCGGGGGCCCGCTGGGCAACTTCGGCGACATCGGGGTCGACCAGACCACGTTCGGCCCCGCGGTGTTCCTATGGATGCTCGGGATCGGTGCGCTGACCGTCGTGATGTCGGGCGGGGTCACTCCGCGGGTCCGCATCCCGAAGCCGGTGGACGTATCCACCGTCGATGAGCCGGACGACGTGGACGACGGGGCGCAAACGACTTCTGGCCTGGAAGAGGACGCGCAACCGCAGACCGACGAGATCGTCGTCGACGCCGGGCCCACCGATGCCGCGGCCGAGCCGCTCGGACCGGTCGGGGGTCTGCCGCTTGAAGAGTTCGACCCGGAGGAGCACTTCGTCGTAGACGAAAGAGATGGCCGGGGCGTCGTAGACGAAAGAGATGGCCGGGGCGTCGTAGACGAAAGAGATGGCCGGGGCGTCGTAGACGAAAGAGATGGCCGGGGCGTCGTCGACCGCGACGGTCACGACACCGACAGCGGCGGCGAACGCGAACGCCGCGACCACTAGGCTTTCAGCGTGCAACTGGAGGCCGGCCGACGCGAAGAGCAGTCGTGCCTGCGCGTACCCCCGAGCGCGCCGGACGCGCGGCTTGTCGTGCTGGCTTCGGGCACCGGTTCGCTGCTGGCATCTCTGCTGAACTCGGCTGTCGGTGACTACCCGGCCCGGGTGGTGGCGGTCGGCACCGATCGGGCGTGTGCCGCGCTGGACATCGCGGCCCGAGCGGCGGTACCGACGTTCACCGTGCCGCTGAGCGAGTATGCCGACCGTGCCGCGTGGGACGCCGCGCTGACCGCCGCAACCGCCGCCCACCGGCCCCACGTGGTGGTGTCGGCCGGGTTCATGAAAATCCTTGGCCCGAGGTTTCTTTCATCATTTCCGGGGCGGGTGCTCAACACCCACCCGGCGCTGCTTCCGGCGTTTCCCGGCGCCCACGCAGTGCGCGATGCGCTGGCCTACGGGGTGCGGGTCACCGGGTGCACGGTTCATCTCGTGGATGAGGGCACCGACACCGGACCGATCGTCGCTCAGCGGGCGGTGGAGGTCCTCGACGGCGACGACGAGTCGACCCTGCACGAGCGGATCAAGGTGATCGAACGACAACTTCTGGTGGATGTGGTGGCGGCGGTGGCAACCCGCGGCGTGACCCGGACAGGACGAAAGGCGACCCTAGGATGAGCGACAACGACGACGAGGTGTTCCGGCGGCCGATCCGCCGCGCGCTGATCAGCGTCTACGACAAGACCGGCCTCGTTCCGCTCGCCCAGGGACTGCATGCGGCGGGTGTCGAGATCGTGTCGACCGGGTCGACCGCGAAAACCATTGCCGGCGCCGGTGTTCCGGTTACCCCGGTCGAGGACGTCACCGGCTTCCCCGAGGTGCTGGACGGGCGCGTGAAGACTCTGCACCCACACGTGCACGCCGGGCTGCTCGCCGATCAGCGCAAACCCGAACATGTTTCGGCGCTCGAAACGCTCGGTGTGGCGGCCTTCGAACTCGTGGTGGTGAACCTTTATCCGTTCACCCAGACCGTCGCCTCCGGGGCCGGTGTCGACGAATGCGTGGAACAGATCGACATCGGTGGTCCGTCGATGGTGCGGGCGGCGGCCAAGAATCATCCGAGTGTCGCCGTGGTGGTCGAGCCGCTCGGGTACGACGGTGTACTGGCCGCGGTGCGGGCCGGCGGATTCACCTATGCGGAGCGGAAGAAGCTGGCGGCGTTGGCGTTCCGGCACACCGCGGAGTACGACGTCGCGGTCGCGTCCTGGATGGAGTCGGTGCTGGCTCCTGAGCACGACGCTGCGTCGACCGAGCTGCCGCCCTGGGTCGGTTTGACGTTCCACCGGTCCGCGGTGCTGCGGTACGGCGAGAATCCGCATCAGCAGGCGGCGCTGTATCGCGACGACAGCGGCTGGCCGGGCCTGGCCCAGGCCGAGCAGCTGCACGGCAAGGAGATGTCCTACAACAACTACACCGACGCCGATGCCGCGTGGCGCGCCGCATTCGACCACGAGGACATCTGCGTGGCGATCATCAAGCACGCCAACCCCTGTGGCATCGCGGTCTCGTCGGTGTCGGTGGCCGATGCGCACCGCAAGGCCCATGACTGTGACCCGCTGTCGGCCTTCGGTGGGGTCATCGCGGCCAACACCGAGGTCACCGTCGAGATGGCCGAGACGGTCGCCGGGATCTTCACCGAGGTCATCATCGCTCCGGCCTACGAGCCGGGCGCCGTCGAGGTGCTGTCGGGCAAGAAGAACATCCGGGTGCTGCTCGCCTCCGAACCGCAGCCGGGCGGCACCGAGTTTCGCCAGGTCAGCGGCGGGCTGCTGGTGCAGCAGCGCGACGCTCTGGATGCCAGCGGTGACGACCCGAACAACTGGACGCTGGCCACCGGATCGCCGGCCGATCCCGCCACACTGGCTGATCTTGTGTTCGCCTGGCGCGCCTGCCGCGCGGTCAAGTCGAACGCGATCGTGCTGGCCAAGGACGGCGCGACGGTCGGTGTGGGGATGGGGCAGGTCAACCGGGTGGACGCGGCCAGGCTCGCGGTCGAGCGCGCCGGCGACCGCACCCGCGGCGCGGTCGGTGCCTCCGACGCCTTCTTCCCATTCCCCGATGGGCTCGAGACGCTGATCAAGGCGGGGGTGAAGGCCGTGGTGCATCCCGGCGGGTCGGTGCGTGACGATGAGGTGACCGCAGCTGCCGAGGCGGCCGGCATCACGCTCTATCTCACCGGGGCAAGGCATTTCGCGCACTAGGGGGTGATCGGGTGAAGATCTCACCCTTGCTGCGGCGCCGCGTGTTCGCGGCCACCGTCATGACGGTGGCGGCGCTGGTGTCGTCGTGTACAAGAGTGGTCGACGACGCGCGGGCGGTGGCCGTGGAACCCGGCACACCGTTCGGCTCGTACGCGTCGGTCGATCTGTGCACCCCCGTGGACGGCAAGCTCGCCGACGTCCCGCCGCCGCGCGGTCCGGCGTCCGACACCGAACCGGTGCTTCGTATTCCGCAGCCCGACGGCTGGAAGCGGATCACCGCGCTGGACTCGCCGATGATCCGGTTCGTCATGCGCAACGACGGGCTCGCGGCCGGCGGGATCGCGCCGACCGCGGTGGTGACCCTGGAGTCGCACCGCGGTGAGATCGCCCCGGAGGAGTTCTTCGCCGATCAACGCCGCCAGGTGTCCCAGCTGGGCGTCACCGATCTGACGCTGACCGACACCACGTTGTGCGGATTGCCCGCCGTGCGCGGGCACTACCTGTCGCCTCTGCTGCCCGGTCTGAAGCCACGCCGGGCCGACCTGCTCAGCGCCGTGATGGTCAGTGAAGGCCGGACGTACGGTGTGGCGATCACGGTGCAGAGCGCCGACGAGCAGGACCCGGATTACCGGCGGGACGCCGACCGGATCCTCGGCGGGTTCCAGATGCTGCCTCCCGGCAGCCGCTGATCACCCTCTCCGACAAGCGTTCTGGCGGATCAGGGTAGTCCTGCGAGCAGTTGCCCGCGGACGGTCTGCAGGTGATGACGCATCGCCTCGCGGCTTCTGGTGGCGTCACGGTCGAAGATCGCCTCGGCGATCTCGCGGTGCTCACGCTGGCACACGGCGTAGTTCTGCGGGGTGTACGGGCGGGTGTCCAGCGCGCTGCCGGCCAATCGTCGCCTGCCGGACTCGACCATGTCGTTGAGTGCGGCCACCACGGAGTTGTGCGTGGCCAAGGCCAGCGCGCGGTGAAAAGCGATGTCCCACTCCGCGAATTCATCGGGTGTGCGTGCGGCCTCGCCTTGTTCCAGGCACCTTCGGATCTCGGCGAAGTCCTCGGCGGTGGCGGCCACCGCCACCAGCGTCATCAGGTTGGGTTCCCACGCGGCGCGGGCGTCGATCAAATCCAGTGGGCTGATCCTCACCGGCGTCGCCACAGCTGCGGGGGAGCCGGCGCCGTCGCGGGTCAGGAAGGTGCCGCGTCCGACTTCGCGGGTGACCCGCCCTTGGGTCTCCAGCACGTCGAGTTGCCGGCGCACGTCGTGGCGACTGCACCCGAGCAGGCCCGCCAGCGCACGCTCGGTCGGCACGCGGCCGCCGGGCTTGAGCGCGCCGGCCAGGATCTGACCGTCCAGGTATTGCGCGACCGAGGTGGCTTCCGGTCCGGGGGCGGTCATTGCCCGGTCACCACCGACCGCACGAAGCGAAGGTGATCGGTCATCGCGGTGGCCGCCCGGCGCCGGTCCCGCTGTATCAGCGCCTCGACGATCTCCTGATGTTCGCGTTCGATGGTGGCTCGGTTCTCGGGGGTGTAGCCGTCACGCTTGAGCCGGCCCCATACCGGGTTGTTGCGTGTCGAGTTCAGCACGTCGACCATCGCCACGATCTGCGGATTATGAGTGGCCACCGCGAACGCGTGGTGCAGGGTGATGTCCCACTGTTCGAAGGATTCGTAGTCGGTGGCCGCTTCTCCCCGGGCGAGGCAGCGACGCAGTTCGGCGAAATCTTCCTCGGTGGCGGCCAACGCCGCCACCGACACCACCTCGGGCTCGAACAGCAAGGACGCAGTCATGATCGCCGCCGGCGCAAACGACCCGCCGGCACCCGAAGTGCCGGACGGCGCAGCCTCGTCGCCGTCGGCGACGAGGAACGTTCCGCGGCCGACCTCGCGCACCACCCGGCCCTCCCGTTCGAGCTGGGCCATCACGCGGCGCACCTGAGCTCGGGTGCAACCGAGTTGGTCCGCGAGGTGGCGCTCGGCCGGCAACCGGCCGTTGCGGGGGAGATGTGCGGTAGCGACCCACTCGTCGATGAGCCGTCGGATGTCACGGTCGACCACCGGCATGGCTCCGCCGCTCATCAGTCCCCCTTTCGTGTGCCGAGTGCGTTCACTGTAACCAATGCGACCGTATTGGGCGGCACTAGTGAGTAAGCCAACATAACTCGACCAATGTATGAGAATTGGTTCTAGTAACGCATGCGTAAACTCTGAACGCACAGACCCATTCGTGAATTGACTTAAGGCGGGTGCCGAGGTGTTCACCATGTCCGACCGCTTGGCGCTGTGCGCGCTGGTCGGCGCGGTGCCTCCCACGATGGTCGACGACGCGGTGCTGGCCGCCGGCGTGGCGGCCGAGCGGGTGCGGACCCTCCCGCCCTGGGTGACGACCTACCACGTGCTCGGCTCGGCGATGAGTCCGCGCGCGACCTACGACGACGTCACCGACCTGGTGTGGACGACGCTGCCGGCGGCCACCGGACGCGGCCTCTCGCGGCAGCGCCCGACCCGCGGCGCGATCACCAGGGCCCGGTCGCGCTTGGGTGCCGATCCGCTCGCGGCGCTGCTGTCCCGGATGGCGCCAGCGGCTCCCGAAGTAGAGCCTATTTCGACTGTCTACCTGCATAGATTCCAGGCCGTGGGGGTACCGGGCCTGTGGTGGATCACGTGTCCTGACACCGGCGCGTTGCGAGGCTGCGACGCGCGGGACGACAGTCTGGACACCGCAGTGAGGTTGTTGCGCAGCGCCGGCGTGTCCCACGTGACCGTCGATCTGCCCGTCGGGGTGGGCGCGAGTCTGCAGCAGCAGCTCGGCGCTGACGTCCGGATCGAGACGGGACGCTCAACCGCGGCCGACGGGGCGTGGTGGCTGGGGTTGCGAGCCCGGACCAGCGCGGGTTGGCGCCAGGAGGCGCTGGCGCGCGCCTGCGTGATCGCAGCGTGGGAGCGGGCGTCGAGGATCGCGCAGTCGATGTCCTGATCCGGTTACTAAGTCAACGAAACCCCGCGCTGGCGGTCGAGCAATTTGCGTGATTGTGTTCCCGGCACAGCACAACTCTTCTAGCCTCATTGGGCGAGGAATGGTTGCATATTGGTTGCCGACTCACGTGGGAGTGACATGAATAAATCGACGAAGGTCTGGTCCAGCGCAGCGGCCGCGGCCGCCCTGCTCGCAGTGCCCGCATGTTCGGGCGGTGGTGAGGCCGGAACTGGTGACCCACTTGTGGTCGGCATGCTGATGGCGTTCAGCGGTCCCACCGCGGTGGAGGGTGCCGAGGTGGTCAACGGATGCCTGCCTGCGGCTGCCGAGATCAACGAGGCCGGCGGGGTGCTCGGCCGTGACATCGAGTGCGAAGCGTTCGACACCAAGGGCACGGCCAGCGATTCGGTGCCCGCCGCGCGCCAGATGTTGAGCACCACCTCCAACCTGTTCACCGTGCTCGGCCCCAGCACCGCCGAGGCCGCCGCGGCCGCCCCGGTGCTGGAGGAGGCCGGCCAGGTGATGTTCTCCCCGGCCGGCGACGGCCGCTTCGACCGGACCGAGCTCGACTACTACTACCGCCTGATCACCTCGGATTCGGTGGGGGCCCAGGCGATGGCGTTGCACTCGCAGCGGCAGAACTTCGACAAGGTCGCGTTGGTGTTCGTCAGCGGCGCCTCGGCGCAGGCGAACATCCCGCCGCTGGAAGAGGCGCTGGGGGGACTGGGCGTCGGTGTCACCGAGGCCATGACGATCCAACCCGAGCAGCCCTCCTACCGCACCGAGGTGGCGCGGATCCTGCAGAACCGGCCGGCTGCCATCGTGTTCGAGGCGGACGCGGTCACCGCGGGCACCTTCCTGACCGAACTCAACCAGGCCGGCGGCGGCGACATCCCGATTGTCACGAACACGCTTGCCACCACCGGCGACTGGCAGGAAGCGGCGTTGGGGGCCTACGGCGGGGACGAGGCGCTGGCGAAATCGCTGCAGGTGGTCGTCCGGTATGCCCAGGAAGGGGGTGCGGGCACCGAGACCTTCGTCGAGACCCTGCAGTCGCTGGAGGGCACGGACGGTATCGACATCCCGTCGTTCAAGGACAGCGCGTACGCCCGTGCGGCCTACGACGGTGTGGTGCTCTCGGGTCTGGCCGCCACCAAGACCGACTCGGTGGAGCCCGAGGACTACAACTCGGCCATCCCCGAGATCCTCGCCGCCGGTGACGGCAAGACGGTGGTGACCAACTACGCCGACGGCGTCGAGGCGCTCGGCAAAGGGGAAAACATCCAGTACGTCGGCGCCAACGGTGAATACCGGCTCAACGAGTTCCACAACGTGATCGGTGCCTTCGCGTTCTACGACTGGGATCCGGCCACCAGGCAACTGCGGCTGGTGAGCCAGCTTCCCGCCGAAGAGCTCGAAGCCCTCGCGAGCGGACAGCGCTGATCTCGTGAATCTGCTTGTCTCTGCGACGGTGTTCGGGATGGTGATCGCCGCGGTGCTCGCCCTGGCCGCGGTCGGTTTCACCTTGCAGTACAGCGTCTCGAACGTCTTCAACCTCGCGTTCAGCGAGACGATGGTGGTCTCGGGGTTCGCCGCGCTGGGGGCCGGCCGGGCCGGACTCCCGATGGCTGCCGCGGCGTTGATCGGTGTCGCAGCGGGCGTGGTGATCTCGTTGCTGCTGAATCGCTTTGTGTACCAACCGTTCGCGCGGCGTGGTGTGTCGGTGTTCCAGATGCTGGTGATCAGCCTGGCGGTCAGCCTGGTGCTGGCCAACACCCTGCTGGCCATGGTGGGTCCGATGTCGTTCCGGTACGAGGTCACCCCGACGGTGGTGTTCACCATCGCCAGCGCCGCGGTCACCGACCTCCAGTTGATCGTGATCGCCCTCGCGCTGATCGCCATGGTCACCATGCATCTGCTGCTCAAGCGGTCCCGGCTGGGCCTGGCCATGCGCGCCGCGTCGGTCGACGGGGGACTGGCGCAGTCGTGCGGCATCCCCACCCAGCGTGTGGTGGCCACCGCCTGGGCGATCTCCGGCGCGTTGTGCGGTCTGGCCGGGGTGGCGTTGTTCGTCATCAGCTCGTCGTTCTCGGCCACCTCGGGACGCACGTTCATCGTGTTGGTGATCGCCGCCGCGGTGCTGGGCGGAATCGGTGACGCCTACGGCGCCATGTTCGGTGCGCTCGTCCTCGGCCTGGCAACGGAACTCACCGCGGTGTGGCTGGATCCGAGCTTCAAGATCGCCATCGCGCTGGTGGTCCTGATCGGCGTGCTGATGGCACGACCGCAGGGCATCCGTGCGGAGTTCTCGGCGGGAAGGGCTTTGCAGGTATGACGTCCCAGCAAGGAGTGGACGTGCGAGGCAAGAGCACGGGAACGGATCGCGCATGAGCACAGATCTGTCCTTCTACCTCGTCACGCTCGTGGTCTATGCCGCGGTGGCCGTGATCGGCTGCTGGGGACTGGAACTGCAGTACTCCGACACCGGCCTGCTCAATCTGAGCTACATCGTGTCGGTGGCGGTGGGTGGCTACACCGTGGCGCTGCTGTCGCTGGGCCCACCGGAGGCCGGAGGCGGCACCGTGGTCCAGGAGTACTTCTGGGGTGCGTCGCTGCCCTTCCCGTTGCCGTTCGTCGGCGCGGTGCTGGCCGGCATGCTGATCTCCCTACCGATCGGGCTGGTCGCGCTGCGGCGCCTGCGGTCCGACTACCAGGCGGTGGCGATGCTGTCGGTGGCGCTGATCGCCGCGGCGCTGGTGGTGGCGATGCCGGGACTGCTTGGCGGCGGGCACGGCCTGTATCTGATCCCGGCTCCGCTCAAATCGGAGCTGGGGCTGCGGTCGGACGAATATTCCTGGCTATACGCCGGATTCGCGATCGCGATGACGGTGCTGGCGGCGTGGGTGGTGCTGCGGATCTCGCGGGCGCCGCTGTGGCGCGTGCTGCGCGCGGTGCGGGAGAACCCGGAGGCCGCCGACGCGCTCGGCATCAACGTCACCCCGGTCCGGCTGGCGGCCTTCGCGGTCGGCAACGGCCTCGGAGCGCTCAGTGGCGCGCTGCTGGCCGCGTTCATCGGAACCTACGCGCCGGCGGACTGGTCGTATCAGGAGACGTTGATCCTGATGGGCGCGGTGATCGTCGGCGGCGCCGGAAACCGATTCGGCGTGCTGCTCGGCGCGCTGCTGTTGCCGGTGGGGCTGACCGAGGCGACGCGCTACCTGCCGCAGTTCGGTGCGCCGGGAACGGTGGACGCGTTACAGTACGTGGTGGTCGGATTGGTGATCATCGCGTTCCTGTGGTGGCGGCCGCAGGGCGTGTTCCCCGAGCGCAAGCGCACTTTCGGCGTCGACGGCGCCCCGGTGCCGTTCTGGTCCAGGACCGAACCCAGACAAGGGGTGGTGTGATGAGTGACGATCGCATCCTGACCATCGACGGGCTCACCGTCGCCTACGGCGCGAACCGGGTACTGGAGAACGTCGCGCTGAGCGTGCCGCGGGCCAGGATCACCGCCGTGGTCGGCCCCAACGGCGCAGGCAAGTCCACGCTGTTGCACGCGCTGGCCGGTACCGCACCCGTGCAGGCGGGACGGGTGCTCCACCGCGGTCAGGACATCGCAAAGATGCCGCCGTACAAGCGGTCTCGGCGGGGCATCATGCGGACCTTCCAGATGCCCGCCGACTTCGGCCGGCTGACGGTGCTGGAGAACCTGCTGCTGGCCGACCGCGCCGTCGGCGGCACCGGGTTCCTGCAGGTCTTCACCCGTCCCCGGCGCAGCTGGCTGCCCGGCCAGCGCGACGCGGTGGCCAGAGCACGGGCGCTGCTCGCCGAATTCGGCCTCGAGGCCAAGGAAAACGACTACATGGGCGATCTCTCCGGAGGTCAGCGCCGCATCCTGGAACTGCTGCGTGCGGTCACCACCGAACCCGAGATGCTGCTGCTCGACGAGCCGTTCGCCGGTGTGCACGCGAGCATCATCGAGCGCATCTCCGATTTCCTGATGGCGCTGCGGGACCGCGGTATCAGCATCCTGATGGTCGCCCACGAGCTCGACGCGGTGGAACGCCTGACCGATTCGGTCGTGGTGATGGCGCGCGGGCAGGTGCTGTTCGAAGGATCCATGGCGGCGGCCCGCCGCGAACAGGAAGTGGTGGACGCGTATGTCGCCGGATGACACCCGCACCGCGACGGGCGCGAAGGTGCTCGGCGTACAGGATCTCACGGTCGGTTACAACGGCGTACCGATCGTGCACAACGTCAGCGTGGAGCTGGTCGCCGGAAAGACCGCGTGTGTGGTCGGACCCAACGGCTGCGGAAAGAGCACTCTGCTCAAAGGATTGGCCGGGCTGGTCAAACCGATGGGCGGAACGGTCGAGCTGGCCGATCACGGTGACATCACCGCGATGTCCACCGCAGAGCGGGCCGCCGGCGGCATGGGATACGTCCCGCAGATCGACGACGTCTTCAAACCTCTGACTGTGGAGGAGAACATCGTCATCGGCGGCTACACGTTGTCCAGGACCAGGGTTGCGGCCAACAGGGAGCGGGTGCTCGAGCTGTTCCCTCGGCTGAAGTCGATGCTCAAAAGGCACGCCGGTGTGCTCTCGGGCGGGGAGCGCAAGATGCTCGCCATGGCGCGGGTGCTGATGCTCGACCCGAAGGTGCTTCTTCTCGACGAGCCCACAGCGGGCCTGACCGAGGAGATGGCCTCCCGTCTGCTCGACGAGCAGCTCGCCGAACTCAAGGCCAGTGGAATCGCGGTGCTGCTGGTCGAGCAGCGCGCCAATCTTGCGATGGCATCGGCGGATTGGGCTTACGTGCTGGCTACCGGACGGGTGCGCCGGTCCGGGTCGGCGGCCGAACTGCGCGCCGATCCCAGTTTCTCGCACATTTTCCTCGGCGGCACCGAAGAGCCCCTGCTGGCCGGCGCCGCCGAAACCACGGATACCGAAGGAGAGGTTCGTTGCAGTTAGTTCAATACGTCCATCAGGGCAGCACCCGGTGCGGCTTCATCGATGGCGACGGCTTCATCGATGGCGGCGACGCCACGATCGTCGGCCTGGACTGGTCACTGCGCGACGCACTGGTGCTGCTGGCGGCGGGACAGGGTGAGCGCGTCACCGAGGCCCGCACCGGGCGGGTGAAGCGCAGCGAGGTGGTCCTGCTGCCTCCGGTCACGCCGTCGAGTCGCATCTTCTGCATCGGCATCAACTACCTGGACCATCAACAGGAGTCCAAGGACGTCTTTCTGGCCACCGTGCCGAAGGCGCCGGTGGTCTTCATGAAGGATCTCTCCACGATCGCCGGTCCCTTCGACCGGCTCGACCTGCCGAGTGCGCTGTCGGTCGAATTCGACTGGGAGGCCGAGCTCGGAGTAGTCATCGGTGCCCCCGCACGCAATGTGTCCGAAGAGGACTCCTGGGATGTGGTGGCCGGCTACACGGTCGTCAACGACGTGTCGGTGCGCGACCGTCAGGTCCGGCACGTGCAATGGACGCTCGGCAAGAACGCACCCGCCTCCACCCCGATCGGGCCGGGCATCGTCGACCGCGACACCGTCGGTATCAAGCCGGACATCGAGGTGACCTGCCGGGTCAACGGGGTGGTCAAACAGAACGCGTTCACCCGGGACCTGATCTTCGACATTCCCCGGTTGATCGCCGAGATCTCCCAGGTGACACCGCTGTTGCCGGGCGACGTCATCGTCAGCGGCACTGCCGCCGGCGTGGGTTTCAAGCGCAACCCGCCGGAGTTCCTGCGTGACGGCGACGTCGTCGAGGTCGAGATCGCCGGTGTGGGAAAGATTTCCAACAAGGTTCGGACGGAGTTCTGAGATGCCGGTAGTCGGAGGGATCTCCGCATCCCACGCGCCGGGAATCCTCGGTTGGCCCGGCGACGTCACCGCCGATGAGCACGCGGCGGTGTTCGCCGCCTATGACGAGCTCAGGCGCAGCGTCGCCGATGCCCGCCCCGACGTGATCATCGCCTTCCTGGACGACCACTTCGAAAACCACTTCCGCAACCTGATGCCGTCGATCAGCGTCGGTGTGGCCGAACACCACACCGGTCCCGGCGACCACCTCCTCGAGCTGCTGAAGTTCGATCAGGTGCAGACATTCGAAGGTGAGAAGGAACTCGCCGAACGTATCCTGCGCACACTGGTGGCCTCCGGCATCGACGCGGCCCGGATGGGCACCGCGGAGTTCGGCAACAACCTGATGGTCCCGATGCGGTTGCTGCGTCCCGAAGCGGACATCCCGGTGATCCCGGTGTACATCAACGTGTTCACCCCTCCGCTGATCACGATGAAGCGCGCCTTCGAGGTCGGCGCGGCGGTGCACGCCGCCGTTGAGGGCAGCGACAAGCGGATCATGTTCTGGGGCACCGGCGGGCTGTCGCACTGGCCGCCGATCTGGGAGCCGAGCCGCGAGTCGGACGAGTTCCTGGCCAGGATGAAGACGTTTCAGAACGAGGGACGCGGCTACCTCGAGCGCGACCCGAACCTGTGGACCGACATCGGCCCGTACGAGATCAAGATGGCCCGGGAGATGGGCGATGCCTGCGTAAACCCCGAATGGGACCGACAGTTCCTGAATCTGTTGTCCGCCGGTGACATGCAGACGCTGTTCGCCTGGAGTTACGACGACATCGAGAAGGGCGGCGGCCACGGCGGCCACGAGATCCTGAACTGGATGGCCGTCGCCGGAGCCATGGGCGGCGGGCCGTGCGAGGTGCTCACCTATCAACCGACCCCGGCCTGGATCTGCGGTACCGGTGCGGTCCGCTACGCCGTCTAGGCCACCGAAGAATCCAGTTACGAAAACCACGAAGAGGAAAAGGAAGTCACGTGATCACCTACCAGGATGCGCCCCTGCCCAAGTTCGGCGACTACTCCACCCTTGCCTCCGGTAACCCGGGCGAGGTCGTGGTGGTGGCCGGGCAGATGGGCGCGAACGCCGACGGTAAGTTCCCCACCTCCGACGGCGCCGAGCAGGTGAAGGCCACCTACGACAACCTCGGGGTCGCGCTGGCCGCAGCGGGACTCGGATTCGACAACGTCATCGGGTTCCGCACCTACGTGGTGGGCCGGGAGATGATCCCGGAGTTCATGGCCGGGCGTAAGGAGAAGTTCGCCGAGATCTACCCGTCCGGCGTGTACCCACCGAACACCCTGCTGATCATCGGTGGCCTGGTGGAGGAGGCGGCCAGGGTCGAGATCGAGGCACTGGCGGTGCGTCCGGCGGCAGCGTCGTGACGGTGCAGGAGGTGACGCCCGAGGCCGCGGTGCAGCCGCGGCGCTATCCGTTCCACCACGGTCGGGACACCGTGATCGCCTATCCGGTCACCGGGGCCGGCGTCACCACGCGCGTCGTCGAATCCGGTTCCGGCGACAACATCCTGGTGTGCCTGCACGGCGCCGGCTCCCGGGCGGACCGGTTCGTCCCGGTGATGCCCGGCCTGGTGGCGGCGGGTTACCGGGTGCTGGCGATCGATTTCCCGGGCCACGGGTTCGCCGAGAAGCGGGACGACATCGATTACAGCGCAGCAGGTTTCGCTGACGTGATCGCCGGGGTGCTCGACTCGCTGGACTTGTCGAAGGTCACCGTCGTCGGCACCTCGCTGGGCGGTCACGTCGCCGCACACCTGGCCGTGCACCGCACGGATCTGGTGAAAGCCCTGGTGCTGATCGGCGCAGTCGGCGTCGGCGACTTCCCACAGGAGTTCCACACCCCGCCGGAGGTGCTTTCCGACGGCAGCGTCGACGGCGTCCGCCGCAAGCTGACCTTCCTGGTGTCGGACCCGGAGATGGTCACCGACGCCTGGGTACGGGAGGAGTCGATGATCAACTCCTCGACCGGTGCCAAGGCGGCCCTGCTGAAGGTCTCCGAATGGCTGGACACCGAGTGCAACGACGCCCGGGTGGACACCGAGCTCGCCTCACTGCTGCCCGGCCTGCCCGTGCTGCTGGTGTGGGGCGCCGACGACAAGTGGACCCCGCCGTCGATGGGCATGGAGGCCCAGAAGAACCTGCCCGGAGCCCCTCTTGAGCTGATGCCCGGCTGCGGCCACGCGCCGTACTTCGAAGATCCCGACGCCTTCGTCGAGATCCTGATCAGGCACCGCGTCGGACTGGACTGAAAGACAAGGAGACTCACCGTGGCCGACAACTGGCTACTGATCGAGAACGGCACCGTCGTCGACGGCGACGCCAACCCACCGATACCGAATTGCGCTGTGCTGGTGCGCAATGCGCGGATCGTCAAGATCGGTTCGGTGGACCGTGAGGTCGACATCCCGCGGGGTGCACGGCTGGAGGTGATCGACGCCCGCGGCAAGACCGTGATGCCGGGGCTGATCGACATCCACTGCCATATGACCTACGGCCTGGCACGCACCGAGGAAGAGATCTCGATGTACACGCCGCCGGAGCTGCGCACGCTCATCGCCGCGGCGAACGTCGAGAAGGTGCTGGCGGCCGGCGTCACCAGCATCTCGCAGCCGGGTGGCTCGTATTACATCGGCGTCGGGCTGCGGGAAGGGATCAAGCGCGGCATCGTGCACGGCCCCCGGATGACCTCGGCGGGACGGTATCTGACCACGAGCAACGGGTTGACGGACTGGTTCCCGGACGCCACCGGCAACCCGGAGTCCAGCACCGGCAAGCTGACCAACACCCCGGACGAGATGATCGCCGAGATCCGCCGTCAGAAGAAGGCGGGGGTGGATCTGATCAAGCTCGCCGACAGCCCGTTCGGCGACTACCAGGCGTTCACCGACGACGAACTGAAGCTGTGCGCCGACCTGGCCCATCAGCTCGGCATGCAGATCACCATCCACGCCCGCGGCGACGGAGAGATGAATGCGGCGGTGGAGGCCGGGTTCGACCACATCATGCACGGCAACCACATGTCCGATGCCACGATCGAGAAGCTGGCCAAGAGCCGGATCCCGCTGGCGCCCACCCAGCTGCTGATGCACCACATCGTGGAGTTCGCCGAAACGCTGCGGGTGCGTCCGTCGATCTCCGAGGCCACCAAACGGATGAACGACGCGACGATGGACAGCCTGCACCGCGCGTACGCGGCCGGGGTGAAGTTCGCGATGGGCACCGACAGCGGCTTCTCGTTGGTGCCGTACGGCCAGTGGCACGCCCGCGAGCTGGAGATGCTGATGCTCTACACCGGCATGAGTTCATTGGAGGCCATCCAGGCCGGCACCAAGCACGGCGCCAACGCGATGGGCCTGCCCGACGACCTCGGCGTGCTCGCCGAAGGCAAGCTGGCCGACATCATCGTCGTCGACGGCGACCCGGTGGCCGACATCCGGGTGCTGTACCAGCCCGGCAGGGTCGAGACCGTCGTCCTCAACGGCGAGATCCAGACGTTCCCCGAGGACATCCGGACCCGGTTCATCCGCAACGACTACCTGCCCCACGAGTACGGGTGGGACCTGCTGTCCTACGAGCGGGCGTTCGAGGGCGCCGAGACCCCCAAGACCCAACTCGACTGGACCTCCGAGCAGCGCCTGGACGTCGTCAACGACGTCCGCAAGTACGAGAAGATCGGCGCCGCGCCCGCCGCGGAATAGGTCGGCCCTTTTTTCGCTCTCAGCAGGGAGCGGCTGCCTGATGTCGGGGACAGTCGTAGCGTGGTGGTCGTGACATCACCTAACGATCTGCCCCGCACCCTCGGCGAGCTGCGCGCCTCCGGCCATCAGGAGCGCAGCATCAAGGCTGAGCTGCGGGAGAACCTGCTGGCCCGCCTTGCCGCCGGCGACGACATCTGGTCCGGCCTGTTCGGCTTCGAGGACACGGTGCTGCCGCAGGTCGAACGTGCGCTGATCGCCGGGCACGACTTCGTGCTGCTCGGCGAGCGCGGGCAGGGAAAGACCCGGTTGCTGCGGTCGCTGGTCGGCCTGCTCGACGAGTGGACGCCGGTGATCGCCGGGTCCGAGCTCGGCGAGCACCCGTACAGCCCGATCACCCCGGAGTCGATCCGGCGGGCGGCCGACTCCGGCGACGACCTGCCGGTGATCTGGCGGCACCGCAGCGAGCGCTACACCGAGAAGCTGGCCACCCCCGACACCAGCGTGGCCGACCTCGTCGGTGACATCGATCCGATCAAGGTCGCCGAGGGACGCAGCCTCGGGGACCCGGAGACCATCGCCTACGGCCTGATCCCGCGGGCCCACCGCGGCATCGTCGCCGTCAACGAGCTTCCCGACCTTGCCGAGCGGATCCAGGTCGCGATGCTCAACGTCATGGAGGAACGCGACATCCAGGTCCGCGGCTACAC
Source organism: Mycobacterium sp. 4D054 (assembly GCF_052245755.1). NCBI lineage: Bacteria > Bacillati > Actinomycetota > Actinomycetes > Mycobacteriales > Mycobacteriaceae > Mycobacterium > Mycobacterium sp. 4D054. The sequence continues at coordinate 209,558 of NZ_JBQQCF010000003.1, forward strand.
GCTGCGGCTGCCGCTGGACGTGCTGGTCGTCGCCAGCGCCAACCCGGAGGACTACACCAACCGCGGCCGCATCATCACCCCGCTCAAGGACCGGTTCGGCGCGGAGATCCGCACCCACTATCCGCTCCAGCTCGACGCCGAGGTCGGCGTCATCGTCCAGGAGGCCCACCTGGCGGCCGAGGTGCCCGAGTATCTGCTGCAGATCCTGGCCCGCTTCGCCCGCAGCCTGCGCGAGTCCAGCTCGATCGACCAGCGCTCGGGTGTGTCGGCCCGCTTCGCGATCGCGGCCGCCGAGACGGTCGCCGCGTCGGCGCGGCATCGCGCCGCGCTGCTCGGCGAGCAGGAGCCGGTGGCGCGGGTGGTCGATCTGCAGACGGTGATCGACGTGCTGCGCGGCAAACTGGAGTTCGAGTCGGGGGAGGAAGGACGCGAGCAGGCGGTGCTGGAGCACCTGCTGCGGCGCGCGACCGCCGAGACCGCTCAGCGTCTCCTCGGCGGCATCGACGTCGGACCCATGGTCACCGCTGTGGAGAACGGCTCACCCGTCACCACTGGGGAACGGGTGTCGGCCCGCCAGGTGCTGGACGCGCTTCCCGAGGTGCCCGCGGTGGCCGAGATCCAGCGGCGTCTCGGCGCGACGTCGGAGGGGCAGCGCGCCGCCGCGATCGAGTTGGCGTTGGAGGCGTTATATCTGGCCAAGCGCATCGACAAGGTGTCCGACGAGGGCGAAACGGTATACGGCTGATGGCGAGAAAACTCTCGCGGTACTCGCGATATACCGGCGGCCCGGATCCGTTGGCGCCGCCGGTGGATCTGCGGGAGGCGCTGGAGGCCATCGGTCAGGACGTGATGGAGGGCACGTCGCCGCGGCGCGCGCTGTCCGAACTGCTGCGCCGCGGCACCCGCAACATGCCCGGTGCCGACAAGCTCGCCGCCGAGGCCAACCGCCGCCGACGAGAACTGTTGCAACGCAACAACCTCGACGGAACTCTGGCCGACATCAAGAAGCTGCTCGGCGAGGCGGTCCTCGCCGAGCGCAAGGAGCTGGCCCGCGCCCTCGACGATGACGCGCGCTTCGGGGAGCTGCAGCTCGACTCGCTGTCGCCGTCGCCGGCCAAGGCCGTGCAGGAACTCGGCGAGTACGACTGGCGATCGCCGGAAGCGCGCGAGAAGTACGAGCAGATCAAGGATCTCCTCGGCCGCGAGATGCTCGATCAGCGGTTCGCGGGCATGAAGGAGGCGCTGGAGAACGCCACCGATGAGGATCGGCAGCAGGTCAACGACATGCTCGACGACCTCAACGACCTGCTCGACAAGCACGCCAAGGGGCAGGACTCGCAGCAGGATTTCGACGACTTCATGGCCAAGCACGGCCAGTTCTTCCCGGAGAATCCGCAGAACATCGACGAACTGCTGGACTCGCTGGCCAAACGAGCTGCTGCCGCCCAGCGGTTCCGCAACAGCCTGTCCGAGCAGCAGCGGGCCGAACTGGATGCGTTGGCGCAGCAGGCATTCGGGTCGCCGTCGTTGATGAACGCGCTGAACCGTCTCGACGCCCACCTGCAGGCGGCCAGGCCGGGTGAGGACTGGTCGGGTTCGGAGCGGTTCTCCGGTGACGATCCGCTGGGCATGGGTGAGGGAGCGCAGGCACTGGCCGACATCGCCGAGCTCGAACAGCTCGCCGAGCAGCTCTCGCAGAGCTATTCCGGGGCCACCATGGACGACGTCGACCTCGACATGCTGGCGCGGCAACTCGGTGACGAAGCCGCCGTCAACGCCCGCACCCTGGCCGAGCTGGAGCGCGCGCTGATGAACCAGGGCTTCCTCGACCGCGGCTCCGACGGGCAGTGGCGGCTCTCGCCCAAGGCGATGCGACAACTCGGTCAGGCGGCGTTACGGGATGTGGCGCAACAACTCTCGGGTCGGCACGGCGAACGCGACACCCGGCGTGCCGGTGCCGCGGGAGAGCTGACCGGCGCCACCCGGCCGTGGCAGTTCGGCGACACCGAACCGTGGAACGTGACCCGGACGGTAACGAATGCAGTGCTGCGCACTGCGGCGACCAACGCCGTTGGGCGCGAGGCCGGTGCCGGCGCGTCCGCGCCCCCGATCCGGATCACCGTCGACGACGTCGAGGTCTCCGAAACCGAGATGCGTACCCAGGCCGCGGTGGCGCTGCTGGTCGACACGTCATTCTCCATGGTGATGGAGAACCGGTGGGTGCCGATGAAGCAGACCGCGCTGGCCCTCAACCATCTGGTGAGCACCCGGTTCAGGTCGGATGCGCTGCAGATCGTCGCATTCGGCCGGTATGCCCGCACGGTGACCGCCGCCGAGCTGACCGGGCTGGAGGGCGTCTACGAGCAGGGCACCAACCTGCACCACGCGCTGGCGCTGGCGATGCGGCACCTGCGCCGGCATCCGAACGCGCAGCCGGTGGTGCTGGTGGTCACCGACGGCGAGCCGACGGCGCACCTGGAGGACTTCGACCGGGATGGACGTTCCGCTGTCTTTTTCGATTACCCTCCGCATCCCCGGACCATCGCGCACACCGTGCGCGGTTTCGACGAGGTGGCCCGGTTGGGCGCGCAGGTGACGATCTTCCGGCTCGGCAGCGACCCGGGGCTGGCACGGTTCATCGATCAGGTGGCCCGGCGGGTGGGCGGCCGGGTGGTGGTGCCCGACCTCGACGGTCTGGGCGCCGCGGTGGTCGGCGACTATCTGGGCACCCGGCGGCGGCGCGGTTGATCTTGAGGGGCGCGGCTGGTTCTGGGCGGGGGGCTAGTTCTCGGCTGCCGGCTTGCGCCGCTTGCGTTTGACGGCGACGCTGCCCCACAGCGCGAAACCGCGGATGCGGACGGTCGGCGCGCCGGGAGAGCCCTCACCGTCGACGCTGTGATCGAAGCTGCCCATCACCGCGACGCCGCGGGTGTCGACGTTGACCTCCGGCGGGACCAGGATCGTCTGACCGCCCATGATCGAGTGGCAGCGGATCTCGACCTCCGGTGAGGTGAAATCGGCATAGCGCAGGTCGATGACCCCGCCGCCGCACAGCGCGAAGGTGGTGAGCCGGCGCGGCACGTTCCACCGGCCGCGACGTTCGAAACCGGTGAGGATGGCCAGCAGCGTCGTCGACGGCGCCGGCCGGCACGGCCCGCCGCGGCCCCGCGTCACCGCGCCCGGCAGGTCCGCCGACAGCCGGTCCAGTTCGTCATGGGTCTGAGCGGCGTACGCCTTGCTCAGACGGGACTCGTATTCGGAGAGGCCGAGCGTGCCGGAGGCGGCCGCGTCGGTCAGCAGTTGCGCCACCTGAATCCGGTCGGTGTCCCCGGCGCGTAGGGATCCGTTTCGCGAGGCGGGGGTGCTCATCGCGACCCGCTGCTCTTCATCGACGGCTCCTCGCTGCACACGCGTACATCGCCCCCGAGCCTACGACGAACGCCGATTCACGCAAGTGCCTTGACCAAACTGTGAGGTGTCAGCGCGCCCAGCGCGGTGGACGCTTCTCCAGGAACGCGAGCATGCCTTCGCGGGCCTCCTCCGAGACGAACAGCGCGGCCGACTGATGCGTCAATTTCTCTGCACGCCGCTCGAAGTCGTCGATCAGCGCCGCAGTCGTCAGGGCTTTCGAAGCGGCCAGGCCCTGGGGGGAGCCCTGCGCGATCGCCGCCGTGAATTCGGCGACGGTCGACGCCACGTCGGGGGTCGCTATCGTGACAAGCCCCATCTCGGCGGCGTCGACGGCGCCGAACTTCTCCCCGGTGAGGAAATACCGTCCCGCCGCCCGCGCCGTCATCTTCGGCAGCAACGTCAGCGAGATGATCGACGGCGCGACACCGATCCTGGCCTCGGTCAGGGCGAACGTGCTCGCAGCGCCGGCCACCGCGATATCGCACGCGCCGACCAGGCCCAGCCCGCCGGCACGCACATGCCCGTCGATCGCGGCGATCACGGGCAGGCGCAGTTCGAGGATCCTGCGCAGCAGCCGTGTCATTTCCCGGGCGCGGGCGGTGGCCAGTTCGGACGGGTCACGGCCGGCCGCCTCGCCGAGGTCGGCGCCCGCGCAGAACGTCCTGCCGGTGTGCCCGAGGACCACCGCGCGCACCGCGCGGTCGTCGGCGGCGCTGGTCAGCCCGTCGTGCAACTGCTCGACCAGCGCCGAGGACAGTGCGTTGCGGTTGTGCGGGGAGTCCAGCGTGAGCCGGGCGACCGCGCCGTCGCGCTCGTAGCGGACCAGGGTGCTCGTCATCAGTAGGACCGGGGCAGCCCGAGCGAGGTCTGCGCGACGAAGTTGAGGATCATCTCCCGGCTGACCGGGGCGATGCGCGCCAGCCGCGACGCGGTCAGCACCGAGGCGATGCCGTACTCCTTGGTCAGGCCGTTCCCGCCGAGTGACTGCACCGCCTGATCGACGGCCCGAACCGACGCCTCGCCCGCCGCGTACTTGGCCATGTTGGCGGCCTCAGCGGCGCCGGCGTCGTCTCCGGCGTCGTACAGCGTCGCGGCCTTCTGCATCATCAGCCTGGCCAGCTCGATCTCGATGTGGTTCTGCGCCAAGGGATGTGACAGGCCCTGATGGGCGCCGATCGGGGTCTTCCACACCTGCCGGGTCTTGACGTAATCGACGGCCTTGTTGATCGCGAAGCGGCCCATGCCGACCGCGCTGGCCGCGCCCATGATGCGTTCGGGGTTCAGTCCCGCGAACAGTTGGGCGATCGCGGCGTCCTCGGAACCGACGAGCGCATCGGCGGGCAGCCGCACCTCGTCGAGGAACACCTGGAACTGGAACTCCGGGCTGACAATTTCCATCGGGATCTTGGTATACGTCAAACCCGTTGTGTCGGTGGGCACCACGAACAGCGCGGGCTTGAGGTTGCCGGTCTTGTGGTCTTCTGTCCTGCCGACGACGAGCACCGCTTGGGCCTGGTCAACGCCCGAGATGTACACCTTCTGGCCGGACAGGATCCAGTCGCTGCCGTCGCGCCGTGCGGTGGTGGTGATCTTGTGGGAGTTCGAGCCGGCGTCGGGTTCGGTGATCGCGAACGCCATCGTCAGCGTGCCGTCGGCGATGCCGGGAATCCAGCGTTTCTTCTGCTCCTCGGTGCCGAACCTGGAGATGATGGTGCCGTTGATGGCGGGGGAGACGACCATCATCAGCAGCGCCGACCCCGCGGCCGCCATCTCCTCCATCACCAGGCTCAACTCGTACATGCCGGCACCGCCGCCGCCGTACTCCTCGGGCAGGTTCACCCCGATGAAGCCGAGTCTTCCCGCCTCGGCCCATAATTCGTCGGTGTGCTGCCCGGCGCGGGCCTTCTCCAGGTAGTAGTCCTGCCCGTAGTTGGCGGCCATCGCGGCCACCGCTTTGCGCAGTGCCTGCTGCTCCTCGGTTTCGATGAAGCTCATCGTGAATCTCCTTCTCGGCTTTCGACGCGGGCGAGTACGGCGCCGACCTCGACCTGACGGCCGGGTTCGGCGATGAGTTCGACGAGGACACCGTCGGCGGGGGCGGTGATGGTGTGTTCCATCTTCATGGCCTCCAGCCATACCAGCGGTTGTCCCGCGGTGACGGTGTCACCGGCGGCGGCGCCAACCCGCAGCACCGTGCCCGGCATGGGGGCCAGCAGCGAACCGTGGGCCAGCGCTGCCGCCGGATCGGGAAAGCGGGGAAGTGCCCGCAGGTGTGCCGATCCGCCGGGCGAGTCGACGCACACCGTGTCGCCGTAGCGGGCGACGTCGAAGGGGCGATCCACCCCCGACACCGTCAGCACCACCCGTCGCCCGTCGGCCGACGCCAACGACACGTCGTCGTGGTCGGCGATCGTGATCCCGTCGCGGGTGAAGCGGTACCGCACCTCGTGTGTCGAACCGTCGGCGCCCTGGTAGCTCTTGCACTGGAATCCCGACGCCACATTGCGCCAGCCACTGGGGATCCCGGGGAAAGCAACCGCACCGCTGCGGTTGGCGGCCGCGTCGGCGAGGGCCGCGGCAACGGCGCTCAACGCGACCGTGCGGGCGTCGGCCACGGGTGCGGTCAGTCCCGTCAGCCCGTGGGTGTCGAAGAACCCGGTGTCGGTGGCGCCGTCGAGAAACGCGGGATGGCGCAACACGTTGACGAGCAGGTCCCGGTTGGTGCGCACCCCGTGGATACGGGCCCGGGTCAGCGCGTCGGCCAGCAGCGCGGCGGCCTGCCCGCGTGTCGGGGCGTATGAGATCACCTTCGCGATCATCGGGTCGTAGAACACCGAGATCACCGCACCGTCGTCGACGCCGGAGTCCAGACGCACCCCGGCCCGGTCGATCAGGCCGAATTCGATTCCGGCGGTGGGAACGTCGAAGTGGTGCACGGTGCCGGGCTGCGGCTGCCAATCCTTGGCGGGATCTTCTGCGTAGAGCCGCGCCTCGATCGACGCGCCCCGCGACATCGGCGGCGTGGGCTCCAGCCGGGTGCCGTCGGCGACGGCGAGCTGCAGTTCGACGAGGTCCGCGCCGGCGGTGAGCTCGGTGACCGGGTGCTCGACCTGCAGGCGGGTGTTCATCTCGAGGAAGTAGAAGGACCCGTCATCGTCGGCCATGAACTCCACGGTGCCCGCGCCGGTGTAGCCGATCGCGGTCGCGGCCAGCCGGGCGGCGTCGAACAGCTTGTCGCGCATCCCCGCGACGCGCTCGACGAGCGGGGACGGCGCTTCCTCGATGATCTTCTGGTGCCGCCGCTGGATCGAGCACTCGCGTTCGCCGACGGCCCACACGGTGCCGTACGCGTCAGCCATCACCTGCACCTCGACGTGATGGCCGGCGTCGAGGTAGCGCTCGCAGAACACCGTCGGATCGCCGAACGCCGACTGCGCCTCACGGCGTGCGGCCTCCACCTGGGTGGGCAGATCGGTCAGATCGCGCACCACGCGCATGCCGCGGCCCCCGCCCCCGGCAGAGGCCTTGATCAGCACCGGCAGCTGCTGCGTGGTCACGGCGTCTGGCGCCAGCTCGTCGAGCACGGGGACACCCGCGGCGGCCATGATCTTCTTCGCTTCGATCTTCGAGCCCATCGCCGCGACGGCGGCCACCGGCGGACCGATCCACGTCAGGCCCGCGTCCTGCACCGCAGCGGCGAAATCCGGGTTTTCGGAAAGGAAGCCGTAGCCGGGGTGGATCGCATCGGCGCCCGCCGCGTGCGCTGCCGCGATGAGTTGGTTCGCGTCGAGGTAGCCGCGGGTGCCGTCCAGACGCACCCGGGCGTCGGCCTCGGTCACATGCGGTGCGTCGGCATCGGGATCGGTGTACACCGCGACCGTGCCGATGCCCAGCCGGCGGCAGGTCGCGAACACCCGACGGGCGATCTCCCCGCGATTGGCAACCAGAACTCGAGTGATCATCGATGTCCCTTCGCAGACATGCGGGCGCTCACATCCGGAAGACGCCGAAGTTCGACGTCCCCTGGATCGGGCCACCGGCGATGGCGGACAAGCACATTCCGAGCACGGTGCGGGTGTCGCGGGGGTCGATCACGCCGTCGTCGTAGAGCCGGCCGGACAGGAACATCGGCAGCGACTCCGCCTCGATCTGCGCCTCCACCGCCGCGCGCAGTGCAGCATCAGCGGCTTCGTCGACCTGCTGGCCGCGTGCCTCGGACGCGGCCCGGTTGACGATCGAGAGCACCCCTGCCAGCTGCGTGCCGCCCATCACCGCGGATTTCGCGCTGGGCCAGGCGAACAGGAACCGGGGATCGTAGGCTCGCCCGCACATGCCGTAATGCCCGGCGCCGTAGGAGGCGCCGATGAGTAACGAGATGTGCGGCACGGTGGAGTTCGAGACCGCGTTGATCATCATCGCGCCGTGCTTGATCATCCCGCCCTCCTCGTAATCCTTGCCGACCATGTAGCCGGTGGTGTTGTGCAGGAACAGAAGCGGGGTGTTCGACCGGTTGGCCAGCTGGATGAACTGGGTGGCCTTCTGCGACTCGGCGCTGAACAGCACGCCGCGGGCGTTGGCCAGGATGCCGATCGGATAACCGTGCAGGGTGGCCCACCCCGTCACCAGCGAACCGCCGTAGAGGGGTTTGAACTCGTCGAACTCCGAACCGTCGACGACGCGGGCGATCACCTCGCGCGGATCGAACGGGATGCGCAGATCCGGTGGCACCACGCCGATCAACTCGTTCTCGTCGTAACGCGGCGCGGCGAACGGCTGCGGCGCCGGGCCCTGCTTACGCCAATTCAGCCGCGCGACGATGCGCCGGCCGATCCGCAGCGCGTCCAGTTCGTCGACGGCGAAGTAGTCGGCCAGGCCCGACGTGCGCGCGTGCATCTCGGCGCCGCCCAGGGATTCGTCGTCGGACTCCTCGCCGGTGGCCATCTTCACCAGCGGCGGGCCGGCCAGGAACACCTTCGAACGTTCCTTGATCATCACGACGTGGTCGGACATGCCGGGGATGTAAGCGCCGCCGGCGGTGGAGTTGCCGAAGACCAGCGAGATGGTGGGGATGCCCGCTGCCGAGAGTCGGGTCAGATCCCGGAACATCTGCCCGCCCGGGATGAAGATCTCCTTCTGCGTCGGCAGGTCCGCGCCGCCCGATTCCACCAGGGAAATCACCGGAAGCCGGTTCTGGAGCGCGATCTGATTGGCGCGCAGGATCTTCCGCAGCGTCCACGGGTTGCTGGTGCCGCCCCTGACGGTCGGGTCGTTGGCCACCAGCAGGCATTCGACGCCGCTGACCGCGCCGATGCCGATCACCACGCTGGCACCGACGGCGAAGTCGGTGCCCCAGGCCGCCAGCGGGCTCAGTTCCAGGAACGGTGAATCCGCGTCCAGGAGCGCTTCGATACGTTCGCGGGCGGTCATCTTGCCGCGGGCGTGGTGACGCGAGACGTATTTCTCGCCACCGCCGGCCAGCGCTTTGGCGTGTTCGGTCTCCAGTTCGGCGAGCTTGGCGGTCATCGCCTCGGCCGCCTCCCGGTAGGCGGTCGAGCGGACGTCGAGCGCTGAGGTCAAACTCATGACTGAAATCCCAGTGTCTTGGCGGCCAGCGCGGTGAGAATCTCGGTGGTGCCGCCACCGATCCCCAAAATCCGCATGTCGCGGTATTGGCGTTCGATCTCCGATTCGGCCATGTAACCCATGCCGCCGAAGAGTTGGACCGCCTGATTGGCCACCCACTCGCCGGCCTCGACGGCGGTGTTCTTGGCGAAGCAGACCTCGGTGATCAAGTTGTCCGCTCCGGCGAGTTGACGTTCCACGACGTGACGGGTGTAAACGCGGGCGACGTCTATGCGGCGGGCCATCTCGGCCAGGGTGTTCTGCACCGACTGCCGGGTGATCAGCGGTTTGCCGAATGTCTCCCGGTTGCGGCACCACTCGACGGTCAGGTCCAGGCAACGCTGCGCACTCGAATACGCCTGCGCGGCAAGGCCGACCCGTTCGGACACGAACGCGGCCGCGATCTGCAGGAAGCCGGTGTTCTCCGCGCCGACGAGGTTGGCCGCCGGCACCCGCACGTCGGTGTAGGACAGTTCGGCGGTGTCCGAGGAGCGCCAGCCCATCTTGTCCAGCTTGCGGCTCACCTCGAAACCGGGGGTGCCCTTGTCGACGACGATCAGCGACACCCCCGCCGCGCCGCGCCCGCCGGTGCGCACGGCGGTGACGACATAGTCGGCGCGCACCCCGGAGGTGATGTAGGTCTTGGCGCCGTTGAGGATGTAGTGCGGCCCGTCGCTCGCCAGATCGAGTTCGGCGCGGGTGGTCAGATGCCCGACGTCGGATCCGCCGCCGGGTTCGGTGATCGCCAGCGACCCGATCTTCTCGCCGCGCAGGGTGGGCCGCACGTAGGTGTCGATCAGGTGTCCGTCAGCGGAGGCGACCATGTGCGGTACCGCGATCCCGGAGGTGAACAACGACGCGAACACCCCGCCGGGTGCGCCGGCGTGGTGCATCTCCTCGCAGATGACCACCGCGTCGGCGCCGTCGCCGCCCTCTCCGCCGACGGCCTCGGGGAAACCGGCGCCGAGCAGCCCCGCCTGACCGGCTGCGCGATGCAGGTCGCGGGGCAGCTCACCGCACCGCTCCCACTCGTCGGCGTGCGGCAGGATCTCGCGTTCGGCGAACGCCCGCACAGTCTTTCGCAGTTCTTCTCGCTCCGGGGTGGTCCAGATGCTCATCGAAGCGGCTCCTCCGCACTGGCTCGGCTCAACTCGACGGGAATCTGCGGGCACAACTCGACAGGTATGTCCCGGCACAACTCGACAGGTATGTCCCGGCACAACTCGACAGGTATGTCCCGGCACAACTCGACAGGTATGTCGACGGACCGGCTGCGCAGCCATTCGCCGAGCCCTTTGGCCTGCGGATCGAAGCGGGCCTGGTAGGCCACGCCCTTGCCGAGGATGCCGTCGATGACGAAGTTGACGGCGCGCAGATTGGGCAGCAGATGGCGGGTGATCGGGAGGCCCGCCGCCTCGGGGAGCAGCTCGCGCAGCTTGTCCACGGTCAGCGTGTGGGCCAGCCACACCCATTGCTCCTCGGTGCGAACCCAGACACCGACATTCGCGCTGCCACCCTTGTCCCCGCTGCGGGCGCCGGCGACCGAACCTAGGGGAATCCGGTGCGTCACCCCGAATTCACCAGGCGCGGGAAGTCCGGGCTCGGGGACGTCGGTGAGTTCCCGCGTCACCGTCGGCGCCGGGATGTCGACCCGTGTGCCGTCGGCGTGCACGGCGACGTGGGAAACCTCGCCGGCGGCGACATGGGCAGCGGTGAACACGCCGTACACCTGCCCGTCCCCGGGAGGCGCGGTGCTGGTGAAGCCGGGATAGCTGGCCAACGCGAGTTCGACTGCCGCAGAGGAGAACCGGCGACCGACCAGGTCGGGATCGGGGTCACGCACGACACAGCGCAGCAGCGCGCTGGCAGTCTGTTCGGTGTCGGCGTCGACATGATCGGTGCGTGCCAGCGTCCATTCCAGCTCGGCGGGTTTGACGGTCAGGCTCGTCTCGAGCTGGTGACGCACCAGCGCGGCCTTGGCCTCGATGTCCAGGCCGGTGAGGATGAAGGTGACCTCGTTGCGGAATCCACCCAGACTGTTCAGGGAGACCTTCACGGTCGGCGGTGGGGGCTCGCCCCGGACGTCGCCGATCCGGACCCGGTCGGCGCCGTCATCGCTCAGCCGGAGGGAATCGATGCGAAGGGTGGCGTCGGGGTTGGCGTAGCGGGCGCCGCCGATCTCGTAGAGCAGCTGGGCGGTGACGGTGTCCACCGTGACCGCGCCACCGGTGCCGGGGTGCTTGGTGATCACCGACGAGCCGTCGTGGTGAATCTCGGCGATCGGGAACCCGGGATGGGTCAACGCGGTCAGGTCGGGAAAATCCCGCGCGAAGAACGCATAGTTGCCGCCGGTGGCCTGCGCGCCGCACTCGATCACGTGCCCAGCCGCGACCGCGCCGGCGATGCGGTCGTGGTCGGTGGGCGCCCAACCGAAGTGCGCGGCGGCCGGGCCGACGATCACCGAGGCGTCGGTCACCCGGCCGGTGACCACGACGTCCGCGCCGGCGTTCAGGCACTCGACGATGCCCCACGCCCCGAGATACGCGTTTGCGGTCAGCGGCTTCCCCAGTCCGAGCTCGGCCGCGCGGGCCAGCAGATCGTCGCCTTCGACGTGCGCCACCGTGACGTCGGCGCCGAGCCTGGCGGCGAGCTCACGCACCGCGTCGGCCAGCCCCGCGGGATTGAGGCCGCCCGCATTCGCCACGATGCGGACCCCAGCGTCCTTCGCGAGCCCCAGGCAATCCTCGAGCTGGCGCAGGAAGGTCTTCGCGTAGCCGCGGTCCGGGTTCTTCATCCGGTCGCGGCCCAGGATCAGCATCGTCAGTTCGGCGAGGTAATCGCCGGTCAGAAAGTCCAGCTCACCGCCGGTGAGCATCTCGCGCATGGCCGACATGCGGTCGCCGTAGAATCCCGAACAATTGCCGATACGCACGGGCATCCGCATCTCTGCGGGCGGCGCATTCGTCACGCACACACTCCTGACTGTCGTCGGGCCAGCGACCAACCAACCGGTAGGTTACGGGGTACCGGCGGTATCGCGTCAAGGCTTTGGGCGGGTTTTCGTTCCCCAGTCTGCGACGCTGCTCCGCCGGGTTGGGGGGTTCCGCCGACGCCGGCGCCGCGCCGTCCGGCGCCTGCGGGCAAGCCGCCGAGTTTGGAGCCGATCCTGCTCACCGGCTATCCTGAACCGCAATTGCCGGTGCGCGGCCGCATCCAGGCCCGCAGGCAGTGTGAACTGGTATCACCCCCGATAGATGGAGAGCTCGATCATGGCTGTGCCGAAGCGCAGGATGTCGCGCGCGAACACCCGTAGCCGGCGCGCGCAGTGGAAGGCCACCGCAACCAATCTGGTCGGCGTCACCGTGGCGGGTCAGCAGCGCAAGGTGCCCCGCCGCCTGCTCAAAGCCGCCCGTCTGGGCCTGATCGACCTCGACCGCCGCTAACTCTGCGGGACGGCGCCGAATTGGCGGCTTGCCTCTCAGCTCACTCTCAGACGAGGGGTTGAGACTGTGCCGGTGCGCATTCTTGTCGTTGATGACGATCGCGCGGTGCGCGAATCCCTGCGCCGCTCGCTGTCGTTCAATGGATATTCGGTAGAGCTGGCCCAAGACGGCCGCGAAGCGCTCGACCTGATCGCCAGCGATCGGCCCGACGCGGTGGTGCTCGATGTGATGATGCCGAGGCTCGACGGTCTCGAAGTGTGCCGTCAGCTTCGCAGCACCGGCGACGACCTGCCGATCCTGGTACTCACCGCCCGGGACTCCGTGTCCGAGCGGGTCGCCGGCCTGGACGCCGGCGCCGACGATTACCTTCCAAAGCCGTTCGCGCTGGAAGAGCTGCTCGCCCGCATGCGTGCGCTGCTGCGCCGCACCAGCCCCGACGACGGCACCGCCGAGTCCGCGGCGATGACGTTCTCGGACCTGTCACTGGACCCGGTCACCCGCGAGGTGACCCGGGGGGACCGACAGATCAGCCTCACCCGAACCGAGTTCGCGCTGCTGGAAATGCTGATCGCCAACCCGCGCCGCGTCCTGACGCGCAGCCGGATCCTCGAAGAGGTCTGGGGCTTCGACTTCCCGACCTCGGGAAACGCCCTCGAAGTCTACGTCGGCTACCTGCGCCGCAAGACCGAGGCAGAGGGCGAACCGCGGTTGATCCACACCGTGCGCGGCGTGGGATACGTACTGCGCGAGACCCCGCCCTGATGGCGGCCGACGGCAGGCCGTGGCCCGGACTACCGCCGGCCCCGCCCCATCCGGCCAGCTCGGTGTCCCTGCGATGGCGGGTGATGCTGCTGGCGATGTCGATGGTGGTCATCTCGGTCGTCCTGCTGGCCGTGGCGGTGTACGCGGTGGTCTCCCGCGCGCTCTACGAAGACATCGACGATCAGCTGCAGAGCCGGGCGCAGATGCTGGTGGAGAGCGGTTCGCTGGATGCCGACCCCGGCAAGGCGATCGAGGGCACGGCCTACTCCGACACGAACGCGATGTTCTACATCCCCGGCCGCGGCAAATACACCGCCAACCAGCAAGGGCAGACGCTGCCCATCGGTCCACCCGAGCAGGACGTGATGGACGGCAAGCTGTGGATGTCGTTGCGCACCGTCGAGCATCAACGGGTGCTGGCGCTGCGCCTCGACAGCGGCAACTCGCTGCTGCTGTCCAAGAGCCTCGCCCCGACGGGACAGGTGCTCAAGCGGCTCGGCACGGTGCTGCTGATCGTCGGCGGGCTCGGCGTCGCGGTGGCGGCGATCGCCGGCGGCATGGTCGCCAGTGCGGGGCTGCGTCCGGTGGCCCGGCTGACGCAGGCTGCCGAGCGTGTCGCGCGCACCGACGACCTGCGCCCGATACCGGTGGTCGGCAACGACGAACTCGCCCGCCTCACCGAGACGTTCAACATGATGCTGCGGGCCCTGGCCGAGTCCCGGGAACGCCAGGCGCGCCTGGTCGCCGACGCCGGCCACGAGTTGCGGACGCCGCTGACCTCGATGCGCACCAATGTCGAGCTGTTGATGGAGTCGATGAAGCCGGGAGCGCCGCCGATACCGGACGAGGACATGGCCGAGCTGCGCGCCGACGTCATCGCCCAGATCGAGGAGATGTCTACCCTGGTGGGTGACCTGGTGGACCTGACCCGCGGCGACGCCGGATTCACGGTCCACGAGACGGTCGAGCTCACCGACGTGATCGACCGTTCGCTGGAGCGGGTGCGCCGGCGCCGCAACGACATCGAGTTCGACCTGTCGGTAATGCCGTGGCAGGTCTTCGGCGACGCGGCCGGACTGGGCCGGGCGGTGCTGAACCTGCTCGACAACGCGGCCAAGTGGAGTCCGCCGGGAGCGCATGTCGGCGTTCGCCTGGTCCAGATCGACTCCACGCACGCCGAATTGGTGGTGTCCGACCACGGGCCCGGCATCGCGCCGCAGGAACGCGCGCTGGTGTTCGAGCGCTTCTTCCGGTCGACCTCGGCGCGCGCGATGCCCGGCTCGGGTCTCGGCCTCGCGATCGTCAAACAGGTGGTGCTCAAACACGGCGGCTCGGTGAACGTCGGCGAGACGGTCCCGGGCGGCCAGCCGCCGGGCACCTCCATGCATGTGGTGCTCCCGGGCCGGCCGTCGCCCGCCGGCGCCGATCCGGCCGAGGAGTAGCGGTCATAGAACGCGACACGCGGGGTACACCCGACGTGAACGCGATCGGTCGTTGACGATGATTGAGCCGAAAGTTTTCGGAACGGCAATCCTTCTCTAAGCCGATTCTCAGCACGTTTCGGCAGGCTGAGCTAGCAACCTTCATTGTTCCTAGTGACGACACCGACTCCAGGAAGAGCACTGCAGCGACATGACCAACCACCCGAGGTATTCGCCCACTCAGCAACAGGGGCACCAGTCCGGTTATCCCGGGCAGGCGGCCCCCGGCCATCACGGCCCGCCGACGGGTGCCTACGAGCAACAGGGCAATGGTGGTTGGGACTGGCGGTACGCCACCGAGCACCAGCGCCAAGCGTTCCGTTCGCCCTATGACCCGTATGCGGGTGCGCCCGTCACCGGCCAGTACCCGCGGCCCGGGATGGTCGCGCCGGCGGCGCGAGGACAGAAGAAGCGGTCCCGTACCGCGGCGCTCGCCGCGGGGGCAGTGGCCCTGGCGATGGTCTCGGGCGGTATCGGCGGAGGCGTCGCGATGCTGGTGCACCCCGACCACAATCTCACTGGGATCAGCGCGTCGGGGGCGGCGCCGAGCGTGCCCGCCGCGAGCGCCCCGGCCGGATCGGTGGAGGCGGTCGCCGCCAAGGTCGTGCCCAGCGTGGTCAAGCTCGAGGTCAACCAGGGCAGAGCCTCAGAGGAAGGGTCGGGGGTGATCCTGTCCTCGGACGGGCTGATCCTGACCAACAACCACGTGGTGGCCAGCGCCCAGGGCAACGCCGGCGGTCCCGGCGGTCCCGCACAGACCAAGGTGACCTTCTTCGACGGCAAGACCGCGGAGTTCACGGTCATCGGCACCGATCCCAGCAGCGACATCGCGGTCGTGCGCGCCAGGAACGTGTCCGATCTGACGCCGATCACGGTCGGCTCATCGGCCGATCTGCGCGTGGGGCAGGACGTGGTGGCCATCGGCTCCCCGCTCGGGCTGGAGGGCACGGTCACCACAGGGATCATCAGCGCGCTGAACCGCCCGGTCGCGGCCGGCGGCGACGCACGCAACCAGAACACCGTGCTCGACGCGATCCAGACCGACGCGGCGATCAACCCGGGTAACTCCGGCGGGGCCCTGGTCAACATGAACGGTGAGCTCGTCGGCATCAACTCTGCGATCGCCACGCTGGGCGCCGACGCCGGCGGACCGCAGGGCGGTTCGATCGGGCTCGGTTTCGCGATCCCGGTCGACCAGGCCAAGCGGATCGCCGACGAGATCATCAAGACCGGATCGGCAACCCGCGCCTCGCTGGGCGTGCAGGTCGGCAACGAGGCCGGGGTGGACGGCGCGAAGATCGTCGAGGTCACCGCGGGCGGGGCGGCATCGGCTGCCGGGCTGCCCGGCGGAGTGATCGTCACCAAGCTCGACGACCGGGTGATCAGCAGCGCCGACGCGCTGGTCGCCGCGGTGCGGTCGAAAGCC
Organism: Mycobacterium sp. 4D054; assembly: GCF_052245755.1. Classification (NCBI taxonomy): domain Bacteria; kingdom Bacillati; phylum Actinomycetota; class Actinomycetes; order Mycobacteriales; family Mycobacteriaceae; genus Mycobacterium; species Mycobacterium sp. 4D054. Next base: position 225,703 of record NZ_JBQQCF010000003.1, read on the forward strand.
CCCGGCGACAAGGTCACCCTGACCTTCATCGACCCGTCGGGCCGGACTCAATCTGTGGACGTGACGCTCGGCAAGGCCAGCCAGTGAGACCGTCAGCGGGGCAGGGTCGCCCCGACCTGCGAGTGGCTGCGCCGGTGTCCGGACCGAGATATACGGTTGAGCTCATGGAACAGCCTCATGCGTTGGTCGGACGGGCCCTGGTCGTCGTCGTCGATGACCGCACCGCCCACGGTGACGAAGAGGACCACAGCGGTCCGCTGGTCACCGAACTGCTCGGGGAGGCGGGATTCGTCGTCGACGGTGTCGTCGTGGTGTCCTCCGATGAGGTGGAGATCCGCAACGCCCTGAACACCGCCGTCATCGGCGGCGTGGACCTCGTCGTCTCCGTCGGCGGCACCGGCGTGACGCCGCGCGACGTCACCCCCGAGTCGACCCGTGAGCTCCTCGACCGGGAACTGTTGGGTATTTCCGAGGCTCTCCGTGCCTCCGGCCTGGCGGCGGGAATCATCGACGCGGGAGTCTCCCGTGGGCTCGCCGGGATCTCCGGCAGCACCCTGGTGGTCAACCTGGCCGGGTCCCGCGCGGCCGTCCGCGACGGCATGGCGACCCTCGGGCCGCTGGCCGGGCAGATCATCGCTCAGCTATCCAGTTTGGAGATCTAAGCGGGTTGCCTGCGCTCTCGTTTGTTCACAACGGCGATGCGACGGCGCGACGCGAGCCCTTGCCGGCCCGCGTCGCGCCTCACTGTCGTAACCGCGCCCTACCTGCGGTATTACGAGCAGGTGAACAGGCGACGCAAGCAAACTGTGATCTTCATCACTTCAAGATCGGTATGTGATGCAAGATCGGAAGAGGCCGCAAGACCTAGTTAACAGCGTCTTCGGCGAGGCGTTCCCCGAGGTATCACCTGAGGAGCGCGAACCGGTTTCGCCAGAGGATGACGCAGACCATGATCGCTGGCTGCGCGACAACGTCCCGCCCCACCACGACTGACCTGTGTTTTCGCAATAGCACCAGCAGGTGACTTGCGTAACGGACCTGGACCCGCCGGCGAATAGCTGAGTGCGGGGTCACAATCCGCGACGGTTTCCCTAGCCTTACTCCGTGGTCGCACGGATGGGGCCGGGGGTCGGCGGGGGTTATCCAGCAAACGACGGGCAGCGAGCGGTTCCGGTCCACACCACCCGGAGCTCCGCGTTGCCGGTCCGATGCCTCCCCGTTATGTTCCTCATGTCAACGATTAGTGAATCGTAAGAACGACATGTGAGGTTTTTAATTCTCCTCACATGAAAGTCTTGCGAGGTGTGTGGTGTAAGCGGTAGCCAGGCACGGACAGAGCGAAGCCCCGCCGGGGCTTTGTGCGACAGAGCAGGGAGAAGATGAAGGCAATCAGTCGGGTGCTAATCGCGATGGTCGCGTCCATCGCGGCTTTGTTCGTGAGCACTGGCACCTCTCACGCAGGGCTGGACAACGAGCTGAGCCTGGTCGACGGCCAGGGCCGGACGTTGACGATCCAGCAGTGGGACACGTTCCTCAACGGCGTGTTTCCGTTGGACCGCAACCGCCTGACCCGTGAGTGGTTCCACTCGGGCAAGGCGACCTACATCGTGGCCGGCGAGGGCGCCGATGACTTCGAGGGCACGCTGGAGCTGGGTTACCAGGTCGGCTTCCCGTGGTCGCTGGGTGTGGGCATCAACTTCAGCTACACCACCCCGAACATCGCGTTCGACGGCTGGGGCCTGGACGGCAACCTGGCTGACAGCATCGTGACCCCGCCGCTGTTCCCGGGTGTGTCGATCTCGGCGGATCTGGGCAATGGCCCGGGTATCCAGGAGGTCGCGACCTTCTCGGTGGACGTGGCCGGCCCGACCGGTTCGGTGGCGGTGTCCAACGCCCACGGCACGGTGACCGGTGCTGCCGGTGGTGTGCTGCTGCGTCCGTTCGCCCGCCTGATCTCGTCGACCGGTGACAGCGTCACCACCTACGGCGAGCCCTGGAACATGAACTGACCTGAAGTTCCGGTGATCGGCCCCCGGCTCACATCCGGGGGCTGATCTCACCAAGCACGTTCTCTCGGTTTTCCCAGGCGCAGATGTTCAACCCCAACACAAACGAAGGAAGAAGATGAAGGCAATCACCCGGGTGCTGATCGCGATGGTCGCGTCCATCGCGGCGTTGTTCGTGAGCACTGGCACTTCGCACGCAGGGCTGGACAACGAGCTGAGCCTGGTCGACGGCCAGGGCCGGACGTTGACGATCCAGCAGTGGGACACGTTCCTCAACGGCGTGTTTCCGTTGGACCGCAACCGCCTGACCCGTGAGTGGTTCCACTCGGGCAAGGCGACCTACATCGTGGCCGGCGAGGGCGCCGATGACTTCGAGGGCACGCTGGAGCTGGGTTACCAGGTCGGCTTCCCGTGGTCGCTGGGTGTGGGCATCAACTTCAGCTACACCACCCCGAACATCGCGTTCGACGGCTGGGGCCTGGACGGCAACCTGGCTGACAGCATCGTGACCCCGCCGCTGTTCCCGGGTGTGTCGATCTCGGCGGATCTGGGCAATGGCCCGGGTATCCAGGAGGTCGCGACCTTCTCGGTGGACGTGGCCGGCCCGACCGGTTCGGTGGCGGTGTCCAACGCCCACGGCACGGTGACCGGTGCTGCCGGTGGTGTGCTGCTGCGTCCGTTCGCCCGCCTGATCTCGTCGACCGGTGACAGCGTCACCACCTACGGCGAGCCCTGGAACATGAACTGACACAAGGTTCTACAGAGACGGCCCCCGGCGATGTGCCGGGGGCCGTTTCGTGTCTTGGGAGACTTCCTCATTCCTCGGAATGGTCCTGCACACCCTTGCCGGCGTGCTTGCCGACCGCGGCGCCGGCGTCGCCATTGGTGCGCAGCAAGTCGCGGATCTCGGTCAACAACGTCAGCTCGGTCTCGGCCGACTCCACCTTCTTGTCGCGCTCCCGGATCTTCTTGAACGGCACCACGATCACGAAGTAGATGACGGCGGCGACGATGAGGAAGTTGATCGCTGCCGACAGCACCGCGTTGAGGTCGACGAACTGGTCGCCGCCCAACGGGATTCGCAGGATGCCGTACTCGGTCTCGGGGCCCGCGCCGATCCGGTCGATGAGCGGCTGGATGACGTTCTCGGTGAAGGCAGTCACCAGGCCGGTGAACGCGGCGCCGATGACGACGGCGACGGCGAGGTCGATGACATTTCCCCGCGCGATGAACTCCTTGAACCCCTTCAACATGAAGGTCACCCCTTTCGGTCTGTTGTCGAGCGGCTTCCCGGAATTTAGCCTGTCCACCCTGTTTGCGGGCCACCTCGGAGATGCCCAGGACCGGCACTGTTGCGCCCTGCCGCCCGAGCTGATGCGGAAAGCGTTGGTGGGCAACGAGTTCAGGCTGACTTCGCGCTCCCCGGCGGCGATCCGACGTCGGTGCGCGGCGGCCCGACATGAACGTCCAACAAACTCACAGGAAACGGTGGTGGACCTGCGAAGATCCGCCGAAATCGAATCTTCCGCTCGGCGCGCACACGGCGTTTCTGACTGCTACTCTATGGAAGCCTGAAATCGTAACGAGGACACTTGTGTCCGCTTATCAAAGGGGAATGCTGATGGCCAAGCATGCCAAAGCGTCTACCCGCAGTTCCAAGAAGCTGGGTGTTCTGGGCCTGGGCTCGTTCGCCGTGGCCACAGCTTTCGCCGGACTCGGTAGCGGTACGGCCAGCGCGGATGTCGAGGAAGTCGGCCCCGGCCCGACCGTGACGAGCCGGCAGGCCACGGAGTTCTCGGTGATCCGCATCAACGACTTCGGCGTCGCGCGCGGCATCTCCGAGTCGCGGGTCGCGGACGCCGGCATCATCAACGCGTTCGGCGAGGTCCGTGACAGCGTCAAGGCTGTCGTCGGGACCACCGCGTCCGCGTTCGAGGGTGAGTACCCGACCGGTCCCGGTATCGGCGACTGGTGATCTGACCTACGCGAACCGCCCCTGGGGAACCCCGGGGGCGGTTTGCGTTCTGCGGTTCATCAGCTAATGCAAGGTCAGCGTCACCGCCTCGACGAGGGCCGCGCCCGCGACCGATTTCGCCGCGGCGGCCGGTAGGGCCACCAGGACCACCCGGCCCGAACCGCGCGCACCGACCCCGCTTTCTTTCGCCGAGACCAGGACCACCACCGCGTCGGTCGCGATCAGGCGAGCATCGGCGGCCTCGTCGGCGGGGGCGGCCACGATATCGACGACATCTCCGGGTCGGACGAGATCCGTCAGCGCCGCATCGGCCAGCGGAATCGGCACGATCCGCGCGTCAGGCCCGGCAGCGGACTCGGCGAGCCGGGGTCCGAGTAGCCGGATGTCGGTCAGCACTTCGCCGCGGCGGGCGGGCCCGGCGAGCATTGTGCCCACCACCGCGTCGACGGAACTGTGCGCGCCGTCCGGAATGGTGGCGGCCGGCCGTGCCTCGACGTGCAGGTCGGCGGCGGTGAGCTCGGTCCCGGGAGACAGGTCGTGGGTCGTCACGACGACATCGGACATGTCGGCGCCCGGATCACCCCGCCACGCGGCGACCGCCGCCAGGATGACCAGCGCCGCTGCGAGCGTCCGCCGGGCGGCCGCGGTGTGCGTCCAGTCGGGGCGCAGTGCTCGGGACACGCGATCGAGAGTCGACCGGTCCAGCGGATGCCCCATGGGTCCACGCTAGGCAGAGCGGACAGCGCGATTCAGCGGAGATTGCGAAAGCTGTGGATAACTCGCCGCGTCAGCTGGACGCGGCGGCCGCGGGTGCCGAAGAAGTGGTCGACGACGCGGACTTGTCCGATGAACCGGACTTGTCCGAGGACGAGGACGAGGAAGAGGTGGTGGACGACGACTCCGAGCCGTTCGACGAGCTGCCCGAACTCGAGCTCTTCCCGGATTCCCGGCTGTCGGTGCGGTAGAAGCCGCTGCCTTTGAAGACCACGCCGACCTTGCCGAACACCTTGCGCAGCCGTCCGGCGCACTTCGGGCACTCGGTCAGCGAATCGTCGGTGAACGCCTGCACCACGTCGAACTTGTTGCTGCATTCGGTGCACGCATAGGAATAAGTGGGCACTCAAACCTCCGAGGTGGTCAAACTTCTTAGCACTCTACCGGCTCAAGTGCTAGAACCGCCAGCGGGACCGTGCCATTCCCGGCCGCCGGCCAGCGCCACCAGCCCCTGCCGTGGTGTGAGGGCATGCGTCATCCGCACATCGTGCGGCTCGGAAGGCAGGCGGTCGACGAGCTCGTCGTCGCGTACGACCGCCACCAACAGCACGCCGGGTTCCGCGAGGGTCAGGGTGCGGTCGTAGTAGCCGGCGCCGCGCCCCAGCCGTGCCCCGCTGCGGTCGACGGCCAGCGCCGGGACCAGAACCACGGTGGCGCTGCGCATCTCCCCGGCGGGCAGCCACGGCGGCGGCGGTTCCTGAAGACCGAACGGCGCCGCGACGAGAGCCCCCGGCGTGTGCCGTCCCCACCGCAGCGGCAGGGGAGTGCCGTCACCGTCCTCACGGGCCACCGGCAGCAGCACCGTGCAGTCGCGCCGGACCAGATCGTCGACCATGGCCGCCGACCCCGGCTCCGAGCCGACCGGGAGGTACGCGCACACCGTGGTTCCAGCGGGAATCAGGGCGCCCAGATGACGGGCCAGCTGTGCGGCCTCGCGGACTCGCATTTGCTGAGTCAATGACCGACGCGCGCTGAGGATTTCGGTCCGCAATTCTGATTTGGTCGACGACACCGACTAGTCCTCTTAACGACGGGTAAGGAAGGAACAACCGACTCAGAGAGGTTAGTGTGTGAACGATGAACCGGCCTGAAGTTGCTATCCCGCGCACCGCGGTCGTCCCCGCAGCGGGGCTGGGGACGCGTTTTCTTCCCGCGACCAAGACGGTGCCGAAAGAGCTGCTGCCGGTTGTCGACACGCCGGGCATCGAACTGGTCGCCGCCGAGGCGGCCGAAGCCGGCGCCGAACGTCTGATCATCATCACCTCCGAGGGCAAGGACGGCGTCGTCGCGCACTTCGTCGAGGACCTCGTGCTCGAGGGCACGCTGGAGGCGCGGGGCAAGAAGACGATGTTGGAAAAGGTCCGGCGCGCCCCGGCCCTGATCAAGGTTGAATCGGTCGTGCAGGCCGAACCGCTCGGTCTCGGCCACGCCGTCGGCTGTGTGGAGGCCAGCCTGTCGGATGACGAGGACGCGCTCGCGGTGCTGCTGCCCGACGACCTCGTGCTGCCGACCGGTGTGCTGGAGACCATGTCGAAGGTGCGCGCCAAGCGCGGCGGCACCGTGCTGTGCGCGATCGAGGTGGATCGCGAGGACATCAGCGCCTACGGCGTCTTCGACGTCGAGGAGGTGCCGGACGCCACCAACCCGAACGTGCTGCGGGTCAAGGGGATGGTCGAGAAGCCGAAGTCCGAAGACGCACCTTCGCTTTTCGCCGCGGCCGGGCGCTATGTGCTCGACCGCGCCGTCTTCGACGCGCTACGGCGCATTCCGCGTGGCGCCGGTGGCGAGTTGCAGCTCACCGACGCCATCGCGTTGCTGATCGAGGAGGGTCATCCGGTCCACGTGGTCGTCCACCGCGGATCTCGACACGACCTGGGAAATCCCGGGGGCTACCTGAAGGCTGCGGTTGACTTTGCGTTGGAGCGGGACGACTACGGGCCTGAATTGCGCCGGTGGTTGGTCGAGCGGCTGGGCCTCGCTCCGGCGACGTCCGAGCAGTAGCGGCTGCGATCGAGCGCATCCGCCGACCGATCGGTCGGCGCCAGCCCATGCGAGGTGAGAAAGGCGTGCCGTGCGTTCGGTGGAGGAGCAACAAGCCCGGGTAGCAGCTGCCGCGGTGGCGCCGCGGCCGGTGCGGGTGGCGATCGCCGAAGCCCAGGGTCTCATGTGCGCCGAGGAGGTCGTCACCGAGCGTCCGCTGCCCGGGTTCGATCAGGCCGCCATCGACGGCTACGCGGTGCGCAGTGTCGACGTGCTCGGTGTCGGAGGCGCGCCTGCCGAGGAGAGCGCCGACGGTGACGCCGACCGCGATGAGAGCCGCCCGCGGGAGATCAGCCTGCCGGTGATGGGGCTGATCGAGGCGGGCGCCCGCACACCCAGCCGGCTGCAGCCCAGGCAGGCGGCACGCGTGCAGACCGGGGCGCCGATGCCCACGCTCGCCGACGCCGTGCTGCCGCTGCGCTGGACCGACGGCGGTGCGTCCCGGGTGCGGGTGCTGCGCGGCGTGCGCTCGGGGGCCTACGTGCGCCGCACGGGCGACGACGTGCAACCCGGAGATGTGGCGGTGCGCGCGGGCACGATCATCGGCGCCGCGCAGGTGGGTCTGCTCGCCGCAGTCGGTCGCGAGCGGGTGCTGGTGCATCCGCGGCCGCGGCTGTCGGTGCTCTCGGTCGGTGGTGAACTCGTCGACATCTCGCGCGCCCCCGGTAACGGCCAGGTCTACGACGTGAACTCCTATGCGTTGGCAGCCGCCGGTCGCGATGCCGGCGCCGAGGTGAACCGTGTCGGCATCGTCTCCGCCGACCCCAAGAAACTCCGCGAAGTGGTCGAGGGTCAGCTCAGCCGGTCTGAAGTCGTCGTCATCGCCGGCGCGGTCGGCGGCGCCGCCGCCGAGGGGGTGCGGGCGGTGCTCGCAGAACTCGGCGACATGGAGGTCACCCGCATCGCGATGCACCCCGGTTCGGTCCAGGGGTTCGGCCAGCTCGGCGCAGACGGAGTTCCGGTGTTCCTGCTGCCCGCCAACCCCGTCAGTGCGCTCGTCGTGTTCGAGGTCATGGTGCGCCCGCTGATCCGGCTCTCGCTCGGCAAGCGGCAGGCCATGCGACGCATCGTGCAGGCGCGGGCCTTGTCGCCGATCGAGTCGGTCGCCGGTCGCAAGGGCTTCCTGCGTGGACAGCTGATGCGCGACCAGGACACCGGTGAGTACCTGGTGCAGGCGCTGGGCGGGGGGCCCGGGGCGTCGTCGCACCTCCTTGCGACGCTGGCGGAGGCAAACTGTCTGGTCGTCGTTCCCAGCGAGGCCGAGCAGATCCGTACCGGGGAGATCGTCGACGTCGCGTTCCTGGCCCAACGCGGGTGAACGCGAGATGGCGGCGGTGATGAACCTCTTGAGTTCACGGTCGCAGCATCCCGGCTGGCCGCTGGCGGTCGGCCCGCTGCGGGTCCCTGCGGGGGTGGTCCGGTTGCGCCCGGTCCGGCTGCGCGACGCCGCGCAGTGGAGCAGGATCCGACTGGCCGACCGCGCACACCTCGAGCCGTGGGAACCTACTGCGGAGCTGAATTGGGAACTGCGCCATGCTGTTTCGTCGTGGCCTTCGGTGTGTTCGGGGCTGCGCTCGGAGGCCCGCAAAGGCCGCATGCTGCCGTACGCGATCGAACTCGACGGCCAGTTCGCCGGGCAGCTGACGATCGGCAACGTCACCCACGGCGCGCTGCGGTCGGCGTGGATCGGCTACTGGGTGGCCAGTGAGTTCACCGGCGGAGGGGTCGCCACCGCGGCGCTGGCGCTGGGGTTGGACCACTGTTTCGGGCCGGTGACGCTGCATCGCGTCGAGGCCACCGTGCGGCCGGAGAACGGCGCGAGCCGGGCCGTTCTGGCAAAGGTCGGTTTCCGCGAGGAAGGCCTGTTGAAGCGATATCTTGACGTCGACGGGGCGTGGCGCGATCACCTGCTGGTGGCGCTCAGGATCGAGGAGTTGAACGGCAGCGTGGCCGCGGCGCTGGTGCGGGCCGGTCGCGCCTCGTGGGCCTGACCCCGTTCCGTGAGTCGGCGCAATTTGGCCATTTCCATTTGCGTCGTCACGCGAAATTGAGTCCTGCGCACGAACCGGTGCGTGTTACTGATGTGACACGTGTGACTATTGGTGCTTGTCTCCAGCGAATTACAGGTGTGTAATTGTGTCGGCGCGCCGCCCACGGATGCGCTGGTCACAGACCTAGCCTGATGGGGAAAGGAGCAGGCGCCATGCCAAGCATCCCCCAATCTCTTCTTTGGATCTCGCTCGTTGTGCTCTGGCTCTTCGTGCTTGTTCCGATGCTGATCAGCAAGCGCGATGCGGTGCGCCGCACCAGCGACGTCGCGCTGGCCACCCGCGTGCTCAACAGCGGTGCCAGTGCGCGGCTGCGTCGGCGCGGGCCCGCGGCCGGCCACCGCAGCGACCCGCATTGGCGGCCGTCCGAGGACGACGCCGACGACGCCGAGGACCGCGCACCCGGCGCCGCGGTGGTGATGGTCGCCGCCGAGGCGGAGGCGGCCGACGCCGAACCCGATTACCTCGATGTGGACGTCGTCGAGGACTCCGGCGCGCTGCCCGTGGCCCGGTCGATGGCCGAGGACGAGCAGTCCGCCCCCGTCGCGGCCGCGTCCGACGAGTTCACCGCCGATGCGGACCACACGGCGGAGCCGGAAGGACAGCGGGTTCATGCGGCGTCGCAGGACCCCGGACGCGACACGTCCGAGGACACCGGGGTGTACTCGGTGATCGACGACGAGTACGAGTACGAGGACGACGAGCCGGTGCAGGCCGAGGCGGCGGCAAAGAGCCGGCCGGCCGGGGAGTCCGAGGCGCCGGAGGACACCGAGCCGCGCATGGCGGACTCGATGAGCGAGGCGCGGCGCCGGCGCCGGGAGTCGACCACGGCCGCGGCGGTGTCGGCTCGCAAGTACCGGTTCCGTGCCCGCACCATCGCGGTGATGGGCGTGCTGCTGTTGACCAGCGCCGTCGCGGCGTTCACGTGGTCGTCGTCGATGTGGTGGGTCTGTGGCGCCGTCGGCGTGGTCACCGCGCTCTATCTGGCCTACCTGCGCCGTCAGACCCGCATCGAGGAGCAGTTGCGCCGGCGCCGCGCCCAGCGGCTGGCCAGGTCGCGGCTCGGCGTCGAGAACACCAGCGACCCGGAGTTCGACGTGACCCCCGCCCGGCTGCGCAGGCCCGGTGCTGCGGTGCTGGAGATCGATGACGAGGACCCGGCGTTCGAACACCTCGATTACGTGCCGTTCTCGCGACACTACGACCTGCCGCGTGCAGCGGGGCAGTAGAGGACCTACCGATTTCTGCCGGTGACCGGTGGCTGATAACCTGTACCGGCACCAGGGGCTATGGCGCAGTTGGTAGCGCGACTCGTTCGCATCGAGTAGGTCAGGGGTTCGATTCCCCTTAGCTCCACACATCAATACGGAAAATCCCCGGCCACTGGCCGGGGATTTCTCGTTTATCCCCCGATTGGCGCACCCGCGGACCGATTTTCGCGGCGGCCACCCAGCCCTGATGCTGGGCTCTCAACACCGGTGGTTACCCAGGCGACCGCCTCACAGAGAGCCGGGCGCAACCACACCGCTTGATGACCCCACTGCCGACGCTCCGCGTACCCGGGGTCGCCGACGGAAAACCCCTCAGAACGGACTGCTGTTGGAGTGCGCCTGGGCGTCGTCAGGCCGCGGGCCGAACCGGCGGACGTAGTCCTCGTGCATCTGCGCGTCCTTCTTGCGCTTGATCACGTCGACCAGGTTCGGGTCGAGCCCGTGGGTGGCCAGGCGGTGCCGGCGCCACACCTTGTTCAACGCCAGCCCCATCAGCAGCGCCCAGATGTAGATCGGCACCGTCATCTCGATGCGCATGTAGACCGACGCGGGCAGCAGCCACAGTGGGGCCAGGACAAACAGCGGGGGGATGGCGTAGCGGATCATGTGCCTGCGGATCGCGCCCTGGCCGGCCAGATCCTCGGCGACCCAGCGGTCCATCGATTTCGGCAGCCGGCGCCCATAGCAATAGGTGAGGTACTGCCAGATATTGGGTTTATCGGTGCCTTGCGGCTCATCATGGGCCATTGTTGGTCTCCTTCGGGGGACGGGATTCAGGACGACGCCACCGCGTCCGCGGCCTGGGCGGCTGAGTTGATGCGGGTCAGGACGTCGTGCAGATGCTCCAGCTCGGCCAGGTCGACCCCGAGCCGCGCCACGACCGCCGCCGGGATCTCCACCGCACGCTCGCGCAGTGCGGCACCGGCCGGGGTGAGCGCGATGTCGGTGGTCCGTTCATCGGCGGCGTTGCGGGCACGGGTGACCAACCCCATCGCCTCCAACCGCTTGAGCATCGGCGACAGGGTGGCCGAATCCAGCTGCAGCGTCTTGGCGATCTGCTTGACCGACAGTGCGCTCTGCTGTGCCGCGGACTGCTTCTGGTGATCCCACAACGACAGCATCACCAGGTACTGCGGGTGGGTCAGCCCGAGCGGTTCCAGCAGTGGCCGGTACACGGCCAGGACGGCGCGGTTGGTCACCGCCAGCGCGAAACAGACCTGCCGCTCGAGAGCGAGCGGGTCGAGATCCTCGGTGACGGGCGCGGCCATAAGTTACATAGTCCACTAACTGTTAGCGTGCTAGCAATATCGCCTGCGTCACGTCGGTCCGATCGTCACACCGGCGATCCGCTCCATCGGTTTGACCACCGATGTGAAATCCGATGCTGCGCCCTCTTCGGCCTGGGTCTGCTCCCACAGCCGCGCCACCGACTCCGCGAGAACCGCCGGTGATTCCAGAGCCCGCGCCTCGTCCAGATAGAGCAGCACGTCCTTGGTCATCAGACCGGTGGCGAAGCCGTAGTCGAACGTGCGGGGGAGCACCGCGCGGGGGAACTTGTCACGGCTGGCGTGGGTGCCGCCCGAGCCGGCGTTGAGCACGTCGATCATCACCTGAGGGTCCAGCCCCGCCTTGACGCCCATCACCACCACCTCGGCGGTCGCGGCCAGCGTGGTCGCCGCCATCAGGTTGTTGATCAGCTTCATGGTCTGTGCCGCGCCGGGCTCTTCGGACACGAAGATGGCCCGGCCGATCACTGCGAAAACCGGTTCCAGGGCCTCGAATTCGGCCCGCGGGCCCGACACCATCACCGCCAGCGTGCCGGCCTGCGCGCCATGTACCCCACCGCTGACCGGGCCGTCCAGCGCCGCGACGCCATGTACGGCGAGCAGTTCCCGGTTACGTTGAGCCGCTTGCTGTCCCACGGTCGACAGATCGACCAGCCGGCGCACCGCCGATCCGCGGGCCACCTCGGCGACGACGTCGTTGGACGCCTGTGGGGTGGGCAGACTCGCCAGCACCGTGGCGGCCTTGTCGGCCACCTCACGCACCGACGCGCCGGGCACACCGCCGAGCTGAACCGCCCGCGCCACCACTTCCGGGCGGGTGTCGAAAACCACCACCTCGTGCCCGGCGGCGACCAGCCGGCTCATGATCGGGAACCCCATGTTCCCCAACCCGATGAATCCCAGGTCCACGGCCGGCTACTCGTCTTCGAGTTCGGCGAACGTGGCCTTGGCCACGCGGAAGCTGTCGACGGCGGCGGGGATCCCGGCGTACACACCGACCTGCAGGAAGATCTCGCGGATCTCATCGCGGGTGACCCCGTTGCTCAGCGCGCCCCTGATGTGGGTGGCGAGTTCCTGCGGCCGGTTGAGCACCGCGATCATCGCCAGGTTGAGCATGCTTCGGGTCTTGAGCGCCAAGCTGTCACGCCCCCACACCGCGCCCCAGCAGTATTCGGTGACCAGATCCTGCAGCGGCTGCGAGAACTCGTCTGCGTTGGCTGCGGCGCGGTTCACGTAGTCCGCGCCGAGAACCTCGGTACGGATATGCCGGCCCTTCTCGTAGGTGTCCCGGTCCATGTCGTCTCCGTTCGGTTGTCAGGCGGGCGGCGGGGTTCCGATGAGTACCGCGCTGAGCCGGCAGCCCTGCGGCCCGGCCCGCCACGCGTGGTCCACGCCGGCCAGCACCACCAGATCGCCCTGTTCAAGCCGGTGCGCGCCGTCGTCGAGCACCAGCTCGACGGTGCCGGAGAGCACCGTCTCCAAATCGATCGTGTCGGTGTGGTGCATCGGCGTCTCGGAGTCGGGGCCCAGGTCCACGACCATCCAGCGGATCAGGCCGGGCGCGATGCCCTGGTCGATCAGCGGGGCGGTGCCCTCGGGGCGCGCCGGCGGTGGAGTCGCCGTCGTCTCGTAGGGGACACCCATCGCGAAGCCCGGTGCCAGGCGGTCCAGCGTCAGCTCGCCGTCGCTGACGACACACGACCTGCCCTCGGCGTCGACTCCGGTGATCAAAGTACGCACATTTCCCTCACTTTCTTGTTCGCTCAGGCCGAACCCGGTGACACCCAGACGCCGTGGTGATGACATTGATTGCCGCCGTTACGTTTTGCGCGGTACATCGCCATGTCCGCGGCGGCGATGAGATGGTCGACGACGCCGTCGCGGTCGCGGGGCCGCACACCGTCGAGCGCGGCGACGGCCGTGCCGAGGCTGGCGGTGACGGTGACGGGGATGTGCAGTCCGGCGATGGCGTCACAGATCCGCTGGCATTGCTGGGCGGCCTCGGCCGATGACACCACGTCGGCGATCAGGAACTCCTCCCCACCGCTGCGTGCGATCACCGCCGTCGGTGTCGCGGTCGCCCGCAGCGTGTCAGCTACGGCGACCAGGGCTCGGTCTCCGACGAGATGCCCGTGCGCGTCGTTCAGCCCCTTGAAGTCGTCGAGGTCGAGCAGTGCGACCAACAGATATGCGTCGGCGGACCGGCCGTCGAACATGCCGAGGACGAGCCGGTGGAACGCGCGGCGGTTCAACAGCCCTGTCAGTGGGTCGAGGTCGGCGTTGACCAGGTCCCCGCGCAACGCCCGCAGCAGCGCGTGGATGGCCACGGGCATCGTGATGTTGGCCTGCAACACCAGGACGAAATCAACCGCGGCCAGCGCCAACCGCCCGCCTTCGGCCAATTCGACGGCTCGACTGAACGCCACCGCGATGGCGATGAAGACCATGCCCAGCACCAACCGCGTCGAATGGAAGAACGCGGCGAACGCGCCGATCGTGCTGAACGCGATGCATCCGAGTAGGCCCGCCAGCGGATCCGGATAAGCGAGACACGCCAGCGCGATCGACAGCGACGTGACCACGACGAACGCGGCCGACTGCAGCCGGGTCGGCCAGCGCCACAGCCACAGTGCCGTACCCGCCACACCGCCGCCGACGGCGAGCAGCATCATCGCGCGTTCGACCGTTCCGTCCGGTCCGCCCGCGCCGCGCAGCAGAACGAGCAACGCTCCCGACATCGACAGTGCGGTGCCGGCCACCAACAAGCGCACCGTGCGCGCCCCCCCGCGCGCCTCGAGGTAGCCACTGAACCACTCGTAGTGACCAGCGCGCCGCTGATCCCTTTGCATCAACACCGTTTCGTTGCCGTTGACTTCACAGCCATCCAACAGCGTGTTCGCCGGCGGGGGGACGGAACCGCTCGAACGCGATGCAACTCACAAACGGGCGTTTGCTGACGGTCTTGCCGCCTCCTTGCCGGACATTCCCGCACGCCCGTAGCCTCGAGTCTGTGTCCGGCCTGACCACCGTGCGAGCCGATGACCTGGCCGCGCTGACCGTCTTCGACGGTGTCCCGGTGGAGGCGTTGGTGCCGCTGGCCGCGCAGCTGCGCCCGCTCGCCGCGGCGGCGGGTCAGGTGCTGATGCAGCAGGGTGAGCTGGCGGTGTCGTTCCTGCTGATCGGTAGCGGTCGGGCCGAGGTCACCCACGCCGGCGACGACGGCCATGACACCTTCGTCGAGGTCGACCCCGGCCTGATCGTCGGCGAGATCGCATTGCTGCGGGACGCGCCGCGCACGGCGACGGTGGTGGCCACCGAACCGCTGACCGGCTGGGTCGGCGGCCGCGAGGCATTCGCCACCATGCTCGAGATCCCGGGCATGGTCGACCGCTTGGTGCGCACCGCGCGTCAGCGGATCGCCGCGTTCATCACCCCGATCCCGGTCACGATGCGTGACGGCACCGTCCTGCATCTGCGACCCGTGCTGCCGGGTGACGTCGAGCGCACCGCCAACGGGCCGGTCGAGTTCTCGACCGAGACCCTGTACCGGCGCTTCCAGTCGATGCGATCGCCGACGAAGTCGCTGCTGACCTATCTGTTCGCGGTGGACTACCGGGACCACTTCGTGTTCGTGCTGACCGAGGGCTTCGACGGCCCGGTCGTCGCCGACGTCCGGTTCGTCCGCGACGTGCACCGCCCCGACGAGGCGGAGGTCGCCTTCATCGTCGGCGACGCGTATCAGGGCAGAGGGATCGGGACGTTCATGATGAGTGCGATCTCGGTGGCGGCGCGGTATGACGGGGTGCAGCGGTTCACCGCCCGCGTGCTCAGCGACAACTACGCGATGCGCTCGATTCTGGACCGCTACGGCGCGGCGTGGCGCCGCGACGATCTCAACGTCGTGGTCACCGAGATCGCGGTGCCGCCGGTCGAGGAGTTGCCCCTCGGACGGGAACTGGTGACTCAGATCCGCCAGATGGCGCGCCAGGTGATCCGAGCCGCCGGATGACCCGGCCGCCGCTGAGCAAGGACACGACGGTGTGCATCTCGCTGGCGGGACGTCCCAGCAACATCGGCACCCGGTTCCACAACCACCTCTACGACGTGCTCGGCCTCGACTTCCTCTACAAGGCCTTCACCACCACCGACATCGCAGCGGCGATCGGCGGGGTGCGCGCGCTCGGCATCCGCGGCTGCTCGGTGTCCATGCCGTTCAAGGAGGACGTGCTCGCGCTGGTCGACGAGGTCGAGCCGTCGGCACAGGCCATCGAGTCGGTGAACACCATCGTCAACGACACCGCGGTGCCGGGTGGCCGGCTCACCGCGTCCAACACCGATTACCTTGCGGTGCAACAACTCATCGCCGAGCACGGCCTCGACCCCGACGATCCGGTGGTGATCCGCGGCAGCGGCGGCATGGCCAAGGCAGTCGGCGCGGCCTTCGTCGGGGCCGGGTTCGGCACGGGCTTCGTGGTCGCGCGCAACCCCGACAGCGGGCGCGTACTGGCCGACCGGCTCGGCTACACACACGTCACCGACGTCACCGCGCCGATCCTGGTCAATGTCACCCCGATCGGGATGGCCGGGGCGCCCGAGGAACACGAAATCGCGTTCGGTGAGGCCGCGATCGCCGAAGCCACCACGGTGTTCGACGTGGTGGCCCTGCCGTCGGAGACGCCCTTGATCAGGGCCGCGCGGGCGGCCGGCGTGCCGGTGATCACCGGCGCACAGGTGATCGCACTGCAGGCCGCCGAACAGTTCGAGCGCTACACCGGTGTGCGGCCCAGCCCAGAACAGATCGCCGAGGCCTCGGAGCTGTCGCGCGCCTGAGCCGGGTCAGGGGGTGATCGTGGTCTGCTCGTCGATGGCCGCGGTGGCTTCCATCAACGGATACGCCAGATCCTCGGTGCCGTCCGCGGTCAGCTTCAGCACGAACAGCCCGTCCTGGCCGGGAATCACGACGGTCTTCTGCGCCACCATGTGGTTGATGCCGTCCTTGGTGTAGAAGCCGCCGATCTGGGTGGCGTCGAACCCGCCGAGATTGCTCGGCTCACCCTTGTCCGCGCCCTGGAAACCGGGAAGGTTGCGGGTCTCGTTGGGGGCGTACTCGATCACCTTGGCCGGGTCCGCCTCGCCGGTGAGCTTGGAGACGAACGCGACGATCGTCGGAGGGGTGGTCGCCGTCGGGTCCGCGGTGTAGATGATCGCGTCGTAGGCGCCCTGGGGCGCCCGGGGTCCTGCCGCCTCCCAGCCGGCGGGCAGCGGGAGGGTGATCGTCGGTGCGCCCGGATCGCCGCGCAGCACCGGCGTTTCAGTCAGGCCGCTCTCCTCGATGTACTGCGCCAGTGTCTTGCCCGGGCCCGCGGCCGGCGTCGGCGATGGAGACGCCTGGTCGGGAGCGGCGCTCTCGGACGTCGTCGCGGACGCTTCGGTGCCGGACTCCTCGCCGGAGTTGTCCGAGCTGCAGGCGGCCAGCCCGATCCCGAGTGCGACGGCCGCGATCGCGGTGACGCCGGCCCGCATTGCGTTGGTCATGTCGTCTCCTGTTCGCCGGCCCCGTGGGTCGACACGGTCGGTGCGCGACGAAGGCCGGATCGCAGCGCAGCATATCGAGCTGGAGAGATGGATTTCGAGGTCAAGCCTGATGAATTTGCTGGCAGCTCCCCGACGGTGTTTGCCGAAATCGTCCGCGGCCGTTCGGGTGGTGGTACATGTTGCCTGTACCGGCGCGATGGTTGAGGGGTCGGGACATGGGGCTTGTCATTCGCCCGATTGCGGCGCTCTTTTTAGTGCTCGCTAGCGTGGCGGCGCTGCCGGTGTCGTGGGCGTTGCCCGGGGTCGCGCTGACCCTGACCGCGAACACCACCGCGCTGATCATGGGTGGCACCTTCCATCCGCTGGCCGCACCCCGGGACGGCCCGCGGTTCGTCACCGACTACCTCGACAACGCGGTGACCCGGCACCTTGATCCGGCGTTCGCGGGGTCGTCGGGCCCGGTGACCAACGCCGTGGCCGTCGTCACCCCGGAGGACTTCTTCCCGATTGGGCGGTTGACGTTCGAGACGTCGGTCGCCGAGGGCCTGGCGAACCTGCACCGCTGCGTACGG
This sequence comes from Mycobacterium sp. 4D054, assembly GCF_052245755.1. Lineage (NCBI taxonomy): Bacteria > Bacillati > Actinomycetota > Actinomycetes > Mycobacteriales > Mycobacteriaceae > Mycobacterium > Mycobacterium sp. 4D054. The sequence continues at coordinate 243,210 of NZ_JBQQCF010000003.1, forward strand.
GCGGGTGCGGAGTGCGTGTTCAACGCCGACCCGGCGGTGACGCCCGGAGTCGGTACCGGTGCGCCGCAGGCCGGCGACACGCTGAGTGTGTTCGGCTACTCGCAGAGCGCCGTGATCGCCTCGCTGGCCAAACGCGACCTCATCCGGGACTACGAACCGGGCGATCCCGGTATGTCGTTCATGTTGGTGGCGAATCCGATGCGGCCCAACGGCGGCGTGCTGATGCGACTGCATCGCTGGCCGACCATCCCTGTCCTGCGGATCCCGTTCCCCGGCGCGTCACCGACCGACGGGCCCAGGCTGGCCGGCGGCGGCCCGGTGTTCCCGACCGTCGACCTGGTGCGCCAGTACGACGGGCTCGGTGGGGACTTCCCGGTGCGTCCGCTCAACCTGCTCGCCACGGTGAACGCGTTGCTCGGATACGGCCTGCTGCACGGCGAGACCGTGGACGTGCCGCTCAGGCAGGCCCGGTTCCAAGGTCATGAGGGCGACACCGACTATTACCTCGTCGAGACCGACCTCGTGCCGTTGCTCCAGCCGTTCGCGCCGTTCGTGCCCCGGCCGATCCTCAAGGCGATCGACGCGCCGCTGCGCGTGCTCATCGAGGATGCCTACGACCGTCACATCGGCCCGGGCGTGCCGAGACTCATGAGCTGGCGGCCGGTCACGAGCGTGATCGGGTTGGCGGGCAGGCTCGTCGCGTCGATCCCGGTGGCCGTCGACAACTTCACCCAAGGACTGGGACTCGGGCGCGTGCTGCGCACCACCGAACCGGGCACCTTCGGTGTCGGCGGTCCGGACCTACCGGCCGGCGCCTCGCCGGAAATCAGAAACGATGCGGCGCAACGGGAGTCCGGTCTTGCGTCGGGGAAAAGCGAACATGGCGGCGGGGACGAGGAACCCGCAGGCGGCGGCACGGGGCCCCCGGCCCGAACCGAGATCGAGCTCGCAGAACCCGACGAAGAGGCCGAGCTCGCTGAACCCGACGAAGAGGTCGAACTCGCGGAACCCGACGAAGAATCGGCGCAGCACGTCGACCCGACGTCGCCAGAAGCCGAAGAGCGGCATCCGGTGACACCCGCCGAGCGCGAGGACACCTCAGACGTACCGTCGGACCGGGACACCTCCGATGTGCCGTCGGACCGGGACACCGCCGACGCGGCCTGAGCGTCGCACCCGTGCCCGCCCGGTCCGGCGTGGTATCAACAGCCCGTGAGGCTGTTCGCCCTCTTCGCGCTGGCGCTGGCCGGTGCCGCCTGCGCGGCGCCGCCGGAACCGGTACCGGCGCCCGCCCCGTCGCCGGCGGTCGATCACACAGTCAACCCGGCGCGCATCGACCGCGCCCGCGACCGCCTGCCCGAGGACTACGAGGTGACCGCCTACACCGGGCCGCCGTCGCCGTTCGCCGTGTGGGGCCTGAGCGACACACCCACCGTCGATCCCGGACACTGCGCGGTGCTGGGTGCGCCTGCGGTCGATCCGGTCACCGCGCGGGGATGGTCGGCCTCCGGCCCTGGCGGGATCGTCTACGCGCTGGTCGCCGGCACCGCCGACGCGGCGCCTGCTGCGCCGCCCGACGAGGGCTGCTCGCAGTGGACGGTGGCGTCGGGGCACACGACGGGTGTGGTGACCGGCGTGCCGGGTCCGGACATCCCCGCCGCCAGGACCGTCGGGATGAGCAGTGCCGCCACCACCGTCGTCGAGGGCGGCACCGAGACCCGCACGCATGCCGAGACCTTCGTCGCCTACCTGGGTGACCACATCTGTTTCGTCGCGGTGCTCACAGACCCCGGGTCGCCGCACCCCGTGCTCAGTCGTGATTTCGCATCCGGACTGCTCGCCGAAACGGTGTCGGCGCTGCGCGGTTGAGCCGGGCTGCCCGGGTACATTGGCGGCGATGTCAAACCCTCCGAGCCTCCGGGCGGCCGCCGCGGTGATGTGCGCGGCGCTGGCAACCGCGTGCGGGGCCGCGCAGTCCGAGGATCACTCCAACGCCGACATCGCCCGGGTCTCGGACCTGAAAGCCGACTTCCCGGCGTCGTTCACGGTCCACTCGGTGGGTCCGGCGGCCATCGACCCGCAGTACCTGACCGCGCAGAAGCTGCCGCCCGGGCTGACCTTCGATCCGGCCGACTGCGGGCAGGCCGCCGACGAGCAGGCCATCCCTGACGGCGTCAAAGGCAACATGGCGGCCACCACCGCCGAGGGTGACGGTGTGCGCTACATCGTGATCGCCGTCGAGACCTCCGAGCCCGTTTCCGCCAACACCCCCGCCGACCAGTGCCGCAAGGTGAGCTTCAACGGGCCGGGGATGCGCGGCCTCGTCGAGGTCGTGGAGGCCCCGCAGATCGACGGTGTGCACACCGTCGGCACCCACCGGGTGCTGCAGACGACGACGGCGCAGGGGCCGCGCACCGGCGAGCTGTACAACTACGTCGCCCATTTCGGGACGTTCATCGTGATCGTGACCGCCAACCCGCTGGTGGTCGCCGACAAGCCGGTGGCCCGGGTGGACACCCAGCGCGCCCGCGACCTCGTCGCGCAGACGGTCGGGCTGGTCAGGGGCTGAGCCGTCGTCACCGGACGTCGTGGGGGCGGAACTGGATGCTGATGCGCGGACCGGTGGGCCGCGCGGTCTTCGGCACGGCGTGTTCCCAGGTGCGCTGGCACGAGCCGCCCATCACCAACAGGTCGCCGTGGCAGTGACGGAGCCGCAGCGACGGTCCGCCGCCGCGCGGGCGCAACGCGAAAACCCTTGTCGCGCCCAGACCTACGATGGCGACCATGGTGTCGTCGGTACTGCTGCGGCCGATGTTGTCGCCATGCCAGGCGACGCTGTCGTTGCCGTCGCGGTAAAGGCAGAGGCCGGCGGTGACGAACGGCTCGCCGAGCTCCCCGGCGTACGCGTCGTTGAGGCGGCGGCGCAGCTGCTTCAGGCGCGGATGCGGTACGGGGTCGTCGAGCAGGTTATGGAAGCTCACCAGGCGCGGCACGTCGAGCACCCGGTCGTACATCTGGCGCCGCTCGGCACGCCACGGGATCTGATCACGCAGCTCCCTGAACAGCGTGTCGTCGGCTGAACCATCCTGGAACAGCCACCCGGACCGCACCTCCAGCCACGCGCCGCCGCCGAGGTCGCGGCGGTCGGAGGGGTCGAACAGAGAGCTTTGCACAGCCGGCTCCATACCCTGCACTCTATCGCACACCCGTTCGAAGACGGTGTGAACATCGGGAACCGGAACCCTCAGAGCCGGGCTGCGCCCGGGCCCTCCTCGGCGAGCATGTCGCCGGGATTGGCCAGCGCGCACACCTTGAGGCTCAAGCACCCGCAGCCGATGCAGCCCGCGAGATTGTCGCGCAGCCGTTGCAGATGCAGGATGCGCTGATCGAGATCCTGCCGCCACCCCGCCGAGAGCCTGGCCCAGTCCTTGCTGGTGGGCACCCGGTCCGACGGCAGGGTGGCCAGCGCTTCCCGGATCCGGGCCAGCGGGATGCCGAGTCGCTGCGACATCCGGATGAACGCGACCCGGCGCAGTGTGTCGCGCGAGTAGCGGCGCTGGTTCCCGCCGGTGCGACGGCTGGTGATGAGCCCAGCGCGTTCGTAGAAATGCAACGCCGACACCGACACCCCGCTGCGCACCGACATCTCGCCCGGCGTGAGTTCGTGGGGCCGCTCCATGACCTCAACCCTAGTTGAGGTGGCGATCCGGGTTACGGTGCTAGACGTGACTGAAGCCGCGCTCGGGTGCAACTCGGAAGTCGGCACGCTGCGGGTTGTGATCCTGCACCGGCCAGGGCCCGAACTGCAGCGGCTGACGCCCCGCAACAACGACACGCTGCTCTTCGACGGGCTGCCGTGGGTGGCCAGGGCCCAGCAAGAGCACGACGCGTTCGCCGAGCTGCTGCGCTCGCGCGGCGTGGAGGTGCTGCTGCTCGGTGACCTGCTGACCGAGGCGCTGGCCAAGAGCGGCGCGGCCCGGATGCACGGCATCTCCGCCGCGGTCGATGCGCGCCGCCTCGGAGTGCCGCTGGCCCAGGAACTCTCGGCGTACCTGCGCACCCTGGAGCCCGCCGCGCTGGCCCGGGTGCTGATGGCCGGGATGACGTTCGACGAACTGCCGTTCGGGGAGCACGAGCTGTCTCTGGTGCGGCGCATGCACCACGGCGGGGACTTCGTCATCGACCCGCTGCCGAATCTGCTGTTCACCCGCGACTCGTCGTTCTGGATCGGCCCGCGGGTGGCGATCACATCGCTGTCGATGCACGCCAGGGCGCGCGAGACCTCCCTGACCGATCTGATCTACGCCCACCACCCCCGATTCCTCGGGGTGCGGCGGGCGTATGAGTCACGGTCGGCGCCGATCGAGGGAGGCGACGTGCTGCTGCTGGCGCCCGGTGTGGTGGCCGTTGGAGTGGGGGAGCGGACGACGCCGGCGGGCGCGGAGGCGTTGGCGCGCAGCCTGTTCGACGACGACCTCGCGCACACCGTGCTGGCGGTGCCCATCGCCCAGGAACGCGCGCAGATGCACCTGGACACGGTGTGCACGATGGTCGACACCGATGCCGTGGTGATGTACCCGAACATCCAGGATTCGTTGACGGCGTTCACCATCCGGCGCGAGTCCAGCGGGGTGAAGATCGACCGTGCCGCACCGTTCGTCGACGCGGCGGCCCACGCGATGGGGATCGGCAAGCTGCGGGTGATCGACACCGGGCTGGACCCCGTCACCGCCGAGCGTGAGCAATGGGACGACGGCAACAACACGTTGGCACTGGCGCCGGGTGTGGTGGTGGCCTACGAGCGCAACACCGAAACCAATGCGCGCCTTATGGATGCGGGCATCGAAGTGCTGCCGATCGCGGCCTCGGAGCTCGGCACCGGCCGTGGCGGGCCGCGCTGCATGTCGTGTCCGGCCGGCCGCGACCCGCTCTAGCACTTCGCGAAACCGCCATCACGGTAGCGGATCGCGACAGCTGACTACCGTGGTGGCGGTTTCGCGAGGCGAACGCGGCTACCGCCAGGACGGCAGCCAGATCTGCATGTTCCACGTCTGCTGGGAGATCGGCAGCCCGGTCAGGATCGGGTACAGCCACGCGAAGTTCGTGATCACCAGCGCCACATAGCTGCACACCACCAGCAGCCCCAGGGTCCGCCGCTCGGCGTTCTGCCCCGGTTTGTACAGGATGTCGCCGAGGATCATCGCGATGATCATCACCAGGAACGGCGCCATGGTCGCGGCGTAGAAGAAGTACATCTGCCGGTCGATGTCGGCGAACCAGGGCAGGAAGCCGGCGCTGTAGCCGACCAGCAGCGCGGCATACCGCCAGTCCCGCTTCACGAACGACCGCCACACCGCCCAGGCCAGCACGGGCACCGCGAGGAACCACAGCGCCGGCGTGCCGACCAGCATCACCGCTTTGACGCACGACTGCGCACCGCACCCCGACACGTTCTCGGTGTCGATCGCGTACAGCACCGGGCGCAGCGACATAGGCCAGGCCCACGGCTTGGACTCCCACGGGTGGTGGTTGCCGTCAGCATTGGTCAGGCCGGAGTGGAAGCGGTAGGCCGCGTAGGTGTAGTGCCACAGCGACCGGAGGGCGTCCGGGACCGGCAGCGCACTGTCCGGTCCGAGGGAGCGTCCCACCTGATAGCGGTCCACGGCGGTCTCGGAGGCAAACCACGGCGTGTAGGACGCCAGGTACACCCCGAACGGGATCAGTACCAGCGCGTACAGTGCCGGACCGACGTCGCGGCGGAAGGCGCCCAGCCACGGCCGCGGCACGTGGTACTGCTTGCGGGCGGCGACGTCGAACGCGACGGTCATGATGCCGAAGAACATCACGAAGTACAGGCCCGACCACTTCGTCGCGCATGCCAGCCCGAGCAGCACACCGGCGCCGAACCGCCACCACCGCACCCCCAGACGCGGCCCCCACGCCGTCTCGGCGATCCGGCCTTCCAGAAACGCCACATGCATCCGTTCCCGCACCTGGTCACGGTCGACGATCAGAGCGCCGAACGCCGCGACCACGAACACCGTCAGGAAGCCGTCCAGCAGCGCGGTCCGGGCGGTGACGAAGCTGACGCCGTCGGCGATCAGCAGCAGGCCGGCGACCCCACCGACGAGGGTGGATCGGCTGATCCGGCGTGCGATGCGCACCACCAGCAGCACCAGGATGACCCCGCACACCGCGCCGGTGAATCGCCAGCCCAGGCCGTTGTAGCCGAAGATCGCCTCGCCGAGCGCGATCAGCTGCTTGCCGACGGGCGGATGCACCACCAGGCCGTAGCCGGGATTGTCCTCGACCCCGCCGTTGTGCAGCATCTGCCAGGCCTGCGGCGCGTAGTGCTTCTCGTCGAAGATCGGGGTGCCCGCGTCGGTGGGGGAACCGAGGTTCAAAAACCTGGTGATCGCGGCGAGCGCGGTGATCACGGCGGTCATCACCCAGCCCCGCATCCGGTCCAGCGGGCCGAAGTCGGCGACCGGGATCACCGGGCCGGGGCTGATGACCGGGACCGAGCGACCGCTTCTGTGGAGTTGGTCGGCGAAGGTGCTCTCGCTCCTCACGTCCGCGGTGGCGCTCACGCCTGCGATCGTAGGCTGTGTGGCATGACGGCCGGACGACTGTTGGTGGCCGCCACGCCGCTGGGGCAGCCCTCGGATGCGTCGGCGCGGCTGGTGCGGGCGCTGCGCAGCGCCGACGTGATCGCCGCCGAGGACACCCGCAGGGTCCGCACGCTGGCGACGGCGCTGGAGGTGAAGCCCGCCGGGCGGATCGTCAGCCTCTACGACCAGAACGAGGCCTCCCGGGTGCCCGCGCTGCTCGACGACATCAAGGGCGGTGCGACCGTGCTGCTGGTCAGTGACGCGGGGATGCCGTTGATCAGCGACCCCGGTTATCGGCTGGTGGCGGCGTGTGTGGACAACGAGCTGCCCGTGCAATGCCTGCCCGGCCCGTCGGCGGTCACCACCGCGCTGGCCGTCGCCGGCCTGCCGTCGGAACGGTTCTGTTTCGAGGGCTTCGCGCCGCGCCGACAGACCGCCCGTCGCACCTGGCTGCAGTCGCTGGCCGCCGAGCCGCGCACCTGCGTGTTCTTCGAGTCACCGCGCCGGCTTGCCGAGACCCTCGGCGACGCCGTCGAGGTGCTGGGCCCCCGACGCCGCGCGGCGGTGTGCCGGGAACTGACCAAGACGCACGAGGAGGTCGTCCGTGGCACCCTCGGGGAGCTCGCCGAATGGGCCGCCGACGGGGTACTGGGCGAGATCACCGTGGTGCTGGCCGGTGCGACGCCGTCGGCGGACCCGGCGGAGCTGGTGGTCGAGGTGAACCGTCTGGTCGACGACGGCATGCGCGTGAAGGACGCGTGCGCGCAGGTGGTCGCTGCCAATCCGGGCGCCCCGTCCAAGCGCGAGCTCTACGACGCGGTGCTACGCGCGCGCCAGTGAGCCGGCGCCACGGCCGATGATCGGGGCGGCCTTGTGCAGACACTCCTCCCACTCGCGGGTGGGGTCGGAGTCGGCGGTGATGCCTCCGCCGACGCCGAGCACCGCGCTGCCGTCGGCGGCGAACTCCACCGTGCGGATCGCGACGTTGAGCTCGCAGCCCGCCACTGGTGAAGCCAGACCTATTGTGCCGCAGTAGATCCCGCGTCGTGACGGCTCCCATCCGGTCAGCAGCCGCCGGGCCCGGGTCTTCGGGGTGCCGGTGACCGACGCCGGCGGGAACGTCGCTTCCAGCAGGTCGGCCATCGGCAGGTCGGTGGGCACCCGGGCCGACACCGTCGAGACCAGATGCCACACGCCGGGAGCCGGCCGGACCGCCAGCAGTTCGGGCACCGACACCGAACCCGTGCGGGCGACCCGGCCCAGATCATTGCGGACGAGGTCGACGATCATGATGTTCTCCGCGACGTCCTTGACCGACGCCCGCAGCGCCGCCGGGTCGGCGGTGTCGGGCAGCGTGCCCTTGATCGGGCTCGACGTCACCGCTTCGCCGCGGCGGCGCAGGAACAGCTCCGGCGACAGCGACGCCACCGCACCCCAGTCCCCGGCGACGAACGCGGCGCGGGCCGGCGCCGTGCGCGCGGCGACCTTGGCGAAGAAGTCGGCCGGTGTGCCGTGGAGGGTGCCGGCGAACTGTGTGCACACGCACGCCTGGTACACCTCGCCGGCCGCGATCGCCTCCAGGCAGTCCAGCACCCCGCGCCGGTGCGCGTCCCGATCGGCCTCACTCCAGGTGATCACCGCGTCCCGCTCGGCCGGAGCCGACCGCAGGGCTTCCTCGACCCAGCCGGGAAGCGTTGCGCCGGTAAGGTTCTCATGCCACCACAGCCCGTCGCGGTCGCACCGCAGCACCGCGTCCGACCAACCGCCTGCGGCCTCCGGGATCCGCGGGCCCAGCCCGTCGGCGCCCGGATCGGGGTAGGACAGGTAGCCGAACCAGCCGCCGCCCACCGGGCCGTCCCGCCGGTCGCCGGGGACGACGTCGAAAACGGTTTGCGGCGCGACCGCGCGGGCGTGCAGCGACGGCGCGATCACCGCGCGGGAGCCGAACCAGTCTCCGGTCAGCGCAGCCGGCGGGGGCAGGCCGCGCTGTGCCGCCGCGGCCGCGAGCGCGCGCAGCACCGCGGGGGCACTGCCCAGATCGCCGAGTCGCTCGATGCGCACCGGGTCATTATCGGCTGATCTGGCGGGGCACCATCACGCCCGCCAACTTCTCCGGGTTGCGCATCGCGTAGAAGTTCGTGATCCGGCCGTCGACCACCTCGAACGTCACCACGCCCTCGAGGTTGTCGCCGAGGTAGAGCACCAGCGCGGGCGCGCTGTTGTAGATCGCCGGCTCGACCCGGCCCTCGGTCCCGGCGAGCCGGACGAAGCCCAGGATCAACCGGGCCACCCGGTCAGCGCCGGCCACCGGCCTGCGGGCCGCGCTGACCTTGCCGTCGCTGTCGGCGGTCCACACCACGTCCGGCGCGAGCATCGTCAGGAGGCCGTCGAGGTCGCCGGTGGCGGCGGCGGAGAAGAACTTCGTGGTGATCTCAGCGGACAGTTGCGGGTCGACGGGCTCGAACCGCTTGCGCCTCGACTGCACGTGTTCGCGGGCGCGGTGGGCCATCTGCCGGACCGCGGCGGCCGACTTCCCGAGCGCCGCGGCGATCTCGTCATGTTCGAATCCGAACACCTCGCGCAGCACGAACACCGCGCGCTCGTCCGGACTCAGCGTCTCCAGCACCACCAGCATCGCCATCGACACCGATTCGGCGAGTACCACGTCCGCAGACGGATCCGCTTCTGTGAGAAGAGGTTCCGGCAGCCACGGGCCTACGTACTCCTCCCGCCGCCGGGACTGTGCGCGCAGCGCGTTGAGCGCCTGCCGGGTGACGAGCTGGGCGAGGTAGGCCTTGGTGTCGGCGACCCGGGACAGGTCGACCTCGGCCCAACGCAGGTAGGCTTCCTGCAGCACATCGTCGGATTCCGTAGCGCTGCCCAGGATCTCGTAGGCGATGGTGAACAGCAGCGGACGCAGATGCGTGAACCGTTCGGCGTGTTCGTCACCCGGGGTGGTTGTCATCGGACGGGCACCGCCTCGGCGGCGATCAGCGCGGAGCGGTCCGGGCCCTTCAGCGAGCGGTAGGAGCCGGGCTTACGCGCTTCGGCGCCAAGCCATTTCAGTGTGAACCGGCACACCTGCTCCTTGACGAACGCGCCCGCGCGCCCGCCGATGTACAGGTTCACCGGGGTGTCATCCTTGTGCTGCAGCTGCACGGTGCCCGCGCCGCGACCCAGGCTGATGCACTGGCCGCTCATCGGCACGGTGGCGTCGGCGGGCGCGGTTCGCGCGATCCTGGCCAGCACGGTGTCGGCGGCCTGTGCGCCCAGCGGCAGCCCTGCCTGGCAGCTCATCCGGTACGGCAACCCCGACGGCGCCGCGGCGTCGCCGGCCGCCACGATGCGGTCGTCGTCGACGCTGGTCAATGTCTCGTGGGTGATCACGCGGCCTACCCGGTCGGTCGTCAGACCGCTGGCCGCGGCCAAGCCGGGCACACCGAAACCGGCGGTCCACACCGTCACCGCGCTCGGTACCGTGGTGCCGTCGGCCAACGCCACATGGTCGGCGCCGACGGAGACGACGAAGGACGCCACGGTAATCACCCCGAGCCTGCGCAGCCGCTTGCTCACCGAGCGCTGTCCGGCTCGGCTCAGCGACGGGCCCACCACCGGGCTGACCAAGGTCACCCGACGGCCCCCTTCGGCAAATTCCGAGGCCGCTTCTATTCCGGTGAGCCCACCGCCGACCACCACGATCGGGGCGGGGGTCGCCACATCCGCCAGCCGCTCACGCAACCGGGTGGCCTGCTCTAATTCGCCCAGCGGGTAAGCGAACTCGGCGGCGCCGGGTACGGCGGCAGGCACGTCGCCGGTGCTGCCGAGGGCATACACCACGTAGTCGTAGTCCAGCGTGCCGCCGGATCCGAGGGACACCTGGCGGGCGGTCGCATCGATGCGGTCAGCGGTGTCGACCACCAGCTGCACGCCGGTGTTGAGGACCGCGCGGAAATCCTCGACGGCGTCGTCGTTTCCGGCGGCGAGCTGGTGCAGCCGGATGCGCTCGACGAACTGCGGCCGGGGGTTGACCAGGGTCACCCGGATGTCGTCACGTGACATCAACCGGTTGGCTGCCATCACGCCGGCGTAGCCGCCTCCCAGCACGATCACGTGGGTCTGCGGTGCGGTCATGGTGTCTCCTCTCGACGGGGCTTGTGCCCTCAAGACACCGCGCGGCGCCGATCTGTGACATGTGGCCGCACTATGTGGCGCAGATCACTAAACCAGACCCAGCGCCAACATCGCGTCGGCCACCCGGATGAACCCGGCGATGTTGGCGCCGACGACATAGTTGCCGGGTTGGCCGTACTCGTCGGCGGTGACCAGGCAACGGTGGTGGATGCGGCGCATGATCTGCTCGAGCCGCTGCTCGGTGTCGGCGAAGGTCCACGAGTCGCGCGATGCGTTCTGCTGCATCTCCAGCGCGCTGGTCGCCACCCCGCCCGCGTTGGCGGCCTTGCCGGGTGCGAAGACCGCCCCGGCGTCGGAGAACTGTTTGATCGCGTGGGGCGAGCACGGCATGTTCGCGCCCTCGGCGACGATGCGGCAGCCGTTTTTGATCAGCGCGGCGGCTTCGTCACCGTTGATCTCGTTCTGGGTGGCGCACGGGATCGCGATGTCGCAGGGCACCTCCCACACGTTGCGGTTCTCCACTGCCCTCGCCCCGCCACCGCGCAGCTCCGCATAGTCCGACATCCGGCCGCGGCGCACCTCTTTGACCTCTTTGAGCAGCTCGAGGTCGATGCCCTTCTCGTCGACGACATAGCCGCTGGAGTCCGAGCACGCCACCACGGTGCCGCCGAGCTCGTGGACCTTCTCGATCGCGTAGATCGCGACGTTGCCCGAACCGGACACCACGACGTTCTTACCCTCGAACGTGTCGCCGGAGGCTTTGAGGATCTCGTTGATGAAGAACACCGTGCCGTAACCGGTGGCCTCGGTGCGTACCTGGGAGCCGCCCCAGGTCATGCCCTTGCCGGTGAACACCCCGGACTCGTAGCGGTTGGTGATGCGCTTGTACTGCCCGAACATGTAGCCGATCTCGCGCGTGCCGACGCCGGTGTCACCGGCCGGCACGTCGGTGTACTCGCCGAGATGCCGGTACAGCTCGGTCATGAACGACTGGCAGAACCGCATCACCTCGCCGTCGCTGCGGCCCTTCGGGTCGAAGTCCGAGCCGCCCTTACCGCCGCCGATCGGCATACCGGTCAGGGAGTTCTTGAAGATTTGCTCGAAGCCGAGGAACTTCACGATGCCCAGGTACACCGACGGATGGAAACGCAAGCCGCCCTTGAACGGTCCGAGCGCGGAGTTGAACTCCACCCGGAAGCCGCGGTTGATCTGCACCACGCCTCTGTCGTCGATCCAGGGCACCCGGAAGATGATCTGGCGCTCCGGTTCGCACAGTCGCCGGATCACCGCCGAATCGACGTAGTCCGAGTGCTTCTCGACCACCGGGCCGAGGCTGCCGAGCACCTCGTAGACGGCCTGGTGGAACTCGGCCTCACCCGGATTGCGTTGGGCCACTTCGTCATAGATGTCTTGCAGTTTTTCGTGAAGGTCAGTCAACTCTCAGTCCACCTGGTAGCGAGGGAAAACACCGGACGGAGCGGGCAGGGCGGTGCCCGGTGCCAGCCGCGTCGCGATGGTGTCGAAGGAGCGCTGGTCCGCGGGCCGGCCCAGCAGGTCGAGCAGTCTGGCCGTCGAGGCGGGCATCACGGGCTGGCTCAGGAGCGCGGCGATGCGCACCACCTCCAAGGTCGTGTAGAGCACGGTCGCGAACCGGTCCGGGTCGGTCTTGCGCAGCACCCACGGCTCCTGCGCGGAGAAGTACCGGTTGGCCGCGCCCAGCACCGACCAGATCGCCTCCAGTGCAAGGTGCATCGCCGTCGCCTCGAAATGACCGCGGACACGTTCGAGCAGCGCGTCGGCCGCGGCGAGCATCTCGGAGTCCTCGGCGGTGAACGCGCCGGGCTGGGGCACCACGCCGTCGAGATTCTTGGCCACCATCGACAGCGAGCGCTGTGCCAGGTTGCCGAACTCGTTGGCCAGGTCGGCGTTGATCCGCGAGATGATGCCTTCCTCGCTGTAGCTGCCGTCCTGCCCGAACGGCACCTCGCGCAGCAGGAAGTACCGCAGCTGGTCCACCCCGAACGTGTCGACCAGATCGGTCGGGTCGACGACGTTGCCGACGGACTTGCTCATCTTCTCGCCGCGGTTGAACAGAAAGCCGTGTGCGAACACCTTTTTCGGTAACTCGATGCCCGCCGACATCAAGAACGCGGGCCAGTACACGGTGTGGAACCGGATGATGTCCTTGCCGATCATGTGCAGATCGGCCGGCCAGTACCGCCGGAAGTCCGCCGACTCGGTGTCGGGGAAACCGACGCCGGTCAGATAGTTGGTCAGCGCGTCCACCCACACGTACATGACGTGGTCGGGGTGGTCGGGCACCGGCACACCCCAGTCGAACGTGGTCCGCGAGATCGACAGGTCGCGCAGCCCGCCGGAGACGAAGCTGACCACCTCGTTGCGCCGCACCTCGGGCTCGATGAACTCCGGGTGCGCCTGATAGTGGGCCAGCAGCCGGTCGGTGTAGGCCGACAGCCGGAAGAAATAGGTCTCCTCTTCGGTCCAGGTCACCGGAGCGCCCGTCTCGGTGGCGACCCGGACGCCGTCCTCACCCACCGTGGTCTCGGCCTCGGTGAAGAAGCGTTCGTCACGCACCGAGTACCAGCCGGAGTACTTGTCGAGGTAGACGTCGCCCGCGTCGACCATGCGGGTCCAGATCGCCTTGGACGCTTCGTAGTGGTCGGCGTCGCTGGTGCGGATAAACCGATCGAAGGAGATGTTCAGTTTCTCCTGAAGCCGCTGGAACACATCGGAGTTGCCGCGTGCCAGTTCGGCGGTGGGGATCCCCAGCTTGGCCGCGGTCTCGGCCATCTTGAGCCCGTGCACATCGGTGCCGGTCAGGAACCGGACGTCGAAGCCGTCGAGCCGCTTGAAGCGGGCGATCGCGTCGGTGGCGACGTATTCGTAGGCGTGTCCGACGTGCGGATCGCCGTTGGGGTACGCGATCGCCGTCGTGATGTAGTAGGGCTGACTCATTTGGGGTTCACCCTAGAGTGTGGGCCGTGAGTGCCAAGCGAGAGCCGCCGCCGATTCCGGAGCCTCTCACCCCGCTGATCGACGCTCACACCCATCTGGACGCCTGCGGCGCCAGAAATGGCGACGACGTGCGCGCCATCCTGGACCGCGCCGCCTCGGCGGGGGTGCAGGCCGTCGTGACCATCGCCGATGACCTGGAAGCGGCGCGGTGGGCCGCCGACGCGACGGACTGGGACCCGCGGGTGTACGCCGCGGTGGCGCTGCATCCGACCCGGGCCAACGCGCTGACCGACGAGGCTCGCACCGTGATCGAGCGTCTGGCCGCGCATCCGCGCGTGGTCGCGGTGGGGGAGACCGGGATGGACTTGTACTGGCCGGGCCGGTTGGACGGCTGCGCCGAGCCCGCCGAGCAGCGCGAGGCGTTCGCGTGGCACATCGACCTGGCCAAGAGCACCGGGAAGCCGCTGATGATCCACAACCGCGACGCCGACGCCGCGGTGCTCGACGTATTGCGCGCCGAGGGGGCGCCCGAGACTGTGATCTTCCACTGTTTCTCGTCCGGCGCCGCAATGGCCCGCACCTGCGTCGACCAGGGCTGGGTGCTCAGCCTGTCCGGCACGGTCAGCTTCAAGAATGCCCGTGACCTGCGGGAAGCCGCCGCGCTGATTCCGCCCGAGCAGCTGCTGGTCGAGACGGACGCACCGTTTCTGACCCCGCATCCGTTCCGCGGCGCGCCGAACGAGCCCTACTGCCTGCCTTACACTGTGCGAGCGCTGGCCGACGTGGTCGGCCGGTCGGCCGAGGCGATCGCGGAGCAGACTTCCGTTACGGCGAAACGGGTGTACGGCCTGGCGAGTTGCTGGTCCTAGACCTTTTCGTTACCGTCTTGTGACGAAATGCGGGTCGGCCGCTTGAGCCGTCCGTGATGCCAAAGTCGGGGATAGACGACATTTTGAATGCATTGATAAAACTCCACCAGACGCGCTCGCCGTTGATGCGGGCTCTGGTCGCGGTGACTTTGCTGGCCTTGATCTTCGCCGGCGCGACCGCGGTGGCCACGCACAAGACGGTCACGCTGACCGTCGACGGGGTGTCGATGTCGGTGCCGACGATGAAGTCGCGGGTCATCGACGTGGTGACCGAGAACGGATTCGACGTCGGCGAGCGGGACGACCTGTACCCGGCGGCCGAGACGCCCGTCCACCAGGCCGACACCATCGTGCTGCGTCGCAGCCGGCCGCTGGAGATCTCCACCGACGGTGGAGGCACCGAGCAGGTGTGGACGACGGCGTCGACCGTCGACGAGGCGCTGACCCAACTGGAGATGACCGACAAGGCGCCGGTGGCGGCCTCGCGCGGCAGCCGGCTTCCGCTGGACGGCATGGCACTTCCGGTCGTGAGTCCCAAAAACGTGCAAATCGACGACGGCGGAGCGCTTCGCTCGGTGCGCCTGGCGGCGCCCACCGTGGCCGCCCTGCTGGATGCCGCCGGAGTGCCGCTTCAGCAAAGCGATACCGTGTTCCCGGCGGCGTCGGCGCCGCTGGAGGACGGGATGGCTGTCAAAGTCACCCGGGTGCGCATCGCCAAGATGACCGAGCGGCTGCCGCTGGTTCCGAACAACCAGCGCGTCGAAGACGTGACGCTGAACATGAGCCGGCAGATCGTCGAGGATCCGGGTGCTCCTGGCGTCCAGGACGTGACGTTCGCGGTCGCGACGGTCAACGGGGTGGAAACCGGCAGATTGCCAGTAGCCAATGTCGTGATCGCTCCGGCCCGCGCTGGTGTGCTGAGAGTCGGCGCGAAACCGGGCACCGAGGTTCCGCCGGTGAGCAACGGGCACACCTGGGACGCCCTGGCGCGCTGCGAAGCCGGAGGTAATTGGTCCATCAATACCGGCAATGGCTATTTCGGTGGAGTCCAATTTGATCAAAACACCTGGGAGCGCAACGGTGGTCTGAGGTATGCTCAGCGGGCAGATCTGGCAACAAGAGAAGAGCAGATCGCGATTGCTGAGGTAACCCGGGCGCGCCAAGGTTGGGGGGCGTGGCCCACGTGTAGTGGGAGGATCGGTGCGTCGTGACAATACGACTGCTCGGACGAACTGAAATACGGCATCTGGCTAAGTCGATCGACTTCCGGCCACGCAAGTCCTTCGGACAGAACTTCGTGCACGACGCCAACACCGTGCGCCGTATCGTGTCAGCGTCCAGTGTCAACCGGTCGGACCACGTGCTCGAGGTCGGCCCGGGACTCGGCTCGCTGACTTTGGCGTTGCTGGATCGCGGCGCGAAAGTCACCGCCGTAGAGATCGATCCAGTGCTGGCCACTCAGCTTCCGACCACGATCGCCGCCCACTCGCACAGCGAGGCGAACCGGCTGACCGTGCTGAACCGGGACATTTTGACGTTCAAGCAGTCGGACATGACCGAGATGCCGACCGCGCTGGTTGCCAACCTTCCGTACAACGTGGCGGTGCCGGCGCTGCTGCACCTGCTCGCCGAGTTCCCGTCGATCCGCACTGTCATGGTGATGGTGCAGGCCGAGGTCGCCGAGCGGCTCGCGGCCGAGCCCGGCGGCAAGGACTACGGGGTGCCCAGCGCGAAGGTCCGGTTCTTCGGCAACGTCCGCCGCTACGGCATGGTGTCGCCGACGGTGTTCTGGCCGATCCCGCGCGTGTACTCGGGCCTGGTGCGTATCGACCGCTACGAGACCTCGCCGTGGCCGACCGACGCCGAGTTCCGCGAGCAGGTCTTCGAGCTCATCGATGTGGCGTTCGCCCAGCGCCGCAAGACGTCCCGCAACGCGTTCGCCGAGTGGGCCGGATCCGGCAACGAGTCGGCCAGCCGCCTGCTCGCCGCCAGCATCGATCCGTCCCGCCGAGGGGAGACGCTGAGCATCAACGACTTCGTCCGGTTGCTGCAGCGCTCCGCGGACTGGCACGTGGTGCCCAAGTCGGCGATTGCCTCGGCCGAGGACACGGCCGAGGACGTCGACACGGCCGAGAAGGACGCCGAAGTCCCGACGGCCTGACCCCCCGCCGAATCACGTTCCACGCGGTCAAATCCATGTGAGCGCCGCACCGGGCGCGGTTTCGGCGCCCGCAGGACACCCAGAACGACCCCGGCCGTGCGCCGGGGTCGTCCTTTTTCGTTAGTGTTCGTGCAGTGTCCGCGCGTGACGGTAATACGGCATTCGACCGGGTCCCTACGGGTTCCGTCACGGTCCGGGTGCCGGGCAAGGTCAACCTGTACCTCGATGTCGGGGATCGCCGAGACGACGGCTACCACGAGCTGACCACGGTTTTCCATGCGGTCTCGCTGCTCGACGAGGTCACCGTGCGTGCCGCCGACGTGCTGTCGCTGGAGATCTCCGGCGAGGGTTCCGACGCGCTGCCGACCGATCACCGAAATCTCGCCTGGCGGGCCGCCGAACTGATGGCCGAGCACGTGGGTCGCGCCCCAGACGTCGCGATCTCGATCGAGAAGACGATCCCCGTCGCCGGCGGCATGGCGGGCGGCAGTGCGGACGCGGCCGCGGTGCTGGTGGCGATGAACGCGCTGTGGGAGCTCGGCGTTCCCCGGCGCGACCTGCACGCGCTGGCCGCCCATCTGGGCAGCGACGTCCCGTTCGCGTTGCACGGCGGCACGGCGCTGGGCACCGGGCGGGGCGAAGAGCTGGCGACCGTGCTGGCGCGCAACACGTTCCACTGGGTCCTGGCGTTCTCGCCGGGCGGCCTGTCCACCGCGAAGGTGTTCGCCGAGATCGACCGGCTCCGCGCCGAGCAGGGCCGCACGTTGCCGCCCCGGCTGGAGTCACCCGAGCCGGTGCTCGCCGCGCTCGCCTCCGGCGATCCCACCGAGCTGGCCCCGCTGTTGGGCAACGACCTACAGCCGGCCGCGCTGAGCCTGGATCCGGGGTTGCGCCGCACACTGCGGGCCGGTGCCGAGGCCGGCGCGCTGGCCGGCGTGGTGTCGGGATCCGGACCGACGTGCGCGTTCCTGTGCGCGACGGCCGGCGCGGCCGTCGACGTGGGCACCGAACTCGCCGGGGCGGGGGTCTGCCGCACCGTGCGGGTGGCCACGGGGCCGGTGCACGGCGCCCGGGTGGTGCCCAGTCCGTCCGCCGCTGGTTGAGATCGCAATCAGGTGTGACACATCCCTCAATACGCGCGCTCGTTTGGCAGTTACTTAAGGGTTGCTTAAGATGAGCGACGGTGAGTGACAGCGGTCGAGCAAGGGACGCATTGGTTTACCCCTCCGGTCTGACCGGCGGGCTGCGAACCGGTGTCGGTGCGGCATCCGACCGCGCTTGCGCAACATCACCGATTCGAGACACAACCGCTCCCCAAATGTTTGCGCGCCTCCGCGAAAAGGCCGCTCAACAGGCGGAGCATGGCAAACGGGCATGTGCACCGGGGCAGATGTCGGCGAGGAGGTCGTCGTGAGCAGATTCACCGAGAAGATGTACCGCAGCGCCCACACCACCGGGCGGGGCATGGTCACCGGCGAGCCGCACGAGCCGGTCCGGCATACCTGGGGTGAGGTCCACGAACGCGCCAAGCGCATCGCCGGCGGCCTGGCGGCGGCCGGCGTGGGACGCGGCGACGCCGTCGGGGTGCTCGCGGGCTTCCCGGTCGAGATCGCTCCCACTGCGCAGGGGCTGTGGATGCGCGGCGCCAGCCTGACGATGCTGCACCAGCCGACTCCCCGCACCGACCTGGTGGTCTGGGCCGAGGACACCATGAACGTCATCGGCATGATCGAGGCCAAGGCCGTCATCGTGTCCGAGCCGTTCCTGGTCGCGATCCCGGTGCTCGAGGAGAAGGGCATCAAGGTCCTCACGGTCACCGACCTGCTCGAATCCGAGCCGATCGAGCCGATCGAGGTCGGCGAGGACGATCTCGCGCTGATGCAGCTGACATCCGGCTCGACGGGATCTCCCAAAGCAGTGCAGATCACCCACCGCAACATCTACTCCAACGCCGAGGCCATGTTCATCGGCGCGCAGTACGACGTCGACAAGGACGTCATGGTCAGCTGGCTGCCCTGCTTCCACGACATGGGAATGGTCGGCTTCCTGACCATCCCGATGTACTTCGGCGCCGAGCTGGTCAAGGTCACGCCGATGGACTTCCTGCGCGACACCCTGCTCTGGGCCAAGCTCATCGACAAGTACAAGGGCACCATGACCGCGGCGCCGAACTTCGCGTACGCGCTGTTTGCCAAGCGGTTGCGCCGCCAGGCCAAGCCGGGCGAGTTCGATCTGTCCACGCTGCGTTTCGCACTGTCCGGCGCCGAGCCCGTCGAGCCTGCCGATGTCGAGGACCTGCTCGATGCCGGTAAGCCGTTCGGCCTGAACCCGGGTGCGATCCTGCCTGCCTACGGGATGGCCGAGACGACGCTGGCGGTGTCGTTCTCGCCGTGCGGCAAGGGCCTTGTCGTCGACGAGGTCGACGCCGACCTGCTCGCCGCGCTGCGCCGCGCGGTCCCGGCGACCAAGGGCCACACCAAGCGACTCGCCGAGCTCGGCCCGCTGCTGACCGACCTGGAGGCCCGCGTCATCGACGACCACGGCAACGTGATGCCGCCCCGCGGCGTGGGCGTCATCGAGCTGCGCGGTGAATGCGTGACGCCCGGCTACATGACCATGGGCGGCTTCATCCCGGCTCAGGACGAGCACGGCTGGTACGACACCGGCGACCTCGGCTACCTGACCGAGGACGGCAACGTGGTGGTGTGCGGCCGCGTCAAGGACGTCATCATCATGGCCGGCCGCAACATCTACCCGACCGACATCGAGCGCGCCGCCGGCCGCGTCGAGGGTGTGCGCCCGGGCTGTGCGGTCGCGGTGCGGCTGGATGCCGGGCACTCCCGCGAGACCTTCGCGGTGGCGGTGGAGTCCAACAACTGGCAGGACCCCGCCGAAGTGCGCCGCATCGAGCACCAGGTGGCCCACGAGGTCGTCGCCGAGGTCGACGTCCGGCCGCGCAACGTCGTGGTGCTCGGGCCGGGCAGCATCCCCAAGACCTCGTCGGGCAAGCTGCGCCGCTCCACCTCGGTCTCGCTGGTCACCTAACCGCGAGCGTGCGTGTCTGCGGCCGACACGCCGTCAGTTTCGCCGACTTCACGCACGCTCACCGCGCGGCGACCGGCGGCAGGTACTCAGCGACCAGAGTTCGGTGCCACCACCGCCGTTCCTCACGCAGCTCCTGCCACGTCGTGAACCGGTACTCGAACAGCCGCGCCCGGATGTACCGCGGCGGCGCGTCGGGAAACGGATTGTGTCCGAGCAGGCGAAGCGTCGCGGCATCGTTGCGCAGCAGCCGCACGACCAGCGGCCGGAACCAGTCCTGCGCGTAGGCCGGTGACAGCGCCGCGAACCACATCAGCCAGTCCAGGCGAAGGTGGTAGGGCGCCCACTGCCGGGGGATCCGGCGCGGATCGCCGGGTTTTCCCTTGAAGCCGTACTCCTTCCACACCGTCTGCTCCGCGGGCGCCGGCTCGTCGGTCCCTTCGATGATCACCTCGTACCGGACCCGCGCGATGCTGCCGAACGCGCCGTAGGTGTTCACCAGGTGAAAGGGGTTGAACGACGCGTTCATCCGCTGCCGGCGTCCGAGCATGTTGCGCACCGGCCAGTAGCTCAGCACCGCGGTCAGCACGGTGGCCGCGATCACCAAGGCGACGAACCACGCCGGCGGCCCGGGTGCTGTCGGGGGAGCGGGCAGCGGCACCACCCGGCCGAGCACGGTCTGGTCCACGGCGCTGAACGCCAGGATGATCGTCAACCAGTTCAGCCAGGCGAAGTTCCCGGACAGCACCAGCCACAACTGCGTGACGATCACGATCCCGGCAGCCACCGTCGCCACCGGTTGCGGAGCGAACAACGCGAAGGGCACGACCAGCTGGGCGACGTGGTTGCCCGCCACCTCGACACGGTGCAGCGGCTTGGGCAGGTGGTGGAAGAACCAGCTCAGCGGACCCGGCATCGGCTGCGTCTCGTGGTGGTAGTCCAGGCAGCTCAGGTCGCGCCAGCACGGATCGCTGCGCATCTTGATCAGGCCGGCGCCGAACTCCACGCGGAACAACAGCCAGCGCGCCAGCCACAGCGTCAGCAGTGGCGGTGCCGTGTCGTCATTGCCCAACAGCATGGCCAGGAAACCCGCCTCCAACAACAAGGACTCCCAACCGAATCCGTACCAGCGCTGCCCGACGTTGACGATCGACAGGTACAGCACCCACAGCGCCAGCCACGTCAGCGTGGCCGCCCACAGCGGCACCAGGTCATCGGCGCCCGCGACCAGGGCCGCCGCCACCACGGCCCCGCTCCAGCAGACCGCGGCGAAGAAGCGGTCGGAGTAGTGGAGATGGAACAGGCTTGGGGCGACCCGGAACGACACCTGCGCGACGAACCGCGGCACCGGGAGCATCCCGTGCGCACCGATCAGGGCGCGGAACTGGCGGGCGGCGCCCACGAACGCGATCAGATAGATCAGTGCCACACCCCGCTGCAGCACCTCCCGGGCCAACCAGTACCCGGGCGCATCGAACCACTCCGCGGACACGTCTCCAGTAGACGCCGCCGCGGCGCCCGGCGGGGAGCAAAAGCGTTCGCTCGATGTCGGTGCGCGCCTATACCGTCGAGGGCATGGAATCGGCGATCGAGGCCATCGACCTGGTCAAGCGGTTCGGCACCGAGACGGCCGTGGCCGGTGTCAGCTTCGCGGTGCCCCCGGGCACCGTGCTGGGCCTGCTCGGTCCCAACGGCGCGGGCAAGACCACGACTGTGCGGATGATGACGACGCTGACCGAACCGACCAGCGGCACCGCCCGGGTGGCCGGATACGACGTGCGCACCCAGCCCGACGAGGTGCGGCGCCACATGGGACTGACCGGTCAGGTCGCCACCGTCGACGAACTGCTCACCGGGCGTGAGAACATCCGGATGATCGGCGGCCTCTACGGGATCCGGCGCAAGGACCTCGACCGGCTGGGGGGCCAACTGCTTGACCAGTTCTCGCTCAGCGACGCCGCCGACCGGGTGGTGAAGTCCTACTCCGGCGGGATGCGCCGGCGGCTCGACCTGGCGGTCAGCCTGCTCGCGTCGCCTCCGGTGCTGTTTCTCGACGAGCCCACCACGGGCCTGGACCCGCGCAGTCGTAGCGAACTCTGGGACGTCCTGCGCGGCCTCGTCGCGCAGGGCACCACGTTGTTGCTGACGACCCAATACCTGGAAGAGGCCGACCAACTCGCCGACAACATCGTGGTGATCGACCGCGGCCGCATCATCGCCGAGGGCTCGCCGTTGGAGCTCAAGCAGCAGGCAGGCCAGGCCAGCCTGGTGGTCACCGTCGCCGACAGCGGCGATCTTGAGCAAGCCCGGACGCTGCTGGGACAGGGTGGTGCCGAGGTGTACGTCGACGCCGGCGCGCGCCGGCTGACCGCCGCGGCCGACGGGCTCGACGACATGATCCGGGTCGCGGGTCTGCTGCGCGACCGCGGCGTCACCGTCGACGACATCGGATTGTCCCGGCCCAGCCTCGACGACGTGTTCCTGACGTTGACCGGGCACCGCACCGAAGACAGTGAGGAGATCGGCGCATGACCGCCCTCGACAGCAAGCCGCAGACGCCGGTGCGTCCGCAACCGGTGCCCATCCGGCCCACCAATCTGGCGCAGCAGTCCTGGATCATGGTGAAGCGCAACATGATCCACACCAAGCGGATGCCCGAGATGCTCAGCGACGTGACCGCCCAGCCGATCATGTTCGTGTTGCTGTTCGCGTTCGTGTTCGGTGCGTCGATCACCAACACCGGCGGCGCGTCGTACCGGGAGTTCCTGCTGCCGGGCATCCAGGCGCAGACCATCGTGTTCTCGGCGTTCGTCGTCGCCTCCGGGATCACCGCCGACGTCGAGAAGGGGATCATCGACCGCTTCCGCTCGCTGCCCATCTCCCGCTCCTCGGTGCTGATAGGCCGCAGCATCGCCAGCGTCATCCACTCGTCACTGGGCGTGGTCGTGATGGCGCTGACCGGGCTGGCGATCGGCTGGCGGATCCGCAACGGCGCCGGCGAAGCCGTGCTGGCGTTCGCGCTGCTGCTGCTGTTCGGTTTCGGGATGATCTGGTTCGGCATCCTGATCGGCTCGTTGATGCGCACCGTGGAGGCGGTCAACGGCGTGATGTTCACGGCGTTGTTCCCGGTGACGTTCCTGGCCAACACGTTCGTGCCGACCGAGCCGATGCCGCACTGGCTTCGCGTGATCGCCGAATGGAACCCGGTGTCGTCGCTGGCGCAGGCGATGCGGGAGCTGTGGGGCAACGGTGGGCCGGCGCCGGCGAGTGCGCAACTGCCGCTGCACCATCCAGTGCTGGCGACGATCCTGTGGTCGCTGGCGTTGACGGCGATCTTCGCGCCGTTCGCGCTGTATGCCTACAAACGCCGGACCGGCGGTTAGCCCGAGGCGGCGATCGCCTCGTCGGCCAGCCGCTGATAGACACGCCACCACACCGACTCGTGGGCGGCCGGCGTGATCAGGCCCTGTTGTAACTGCCGGTCGGCGTCCATCAGCTCGTCGGCCAGCGCGAGTAGCCGATCGCGGGCCTGCCGCGCCTCGGGGCAGGGGTAGCCGGCCCGCACCGCGACGGTCACCGCACGGACCCGCGTGCGCTGCGTTCCGACGCGCATCATCGCGACAACCGCGGCGGACACCGTCAGCGCCGTCGAGACCGCCAGTGCCTGCCCCGGTCCGAGAGCGTGGGTCAAAGTGATCTGGCAGGTGAGCCACAGCGCCGGGGCCCACACCTGCCAGCCGAGGGCGATGCGCAGTGCGACGCGTTCGCTATCGGTGATCCCCGGCGGATACACGGCCATCCGGTAGCGGATCATGCCGGTGCGGTCCGGCCGGACCGTCAGCGAGCCCCAGCGGCGGTCCCCGAGAAGCAGACGATCGCGGACTCGGCGCAGTCGCAGGGAGCCGGTGCGGTTCACATCTGCGGTCTACCCGCTCAGCTCGGCGGGAACCGTCCGGACCGCCCCGTTTCCCGGGGCATCTAAATATGGTCTGCTATACCCAGCAGGGGCCGACAAGTTACCCAAGCGAAATCCTCGCCGAAATCGCATTCCACGCGGCATTTTTCGAGCCCTGGCCGCGCGGAATGCGATTTCGGCGGAACTGAGGCTCAGCTCCAGGCGTGGACGGTGTTCTGCGCCGGCTCCAGGCCTTGGGCGATCAGCAGCTCGGTGGCGTCGGCGGCCTGCTCGACGATCGTCGGAACCTCTTTGCGTTCGACGCTGTTGAAATTCTCCAGCACGAAGCCGGCGCCGGACTTGTGGCCGGGAGGGCGGCCGATACCGACCCGGACCCGGTGAAAATCGTTGCTGCCCAACGCCGAGGACACCGATCTCAGTCCGTTGTGGCCGGCCACTCCACCGCCGCCCTTGAGCCGGATCCGGCCGAAGTCGATGTCGAGTTCGTCGTGGATCACGACAACGTCGGTGGGGGCCACCGAGTAGAACTTCGCCAACGGCCCGACCTGCCGACCGGATTCGTTCATGTACACGCGCGGCTTGGCCAGCACCACCGAGCGGCCCGCAAGCCGCCCGGTGGCCACTTCGGCGCCGGACTTCTTGTGCACCTTGAACTTCTCGCCCATCCGGTCGGCGAGGACGTCGACGACCATGAAGCCGAGGTTGTGCCGGGTCGTCGCGTAGTTCGGCCCCGGATTGCCCAGGCCGACCACGAGTACGGGTTCGGCCATGACGGGGTCTGCCTACTCGGACTCGGGGGCGGCTTCGCCCTCGGCGGCCTCGCCCTCGCCGGCTTCAGCGGCTTCGGCGGCCTGCTCCTCGACCGACGCGCCGCCGCCCTCGGACTCCAGCTCCTCGGCGGTCGGCGCCGCGACCACGTTGACGACCAGCGTCTCGGGGTCGGCGACCAGGGTGACACCCGAGGGCAGCTCGATCTGGGAGGCCAGGATCTGGGTGCCTTCCTCGGCGCCCTCGACCGACACGGTGAACTGCTCGGGGATGGACTGGACGTCGGCCTCGATCTCGATGGTGGCGGCTTCCTGGGTGACCAGCGTGCCGGGGGTGGCGTCACCCTCGACGACGACGGTGACCTCGACGTTCACCTTCTCACCGCGGCGGACCACCAGCAGGTCGGCGTGCTGAATGTTGCGGCGGATGGGGTGGATCTCGATGGCCTTGGTCAGCGCCAGCTGTTCCGTGCCCTCGATGTCGAGCGTCAGCACCGCGTTGGTGCCGGAGTTGCGCAGCACGGCGGCGAAATCCCGCGCGTTCAGTTCCAGATGCTGAGGATCGATGCCGTGGCCGTAGAGAACAACCGGGACGCGGCCTTCGCGGCGCGCGCGACGCGAGGCGCCCTTACCGGTGGCGCGGCGGACCTGCGCGGTCAGATTGTTGGGCGGGTTCTTCGCCATGATGTGTGCTCCTGTGCCGGTGATCGCTGTGTCTGGGCACGGCCAGGGTCGCACTTCGATGAAGTCGCGGGTTCCCGTCGATAACGGCGGCGCTGCGCAATGCAGGCCACCCTCGCCGTGACGCGTCCCCGAGGGTAGCGCAAGCCCCGGTCAGAGCGAAAATCCGACGCCGGTGAGCTGCTCGGACAGCGTCCACAGGCGGGCCGCCCTGGCCCGGTCGCGGGCCAGCGGGCTGCGGCCGCGCGGACCCGTCGCCCCGACCATCGTGAACTTCGGCCCGATGAAACTGTCGCCGGGGACGTCGCGTGCCACCGCGTACAGGGTCTGGCGGGCCCCGAAGTCCGCGTCGGTGGCCATCAGCCGATTGCCCATCGCCGCGACACGGCTGCCGAACGCGTTACCCGACTGGCCCTGCAGGTTGGTCGCCGAGTAACCGGGGTGCGCGGCCAGCGCCCGGACCGGGGAGCCCGCGGCGGTCAGCCTGCGCTGCAGTTCACTGGTGAACAGCAGGTTCGCCAGTTTGGACTGGCCGTAGGCGGGCCAGGCTCGATACGGCCGGGACTTCCAGTTCAAGTCCTTGAGATTGACGGTTCCGAACAGGTGCATCAGCGACGACACCGTCACCACCCGGTCGGTGATTCTGGGCAGCAGCAGGTTGGTCAGCGCGAAATGGCCCAGGTGGTTTGTGCCGATCTGGCTCTCGAAGCCGTCGACGGTCAGCGCGAAGGGCACCGCCATGATCCCGGCGTTGTTGACCAGCACGTCGACGCGTTCACCCGGCCCGGAGAAGCCGCCCGCGAACTCGCGTACCGAGGACAGGTCCTGCAGGTCGAGTCGACGCACCTGCACGTCGCCGGTCATCGTCGCCGCGGCGGCGTGGCCTTTCTCCAGGTTGCGTACCGCCAGGATCGTCCTGGCGCCGACCCGGGCGAGCTCGCGGGCGGTCACCAGACCGAGCCCGCTGTTGGCGCCGGTCACGATCACGGTGCGGCCGGCGAAGGAGGGCAGATCCGCGGCGGTCCAGTCGCTCATGGCCCCCACCCTAATTTCAGCGGCTCGGCTTGGGCACCGCGACGGTGAACCCACCGATGATCTGCTCGACGTCCGGCCCGTCGGCGGCGGCCTCGTCGGCGAACCCGGTCACGGTGAGCTGCACCAGGTATCGCTGCCGCTGCGGCGGTGCGCCGGTGGCGATGACGATGCGGTTGTAGCTGTGCATCCGGGCGCCGTTGAGGTCGTAGCTGCCCTCGATCATCGACGACGGAAACGAGTTGAAGTCCTCGCGGGACGCGTTGAGTTCGCGGAAGTTCTCCGACTTCTGCGCGTCGACGTTGGCGTGGCCCAGCGCTTCGTTGACGTCGAAATCTCCGTTGAGTTCGAACACCATCAGCATCGCGGTCGGATACGTGTCGCCCTTGGCGATCACCCGGGTGCCCGGCGCCAGGTTCGAGTTCCGGTAAGGCTGCCAGCCCTGCGGTGTCGGTATCGACACGGTGAGATCGGTGAGCTGGTCGGGCGCCACCGGCTCTCCGATGACCCCGGCCTGCTCCAGGAACGTCGCGATCGACATGGCGTCCTCGGCGACGGCGGTCGGCGCCGCCGACGTACTGCTCGGCGTCGACCAGACAGACTGGTAGTCGGGGGTTTCGGTGGCGCACCCCGTCACCGCCAGCGTGGCCGCGACCGCCAGCGTCGCCGGCAGGCGTGCTGTCACAGAATCTCTCGGACGTTGTCGATCGGACGTGCCAGCCGGGCGCCCTTCCCGGTAACCACGAAGGGGCGCTCGATCAGGATCGGGTTCTCGGCCATCGCGTCGAGCAGTTCGTCGTCCGACGCGGACGCCAGATCAAGCTCGGTATACAGCGATTCGCGCTTACGCACAGCGGTGCGCACGTCGATTCCGGCGTCGGCGATCATCTTGGCCAGCTCCGCACGCGTGGGAGGGTTCTTCAGGTACTGCACGATCTCGGGCTCGATCCCGTTCTCGCGCAACAGGTCCAGCGTCTTGCGCGACGTGGAGCACTTGGGGTTGTGGTAGATGACGGCGGCGGGCCGCCCATCGGATACGGCGGGCCGCCCATCGGATACGGCGGGCTGCCCATCGGATTGCGCCATCTAGGCGGACCCGTCGAAAAGGCTTGTCACCGAACCGTTGTCGAACACCGCGCGGATCGTGTTGGCCAGCAGCGGCGCGATCGACAGCACGGTCAGCTGCGGGAAGCGCTTCTCCTCGCTGATCGGCAGCGTGTTGGTGACGATCACCTCGCAGGCCCCCGATTCAGCCAGCCGTTCACGTGCCGGATCCGACAGCACTCCGTGCGTGGCGGCGATGATCACCTCACCGGCGCCGCCCTGTTTGAGCAGCCTGACCGCGCCGGCGATGGTGCCGCCGGTGTCGATCATGTCGTCGGTCAGGACGCAGGTCTTGCCCTTGACGTCGCCGACGACGCGGTTGGACTTCACCTGGTTGGGCACCAGCGGGTCGCGCGTTTTGTGGATGAAGGCCAGCGGGACCCCGCCGAGGGCGTCGGCCCACTTCTCGGCCACGCGCACGCGGCCGGAGTCGGGGGAGACGACGACCATGTCGTGGTCGGCGTAGTTGTCGGCGATGTAGCCGGTGAGCAGCTTCTGGGCCCGCATGTGGTCGACAGGTCCGTCGAAGAAGCCCTGGATCTGGTCGGTGTGCAGGTCGACGGTGACGATGCGGTCGGCGCCGGCGGTCTTGAGCAGGTCGGCCACCAGGCGGGCCGAGATCGGCTCACGGCCACGGTGCTTCTTGTCCTGCCGGGCATAGGGGTAGAACGGCAGGATCGCGGTGATGCGCTTGGCGCTACCCCGCTTGAGCGCGTCGATCATGATCAGCTGTTCCATCAGCCACTGGTTCAGCGGCGCCGGATGGGACTGGAGCACGAACGCGTCGCAGCCGCGGACCGATTCGTCGAAGCGGACGAAGATCTCGCCGTTGGCAAAGTCGCGGGCGCTCTGGGCGGTCACGGGAACGTCGAGTTCCTTGGCCACCTGCTCGGCCAGTTCGGGGTGAGCCCGGCCCGAGAAGAGCATCAGGTTCTTGCGGTTGTCGGTCCAGTCGTGGCTCACGGGGCTGCCCTCGGCGTCGGCGATCGATACGGGGCCATCGTACGTAGCGGTCAGGCACGGACGGTGGCGGGTTACCAGAATGCCAATAAACGGCGACGAAAAGCTACTCGCGGGTAGCCCCGCCGCCGGAAGCGCCGGCTTCCTCGGTCGTCCGATTCGCCGCTGCCGCAGCTTCTGTCTGATTTGCCGCTGCCGCAGCTTCTGTCTGATTCGCCGCTGCCGCAGCGGTCGCGGCCTTGCTGCCCGGCCGCTTGCGCGCCACCCAGCCTTCGATGTTGCGCTGCGGACCTGCCGACACGGCCAGCGCGCCCGGCGGGACGTCCTCGCGCACCACCGTGCCGGCCCCGGTGTAGGCCCCGTCCCCCACAGTCACCGGCGCGACGAACATGGTGTCCGACCCGGTGCGCACGTGGGAGCCGATCGTGGTGCGGCTCTTGGACTCTCCGTCGTAGTTGACGAACACACTCGACGCGCCGATGTTGCTGTGCTCGCCGATGTCGGCGTCGCCGACGTAGGTCAGGTGCGGCACCTTGGTGCCGGTGCCGATCGTCGCGTTCTTGGTCTCGACGAACGCCCCGAGCTTGCCGGCCGCGCCGAGTTCGGTGCCGGGCCGCAGATAGGTGAACGGGCCGACGACGGCGTCGGCGCCGATGACCGAATCGGAGCCGTGGGTGCGGACCACCTGCGCTCCGTCGCCGACGGTGACGTCGGTCAGCGTGGTGTCAGGGCCGATCTCGCAGTGCTCGCCGACGACCGTCGACCCCAGCAGTTGGGTGCCGGGCCGCACCACGGTGTCGCGGCCGATCGTCACGTCGACGTCGATCCAGGTCGACGCCGGGTCGATGATCGTGACACCCGCGCGCTGATGCCGTTCGACGATGCGTCGGTTCAGCACCGCGGCCACCGCCGCCAGCTGCACGCGGTCGTTGACCCCGGTGACCAGCGCGGTGTCGTCGATGTGCCGGGCGCGCACCGCGCCGCCGTCCGAGCGCACGATCCCGATCACGTCGGTCAGATACAGCTCACCCTGGGCGTTGTCCGCCTTGAGCCGGCCCAGCGCCGAACGCAGCGCGGTCACGTCGAAGGCGTAGACGCCGGCATTGACCTCGGTGATCGCCTGCTGCGACGGGGTGGCATCGGCCTGCTCGACGATGCCCATCACCCCGCCGCCTTCGGCTTCGGAACTGCGCAGGATGCGCCCGTAGCCGGTCGGGTCGGCCAGTGTGGTGGTCAGTACCGTGACGACCGCGGCCTGCGCGGTGTGGGCGGCGATCAGCCCGTCGAGCGTGTGCGCGTCCAGGAGCGGAACATCGCCCGCGGTCACCACCACCACGCCGGCGAAGTCCCCGGGCAGCACGGCCAAGCCGCATTCGACGGCATGTCCTGTGCCGCGCTGCTGATCCTGGACCGCGATCTCGATGTCGCGGCCCAGCGCCTGTCCGAGCTCCGACGCTGCCGGGGTGACACGTTCGCGGTCCTTGCCGACCACCACCACGAGATGACGCGGTTCGACCGCGGCCACCGAGTGCACAGCGTGCGCCAGCATGCTGCGACCGGCCAGGGTGTGCAGAACCTTGGGAATGTCGGACTTCATCCGGGTGCCCGCACCCGCCGCCAGAATCAGCACCGCGGCGTCACGCATAGATGTCCTTCCGGATCGCGGAGCGCAGCCGGATCCGCTCGGGCAAGCCGCACTGCTCCGTCGCCAGGACTCGAACCTGAACTATCTGAACCAAAATCAGAGGTGCTGCCGATTACACCACGACGGACCGGTCAACGAGGTACGCGTGCGACTCTAACCCACCGCCGGTGGCGGTTTCACCGCGTCGCCGGCTCCCCGGCCTGGTGCGCGCCGTACGGCTTGGCGGCCAGGATCGTCACCGATTGGGTGCTGCCGTTCGGTAACTGGTAACTGCGCTGGTGTCCCGGGGTGGCACCGAGCAGCGCGCTGCCCAGCGGCGAGTTGACGCTGTAGACGTCCAGTTCGGAGTCGGCGGTCCCGCGGGTGCCGAGCAGGAAGGTCTCGGTGTCGCCCGTGTCGTCGAACCGCACGGTGAGCACCATGCCCGGTTCGGCGACACCGTCATCGGCGGGGCTGACCGCAAGGTCGGCCCGGCTCAGCAGTTCGTGGATCTGGCGGATGCGTTCCTTGCGGGCCAGCCACGCGTCGACCACCTGGTCGGTGCGGTCGGATTCGTCGGCGCCCGCCGGGTTGGGCACGGCCATCAGTTCGGCCAGTTCCCGTTCCAGGCTCTCGCGGGCCCGCGGGGTCATCCAGATGTGTTCGGTGGGTTGCACGTTCGGTTCCTTTTCCGGTGGGAGTGATCGTCGTCAGGGGCGGGATGATGACACCGCCCCTGACGACCAGGTGACCCTCGTCAGAGGGGAAGAGTGAGCAGATCGTCGTCGGCGGCGGATCCGCGCCCGCGCAGCGGGTCGAACGGCCGCATCGCCTCCGGTTGTTTCCCGGTCACGATCTGTTCGGCCAGCAATCGGCCGGTGGCCGGGCCGTGGGCCAGACCCCACATCCCGTGCCCCCCGGCGACGTACACGCCGGCGCCGAGCCTGCCGATCAACGGTTTGCCGTCATCGGTGACCGGGCGCGGGCCGACCCACAGGTCGGTGCGCTCGTCCCATTTCACGCCGTCCAGCAGCGGGGCCGCCGACGCGATGATCGCGTGGATTCGGCGGTGCGCCATCGGTTCGGACGGCCGGCGGAACTCCATGGTGCCCGCCACCCGCAGCCCGCCGCGGTAGGGCGTGCACGCCACCCGCGCCTCGGGCAGGTAGATCGGTCCCGGCAGCGGGCGGTCGACCGGCACCGTGAACGAGTAACCGCGCCCGGCCTGCAGCCCGACACGCACCCGGCGTCCGGTCAGCTCGGGCAACCAGGCGCCGGCGGCCAGCACGACGGCGTCGGCACCCACCGATTCACCCGAGCGCAGGTCGACGCGGGCGCCGCCGGCGGTGCCGGACACGCCACGCACCTCACCGGTGCGCATCGTGGCGCCCCGCTCGGCGACGGCGTGCGCGAGCGCGTGGCTGAAGCGGCCGGGGTCGACGAACCGCTGACCGGACACGTTCACCACGGTCGCGACCTCCGGTGAGGCGAGCGGGACCTGCTCCTGCAGCGCCGCGCCGGTCAGCACCTCCACACAGAGGTCCTGATCGCAGGTCCGCATGTGGCTCAGTTCGGTCAGGAACCGGGCGGCGTTGCCGGCGTCCCGGAAGGCGACGGCCAGCGAGGTGTCGGTCACCGGCGCCTCGACGCCGTTGGAGACGAGGACGTCGAACGTCTCGATGGCCTCGTTGTTGAGCGCCGCGTTGGCCTCGACGGCGTGCCGCCAGGAGCTGGGCCGGCAGTTCGCGGCGAACCGCGTCAGAAACCGCGCCAGCGCGGTGTCGGCGCGCAGCGGTATGTGCAGCGGCGCGGCGGGGTCGAGAAGTGCGCGCAGCCCTTCACGCAGCACCGACGGCGAGTTCAGCGGGGCGGTGAGCGCGGGAGACACCCAGCCGGCGTTACCCCAGGACGCGCCCGCCGCGACGCCGGCCCGGTCCACGACCGTGACCTCGACGCCCCTGTCTTGCAGGAACCATGCCGTGGACAGGCCGACGATGCCGGCGCCCACGACGATCACAGATCGGGGACCGCCATCCATCCCTGACCCGCATGACATCGCACGACCTCCCTCACCGCTACGGACGACTCCATCGTGCGGTGGCCGATGACCGCGGGTGTTGTGCGTCGTCGACAAACCAGTCCTAGTGAAATGTCGCGTCAGGACAAACGTCAGGGCAGCACGGCGAGTTCGATCATCATCGCGAAACGCTTGTCGGCGTCGTCGAGACGAAGGTCGGTCAGTTCGGCCATCCGTCGCATCCGGTAGCGCACGGTGTTCTCGTGCACGCCGAGCGCGGCGGCGGTGCGCCCGGGATCGCCGTGCTCCTGCAGCCAGGTCCGCAACGTCGCGACGTAGGCGGTGCCGTGGGTCCGGTCGTGGTCGCGCAGTTCGGCGACCGCGCCCCGGTGCGGCGTCCGGCCGCTGCGGGCCGCGGTGCGCAGCCGCCGCAACACCAGGTCGTCCCACGACTCGTCGTAGGCCGGCGGCACGGCGGTCGCGGTGCCCTCCTGCAGCGCCAGGCACTCGTCGGCCTCGGCGCGCGCGACGGCGAGTTCCCCGGCGGCCGCGGGAGCGCTGATCCCGGCCTGCACGGTCAGCTGCTCGGGCAGCGTCGCGATCAACGCATGCACCCAGTCCCGCGCGACCGCGACCTGTTCGGCGGCCAGCACCGTGTAGACCGTGGCGTCGGCCAGCGCGCTGCGCGAGGGCCGGGACCAACCGAAGCCCGCGGTGGCACGCTCGAAGATCTGCAGCAAAGCCGCGTGCCTGCTGCCCTCGTCGCCGGCGCGCAGCGCGATGACCCGCAGCGACGCCGGAGGCAGCCCGAGCCGGCTGGCCAGCGTCGCGGCGTCGGCCGGGGACTCCAGCAGCCGGATCACAAGTTCCGACTCGACCTGACGTTCCAGGTCGGCGCTGGCCCGGGAGCGCAGCAGATGCAGTGCGACGGTGTGTGCGCCGTCGGCCAGCGCGCGGCGCTGCTCCCCGGTGAGCGGGCTCGCGCACGCCACCCACACCGAACCGAGCAGTTCGCGCCCGGCGCGGGCGGCCACCACCATGCGGCCGGTCAGCCCGATGGCCGCGTCGCCCGGCACGAACACCGGATCGTCGGACGCCGCCAGGTGCGCGAACACGCCGTAGGACTCGAACACCTCCCGCAGTGCCGGCGGCGCCTGTCGCCCCAGGATCGTCGCAGCGCGCCCCGGGTCCGCGTCCTGCTGGCCGCGGGAGAACGCCAGCACCTGCGAGGCGCGGTCCTCGATCACGACGGCGCCGCCGACCGCCCCCGCCAGGCTGTCGGCGAGGGCGAACAGATCGGTGGGTCCGCGACCCGACTCGGTCTCGCGGCCCTCCATGACCAGCCCGTACACGATCGCGGCGAACTCGCTCCACGGCATCGCCGGATCAACGACCACCACCGCGACACCGTCGGGGTCGGCGCCGGTGGGTGACCCGTCGTCCTCACAGCGGGTGAGCACGACGACGGCGCGGGCG
This sequence comes from Mycobacterium sp. 4D054, assembly GCF_052245755.1. Taxonomy (NCBI): domain Bacteria; kingdom Bacillati; phylum Actinomycetota; class Actinomycetes; order Mycobacteriales; family Mycobacteriaceae; genus Mycobacterium; species Mycobacterium sp. 4D054. Next base: position 276,577 of record NZ_JBQQCF010000003.1, read on the forward strand.
GCCCGCGCCCACCGAAGCGCGTCGGCCTGCGAGGTGGCCCCGACGGCGAGTAGCACATCGCCCGAGACGGTGCGGCCGTCGACCTCCTCGGGAAGCACGACGCTGCGCAGTTCGGTCTGCCGGTCCGCGGCGCCGCCGTGCCAGCGCGCACCGTACCCGCCGAGGACGTTGATCAGCCGGTCCAGCGTGATCATGAGGGTCGACGCTACCCGGGGCAGCAGCCTGCACCGTCTACCCTGTGACGCGTGGCTGTGTCCGACAAACCGGGCGGTTCCGACGTACACGTGCGCGCCCCGCGCGCACGGATGACCGGCACCGAGCGGCGCCAGCAGTTGATCGAGATCGCGAAGTCGCTGTTCGCCGAGCGCGGCTTCGACGGCACCTCGATCGAGGAGATCGCGCTGCGGGCCAACGTGTCCAAGCCGGTGGTCTACGAGCATTTCGGCGGTAAGGAAGGTCTGTACGCGGTCGTCGTCGACCGTGAGATGTCGGCGCTGCTCGACGGCATCACCCGCTCGCTGACCAACAACAGGTCCCGGGTGCGGGTGGAACGGGTGGCGCTGGCGCTGCTGACCTATGTCGAGGAACACACCGACGGCTTCCGCATCCTGATCCGCGACTCACCGGCCAGCATCACCTCGGGCACGTACTCGACGCTGCTCAACGACGCGGTGAGCCAGGTCGCCTCGATCCTGGCCGGGGATTTCTCCCGCCGCGGGCTGGACCCCGACCTGGCGCCGCTGTACGCGCAGGCGCTGGTCGGCTCGGTGTCGATGGCCGCGCAGTGGTGGCTCGACGTGCGCGAGCCGAAGAAAGAGGTCGTCGCCGCCCACCTGGTCAACCTGTGCTGGAACGGGTTGACCCACCTCGAGTCGGACCCGGTGCTGCACGAGGAGTGACCGCCCGGGGGCTGCGGTGCCCGGGGCCCGGGCAGGCGAGTGCCTACGATGGACGCATCATGACCGTATCGGGGACCCCCCATGTCCACACCCCGATCGCGGGCCTCGTCGAACTGGCACTGCGCGATCCCTGTCTGCAGGAGATCTCCCGCCGCGCCGCCGACCGGCCTGCCGATCTCCATCTCGTCGGGCCCGCCAGCGCGCGGGTGTTCGTCGCGTCCGCGCTGGCCACGCCGGTCGCGCCGGCATCGGCCGAAGCCGCACCGCTGCTGGTGGTCACCGCCACCGGCCGGGAGGCCGACGACCTGACCGCCGAACTGCAGGGCGTCTTCGGCGACACCGTCGCGCTGTTCCCGTCGTGGGAGACGTTGCCGCACGAGCGGCTCTCGCCCGGTGTGGACACCGTCGGCGCGCGCATGATGCTGCTGCGCCGGCTGGCCCACCCCGGCGACGCCCGGCTCGGGCCGCCGTTGCGGGTCGTGGTGACGACCGCGCGGTCGCTGCTGCAGCCGATGGCCCCCGATCTGGCCGAGGTCAACCCGGTCACGCTGACCGTCGGTGACGAGACGGACTTCGACGCGACGGTCGCACGTCTGGTCGACCTGGCCTACACCCGGGTGGACATGGTCGGCAAGCGCGGTGAATTCGCGGTCCGCGGCGGCATTCTCGACGTCTTCCCGCCGACGGCCGAACACCCGGTGCGCATCGAGTTCTGGGGCGACGAGATCTCCGAGATGCGGATGTTCTCGGTCGCCGATCAGCGGTCGATCCCCGAGATCGAGATCGACACGATGATCGCGGTGCCGTGTCGCGAGCTGCTGCTGACCGCCGACGTTCGCGAGCGCGCCGCGGCGCTGTCGGCCGAGAATCCGGTGCTGGAGAACAGTGTGCCGGGCAGCGTGCCGGACATGCTGGCCCGGCTGGCCGAGGGCATCCCGGTGGACGGCATGGAGGCACTTCTTCCGCTGTTGCGGCCCAGCGACTTCGCGACGCTGCCCGACCATCTGCCCGACGGCACGCCGATACTGGTGTGCGATCCGGAGAAGGTGCGCACCCGCGCGGCCGACCTGATCAAGACGGGCCGGGAGTTCCTGGAGGCGTCGTGGTCGACCGCGGCCGTCGGCGGGGACGTGCCCATCGACATCGAGACGCTCGGCGCGTCGGGCTACGTCGGGTTCGACGACGCCCGGGACGCGGCCCGGGCCGGTGGGCATCCGTGGTGGACGCTGAGCCAGCTCGACAGCGGTTCGGGGGACTCGATCACCGTCGACATCCGGCCCGCGCCGACAGCGCGGGGCCAACAGCACACCCTCGATGAGATCTTCGCGATGCTGCGCGCCCACGTGGTCACCGGCGGCTACGGCGCGGTCGTCACCCCGGGCAGCGGAACCTGCAAGCGGGTGGTCGAGCAGCTCTCCGAAACCGACACGCCCGCAACCGTTCTGGAGCCGGGTGAGCAGCCCAGGGCGGGCGTGGTCGGGGTGATCAAGGGGCCGCTGCACGACGGTGCGGTGTTCCCCGGCGCCAATCTTGTGGTGGTCACCGAGACCGATCTGACCGGCAACCGAGCGTCGGCCACCGAGGGCAAGAAGCTCGCCGCCAAACGCCGCAACGTCGTCGACCCGCTCGCGCTGACCGCGGGCGATCTGGTGGTGCACGATCAGCACGGCATCGGGCGCTTCGTCGAGATGACCGAGCGGGTGGTCGGCGGCGCGCGCCGCGAGTACTTGGTGTTAGAGTACGCGTCTTCCAAGCGGGGTGGGGGCACCGACAAGCTGTATGTGCCGATGGACTCGCTGGACCAGCTGTCCCGCTACGTCGGCGGGGAGGCGCCCACGCTGAGCCGGCTCGGCGGCAGCGACTGGGCCAACACCAAGACCAAGGCGCGCCGCGCGGTGCGCGAGATCGCCGCCGAGCTTGTCGCGCTGTACGCCAAGCGGCAGGCCTCGGCCGGGCACGCGTTCAACCCGGACACGCCGTGGCAGACCGAGATGGAGGACGCGTTCGGATTCACCGAAACCGTCGACCAGCTCACCGCGATCACCGAGGTCAAGTCCGACATGGAAAAGCCGGTCCCGATGGACCGGGTGATCTGCGGCGACGTCGGCTACGGCAAGACCGAGATTGCGGTGCGGGCGGCGTTCAAGGCGGTCCAGGACGGCAAGCAGGTCGCGGTGCTGGTGCCGACCACACTGCTGGCCGATCAGCACCTGCAGACGTTCACCGCGCGGATGACGGGCTTCCCGGTCACCGTGAAGGGGTTGTCGCGGTTCACCGACCCGGCCGAGTCCCGCGCCACCATCGAGGGCATGAAGGACGGGTCGGTCGACATCGTGATCGGCACCCACCGGCTGCTGCAGACCGGCGTGACGTGGAAGGACCTCGGTCTGGTCATCGTCGACGAGGAGCAGCGGTTCGGCGTCGAGCACAAGGAGCACATCAAGTCGATGCGCACCCACGTCGACGTGCTGACCATGAGCGCCACCCCGATCCCGCGCACTCTGGAGATGAGCCTGGCCGGCATCCGCGAGATGTCGACGATCCTGACTCCGCCAGAGGAGCGCTACCCGGTGCTGACCTACGTCGGCCCGCACGACGACAAGCAGGTCGCCGCGGCGCTGCGCCGCGAGATGCTGCGCGACGGGCAGGCGTTCTACATCCATAACCGGGTGCGCACCATCGACTCCGCCGCGGCCAAGGTGCGCCAGTTGGTGCCCGAGGCGCGGGTGGCGGTCGCGCACGGGCAGATGCCCGAGGAGCAGCTCGAGAAGACCGTCGAGGGGTTCTGGAACCGGGAGTACGACATTTTGGTGTGCACCACGATCGTCGAGACCGGGCTGGACATCTCGAACGCCAACACGCTGATCGTCGAGCGCGCGGACACTTTCGGGCTGTCGCAGCTGCACCAGCTGCGCGGCCGGGTGGGCCGGTCCCGGGAACGCGGCTACGCGTACTTCCTGTATCCGCCCGAGGTTCCGCTGACCGAGACCGCCTATGACCGGCTGGCCACCATCGCGCAGAACAACGACCTGGGCGCGGGCATGGCGGTGGCGATGAAGGACCTCGAAATCCGCGGCGCCGGAAACGTATTGGGCGCCGAGCAGTCCGGGCACGTCGCCGGCGTCGGCTTCGACCTGTACGTGCGGCTGGTCGGTGAGGCCGTGGAGGCGTATCGGGCCGCCGCGGACGGGAAAACCGTTGCCACAGCTGAAGAACCGAAGGATGTCCGGATCGACCTGCCGGTCGATGCGCATCTGCCACCGGACTACATCGGCAGCGACCGGCTGCGGTTGGAGGCCTATCGCCGGCTGGCCGCGGCGCCGGATGACGACGCGGTGGACCGGGTTGTTGAAGAGCTCGTCGACCGCTACGGGCCACTGCCCGAGCCGGCGCTGCGGCTGGTCGCGGTCGCACGGCTGCGGCTGCTGGCGCGTGCGCACGGCGTCACCGAGATCGGCGCCCCGTCGGCGTCGACGTTGCGGATCGCGCCGTTGACGCTGCCGGACTCGGCGCAGCTGCGGCTCAAGCGGCTCTATTCGGGGGCGAATTACCGCGCCACCACCTCGACGGTGCAGGTGCCGATCCCGCGCGCGGGCAGCGGGGTGGGCTCGCCGCGCATCCGCGACGTCGAACTGGTGGCGTTCGTGGCGGGATTGTTGCTGGCCATCGATGGGAAACCGGACGGGGAAGTTGATATAACCAAGTTCGGAGGTGGCTCATGACGGTCGTCCTGGTGGACCCGCGGCGTCCGTCGCTGATTCCCATCGAGGCGATCGATCTGCTGGCCGGTGACGTGCAGTACACCGAGGAGATGCCGATCAAGGTGCCGTGGTCGCTGCCGTCGGCGCGGCCCTGCCTGGCCGGTTCCGGCGACGAACCCGCGGCGGTGCTGCTGTCCTCGGACCGCGAGCACCCGGCCGTCGCAGCACGGATCGCGGCGGGGGAGAGGGTGATCTCCGCACCCGCCGCGCAGCCCGGTGAACGTCTGGTGGACGCGGTCGCGCTGATGGACAAGCTGCGCACCGCCGGGCCGTGGGAGAGCCGGCAGACCCACGATTCGCTGCGGCGGTACCTGCTGGAGGAGACCTACGAGCTGTTCGACGCGGTGCACGGCGGGGACCTGAGCCAGCTGCGCGACGAGCTCGGCGACGTGCTGCTGCAGGTGCTGTTCCACGCCCGCATCGCCGAGGATGCCCCCGAGAACGCGTTCGACATCGACGACGTGGCCGACGCGCTGGTCCGCAAGCTCGGCAACCGGGTGCCGGCAGTCCTTGCCGGAGAATCGATCTCGCTGGAAGACCAGCTGGCGCAGTGGGAGCAGCGCAAGGCCCTGGAGCGCTCCACGCGGGAGTCCATCATGGACGACATTCCCACCGCGCAGCCCGCGCTGGCGCTGGCGCAGAAGGTGCTGGCCCGCGCCGAGACCGGCGGGGTGCCTGCGGATCTGGTGCCGGCGGCGATCACGACGGTGACGGTGTCGGCCGACATCGACGCCGAGAACGCGTTGCGCTCGGCGGTTCTGGAGTTCATGGCCGATGTGCGTGCCGCCGAGCGGGCGGCGACGGCGGCGCGGCGCAGCGCCGACGTGGCCGAGCAACTCGATGACGCCCCGCACGGAGTCATCTCCGCCGGCCAATGGCGCGCTCACTGGCCGGGCGAACCCGGGGCGCTCCAGGAAGCCGGGGCGCTTCAGGAACCCGAGGAGCTTCAGGAACCCGGGGCGCTTCAGGAACCCGAGGCGCTCCTGGAGGCCGGGGACATCGAGGGCGTCGAGTCCGGGGAAGCCCTGGGCGTCGAGTCCCAGAAGTAACAGGTATCCACGCTTTTCAGCGCTGCTCTCGTACTTTCGCTGCCAAACGTGGATAGGTGTGACGTGTGAGGCGAAAGCGACGTCAACCGGCGCGCCGGGACCAGGCCCGAAGCTCAGTCGAACAGCGTGGAGCCCCAGAACGTCGACGTGTCACCGTCGGGAATACCTGGGGGACAGGCGAATACGGCCGAGCTGGTAGGGGTGACGTACTCGTTCATCGCATCGTTGCGCGAGATCGCGTTCTGCATCGGCACGAACTGCGTCACGGGGTTGCGCACGAACGCGATGAAGAACAACCCCGCGTCGAGATGGCCGAAGCCGTCCGAACCGTCGGTGAAGTTGTAGCCGCGACGCAGGATCTCGATGCCGCCCAGGTTCTGCGGCGACGCCAGACGGACATGGGCCACCGGATCGATCAACGGCTTGTCCTTGTCGTCGGTCAGGTCGAGGTCGAGTTCCTCGAACTCGTCGGTCAGCCCCATCGGGGCGCCGCTGCCCTTCTGCCTGCCGATCACCCGCTCCTGCTCGAGCAGCGTGGTGCGGTCCCACTGTTCGATGCGCATCCGGATCCGCCGTGCCACCAGGTAGGTGCCGCCGGTCAGCCACGCCGGCCCGTCGCCGTCGCCGACCCACACGAACCTGTCCAGCTTGTCGGTCTCATCCGAGCGCAGATTGGCCGTTCCGTCCTTGAATCCGAACAGGTTTCGCGGTGTGGTCTGCTCCCGCGTGGTCGACGAGGTGCGGCCGAACCCCAGCTGCGAGTAGCGCACCGCGACGGTGCCGAAGCCGATCCTGGCCAGGTTGCGGATCGCGTGCACGGCCACCTGCGGATCGTTGGCACAGGCCTGCACGACGATGTCGCCGCCGCTGCGGGCCGGATCGATCTTCTCGTTCGGGAACTTCGGCAGGTCGACGAGTTCGGCGGGCCGCTTGTCGGCGATCCCGAACCGGTCCACGCCGTCCTTGACGAAGAACGACGGCCCGAACCCAATGGTCAGCGTCAACTGCGACGGAGGCAAGCCCAGCGCCTCGCCGGTGTCGGTCGGCGGGGAGTACGGGTTCTGGCCGGTGGAGCCGTTCGGGAACGCCTCCTTGCCCTGCGTCATCCGTTCGGCCATCTCGGTCCAGTCGGCCAGCATCTTGACGACGTCGTCGCGGCTCCTGGTGGTCACGTCGAACGTCGCGAAGTGCATCCGGTCCTGGGCTTCGGTGACGATGCCCGCCTGATGCTCGCCGCGGAACGGCACCGCGGTGTCCAGGTAGTTGGGCGTCGAGGCGGCCGACGCGCGGCCGGCCAGTGCTCCCGCACCGGCCGCGCCGACCACCGCCGCGGTGACACCCGCGGCGCCGAAGAGCTTGCGCCGGCTGAGCCCGGACCGCTGTGGTTCGGGCTCGACCGGCGACTCCGGGTCATTGGGGTGCGATGACACCTTGCACCTGGCTTACCTCCTTGCTCAGCGCATCGATCGCGCGCGAGAGCTCCTGTCGTTCAGGCTCAGTCACCTTGTCGTACAGCACGAAACCATCGCCTTCGCGGTACTTCTCCAAGAGGGCTTCGACTTCCTCGAAGCGCTGGTCGACCCGAGTGCCCAGGTCCGGGTTGCGCTCGTCAAGGATCGGGCGCACCGACGCCACCGCGGTCTGCGACCCCTGCAGGTTGGCGTTGAAGTCCCACAGGTCGGTGTGGCTGAAGATGTCCTCTTCACCGGTGATCTTGCTGGTGGCGATCTCGTCGAGCAGACCCTGCGCACCGCCGGCGATCTGGGTGGAGTCCACCGTGAAGTCCGGTGCACTGACCCCGGCCTGCAGCTCCTTGACGTCGGCGACCAGCTGATCGGCGATCTCATTGGTGTCGGGGTGCGGGCCGGTCACCCACAGGTCCTTCTCCAGCCGGTGGAAGCCGGTCCACTTCTGGCCGGGCTCCAGGTCGGCCTCGCGCAGATCGATGCGTGGATCGAGGTCGTCGGGGAACGACTCGGCGACGGGCTCGATGCGCTCGTAGTACACGCGCGAGGTCGGGTACTGCGCCTTGGCGCCCTCGATGTCGCCGGATTTGATGGCCGCCACGAACGCCTCGACGGCCGGGACCAGCGCCTCGACCTGGCTGTTGACGTAGCGCTTGTAGTTGTCGGCGGCCTCTTTGAACTTGCCCTCGGTGTCGATCTGCACCTCGTCGCCGGTGACGGTGAAGTCGCCGCGGATGCCGTCGCCGATCATGCCCGGCTTGCAGGCGGTCTGGTAGGTGCCGGGCTGGCTGAGCTGCACGATCAGCTTGCGCTGCAGGCCGGGGGAGATGTTCTCGACCTCGCCCATCACCCGTTCGCCCTCGCCGTAGACGTAGAACTCGGTGACCTTACTGCCGTTGTTGGTGATGACGAACGTGGTGGCGCCGGTCGTGCCCTCGGTGCCGGACAACTGGCACGAGGTGTCCGACGCCTCCACGGTGATCTCCGAGGAGGCGCCGCCGCCCTCGGACTCGGACGCCGCCGGCGCCTCTTCCTTGGCCTGGCAGCCGGCCAGCGCGAACGCCGCCGTGGCCGCCGCGAGCACTGCGACAGAGGGATGAACCTTCACGTGGTGGACCTTTCGGGAGAGGGATCGGGTGTGGTCGGGGTCTTGCGGGTCGGCGCCGGTGTCGGCCACAAAAACAGCGCCAGCACGACGCCGAGGTAGGCCAGATAACCGACCAGCTGCAGCACGGTCGGGGTCGGTGTGACGTTGAAGATGCCCTGGATGACCTCGCCGTACCAGGACGACCAGTCGAACCAGGTGCTGATGTCGAAGGCTCTGTTGGCCAGGCCGGGAACCCAGCCGACGGTCTGGAGCGCGCCGATGCCGTACGACAGGATGCCCGCCGCGATGACGATCAGGAACACGCCGGTGTAGGTGAAGAATTTCGCGAGGTTGATGCGCAGTGCGCCGCGGTAGATGCCGTAGGCGATAGCACCGGCGACGGCGACGCCGACGATCAGCCCGATCAGCGGCCAGACGGTCTGCGCCTCGGCATAGCCCACCATGAACAGCGCGGTCTCGACGCCTTCGCGGCCGACGGCCAGGAACGCGAGCAGCGTGACCGCCAGTGGTCCGGTCTCCAGCGCGCGGGCCATGTCGCTGCGCAGCTCACCGGAGAGGGAGGCGGCGGCCTTCTTCATCCACAGCACCATGGTCGTGACGATGCCGACCGCGATCAGCGACGCGACGCCGGCGATCGCCTCGGCGGCCAGCCCGGTGATGGTGTTGGACCCGAACTGGATGGTCAGGAACACCGTGACGGTCAGCGCCACGGCGGCGCCGACACCCAACCACACCCAGCGCAGCGCGTCGCGGCGGTCGGATTTGGTCAGGAACGCGACCAGGATCGACACCACGATCGCGGCTTCCAGGCCTTCCCTCAGACCTATGAGTCCGCTGCCAAAAAGCTGTGAGGTGATGTTCGGGGCCGCGTAGTAGGTGGTGACCAGATGGTCGGTGGCAGCACCCATCGAATTGTCCCTCGCTACGCGTCGCCCACTGTGCTTCGGCTATCCAAAGCAAGGTGTGGCTGCCCTCATTTTCAGAGGCGCACCGAGAAATGTACACCCGCGGTCTCCGGCCCGGTGTCAGTCGTCTACTCCGTTGTGCGTGGGAACATGGGCTACGAACCAGAGCGGGTTGAGGGAGTCCGGTGACGCGGGTGCGTGGGCTGCAGGCGGTAGCCGTGATCGGCGCGACAGCGCTGCTCATGGCTTCGAGCTGCTCGTGGCAGCTCGGCACCGTGATTCCCGACGGAGTGCCGCCCCCGCCCGGCGACCCGGTGCCGCAGGTCGACACCTACGCCAAGGGCCGTCCGGCCGATCAGCTGCGCGAATGGGCTGCCGAACGGGCTCCCGCGCTGGGCATCCCGGCCACCGCCTTGGAGGCCTACGCCTACGCGGCGCGGGTGGCCGAGGTGGAGAACCCGGGATGTCACGTGAAGTGGACGACGCTGGCCGGCATCGGTCAGGTGGAGAGTCACCACGGCACCTACCGCGGCGCGACAGTCGCCCCCGACGGTGAGGTGACGCCACCGATCCGCGGTGTGCTGCTCGACGGAACCGGCGGGAACCTGGTGATCATGGATCACGATTCGGTCAGCCACGACCCGGCGATCGAGAACAGGGGCGACGAGCCGTACGCGCGGGCCATGGGGCCGATGCAGTTCATCCCCGAGACGTGGCGGCTTTACGGGGTCGACGCAAACAACGACGGTGACATCAGCGCCGACAACATCGACGACGCGGCGCTGTCGGCGGCCGGCTATCTGTGCTGGCGGGGCAAGGATCTGTCCAAGGCGCGGGGCTGGATGGACGCACTGCGGGCCTACAACCATTCCGACCAGTACGCGCGCACGGTCCGGGACTGGGCGACGGCGTATGCGCAGGGACATCCGCTCTGACCGCACTCGCTGACGGGCCACGATCTAGGCTCAATGCCGAAAACGTCTGAGCAGAGACCAGGAGGCGACAAAGTGCCCATCATCGAGCAGGTCGGTGCCCGCGAGATCCTCGATTCCCGGGGGAATCCGACAGTCGAGGTCGAGGTGGGTCTGCTGGACGGCACGGTGTCCCGTGCCGCGGTGCCCTCCGGCGCTTCCACAGGCGAACACGAGGCGGTCGAGCTGCGCGACGGCGGGTCCCGCTACCTGGGCAAAGGCGTCCAGAAGGCGGTCGAGGCGGTGCTCGACGAGATCGCCCCGGCGGTAATCGGGCTGGGCGCCGACGAGCAGCGCCTCGTCGACCAGGCGCTCGTCGATCTCGACGGCACCCCCGACAAGTCGCGGCTGGGCGCCAACTCGATCCTGGGCGTGTCGCTGGCGGTGGCCAAGGCCGCGGCGCAATCGGCGGAGCTGCCGCTGTTCCGCTACCTCGGCGGTCCCAACGCGCACATCCTCCCGGTGCCGATGATGAACATCATCAACGGCGGCGCGCACGCCGACACCGGCGTCGACGTCCAGGAGTTCATGATCGCGCCGATCGGCGCCCCGAGCTTCAAGGAAGCGCTGCGGTGGGGTGCGGAGGTGTACCACTCGCTGAAGTCGGTGCTCAAGAAGCAGGGCCTGGCCACCGGCCTGGGCGACGAGGGCGGGTTCGCCCCCGACCTGCCCGGCACCACCGCAGCACTCGACCTGATCGCCACCGCCATCGAGGCCGCGGGTCTGAAGGTCGGCTCCGAGGTGGCGCTGGCGCTCGACGTCGCCGCCACCGAGTTCTACACCGCGGGCACCGGTTACGCGTTCGAGAAGGAGACCCGGACCGCCGAGCAGATGGCCGCGTTCTACGAGCAGCTGATCGGGGCGTACCCGCTGGTGTCCATCGAGGATCCGCTGGCCGAGGACGACTGGGACGGCTGGGTCGCGCTGACCGCCGCGATCGGTGACAAGGTGCAGCTGGTCGGCGACGACCTGTTCGTCACCAACCCCGAGCGGCTCGAGGAGGGCATCGAGCGGGGCGCCGCGAACGCGCTGCTGGTCAAGGTGAACCAGATCGGCACGCTGACCGAGACCCTCGACGCGGTGGCGCTGGCCCACAACGCCGGCTACAAGACGATGATGAGCCACCGCAGCGGCGAGACCGAGGACACCACGATCGCCGACCTCGCCGTGGCGGTGGGCAGCGGTCAGATCAAGGCCGGCGCCCCGGCGCGTAGCGAGCGGGTGGCGAAGTACAACCAGCTGCTGCGCATCGAAGAGGAGCTGGGCGACGCGGCCCGCTACGCCGGCGACCTGGCCTTCCCTCGTTTCAGTGTGGAGACCAAATAGCCCGTGCCCGAAGCGAATCGGCCCGACCCGCGCAAGAAAAGCTCTGCGGACGCGAGGAGCAAGAAAGCACCCTCGCCCCGTCCGGGTAAGCCGGGCAAATCCGGTGACTCCGGGCGGGCCAAGCCGCGCAGTGTGTCGGCGCGTCGCGAGACGCGAGGTGCCGACCCGCGGTCCCCGAAGGAGATCGCCGGGCCGGCAACCGATTCCGGGTTCGATGACGGAGACGAGGACAGCGGTGCCGGTTCGATCAGGCAGTCGATCATCTCGTCTGCCGAGCAGGCCGCCGAACAGCGGTTCGGGTCGGCCGCGCGACGGGCGGCCATCCTGGCCGCCCTCGTCTGCGTGCTGACGTTGACGATCGCCGGGCCGGTTCGGACCTACTTCTCGCAGCGCACCGAGATGAAGCAGCTTCAGGCCAGCGAGGCCCAGCTGCGCGAGCAGATCGCCGAACTCGAAGAGCAGAAGGCCAGATTCGCCGATCCGGTGTTCATCGCCGCGCAGGCGCGGGAGCGGTTGGGGTTCGTGATGCCCGGCGAGATCCCGTATCAGGTGCAACTGCCGCCGGGGGCCACCGAGCCGGAGTCCTCGCCTGAAGAGCTGGCCGAAGCCAAGAGCAACGATCCGTGGTACACCACGCTGTGGCACACCATCGCCGATGCGCCGCATGGGATCTCGCCACACATGCCGCCCATGCCACCCCCGCCGCCCGGCGCGCCGGGCGGCCCCGCACCCGTTCCGGCGCCTCATGGTTGAGCCGACGGATCTGGAGGCGGTCGCGCGGCAGTTGGGCCGGGAGCCGCGCGGCGTGCTGGAGATCGCCTACCGGTGTCCCAACGGCGAGCCCGCGGTGGTCAAGACCGCACCGAGACTGCCTGACGGAACCCCGTTTCCGACGCTGTTCTACCTGACCCATCCCGCGCTGACCGCGGCGGCGAGCCGGCTGGAGTCATCGGGGATGATGCGGGAGATGACCGATCGCCTGGCCGCGGATCCGGAGTTGGCCGCGGCGTACCGGCGGGCGCATGAGTCGTATCTGGCCGAGCGCGACGCGATCGAACCGCTGGGCACCACGTTCTCCGGCGGCGGTATGCCGGACCGGGTCAAGTGCCTGCACGTGGTGATCGCTCATTCCCTGGCCAAGGGGCCGGGCGTGAACCCGTTCGGAGACGAGGCGTTGGCGGTGCTGGCCGCCGAGCCAGCCATGGCGGGGATCCTGGACAGGAAGGTGTGGACGCAGTGAAGAGGGGCGAGCGAGACGCGAAGCGGGATCGCGCATGAGGGTCGGCGCGGTCGACTGCGGAACGAACTCCATTCGCCTGCTGATCGCCGATGTCACCGACGGTGGGGGCGGGTTGCGCGACGTCCACCGCGAGATGCGGATCGTGCGTCTGGGGCAGGGAGTCGACGCGACCGGAGAGTTCGCGCCGGATGCGTTGGCGCGCACCCATGCCGCCCTCTGCGATTACGCCGATTTGATGCGCCGCAACGACGTCGGCGCGGTGCGGATGGTGGCGACATCGGCGGCGCGGGACGTCACCAACCGTGACGAGTTCTTCGCGATGACCTCGGAGGTGCTGGGCGCCGTGGTGCCCGGCGCGGTGGCCGAGGTGATCACCGGCACCGAAGAGGCCGAACTGTCATTCCGCGGCGCGGTGGGTGAACTCGACGCTGCGGCAGGGCCTTTCGTCGTCGTCGATCTCGGAGGCGGCTCGACCGAGGTGGTGCTGGGCTCCGGCCGTTGCGGGCAGGTGGAGGCCTCGTACTCGGCCGACATTGGGTGCGTGCGGTTGACCGAACGGTGCCTGCGCTCCGACCCGCCCACCGACGAGGAGATCGATGCCGCCCGCGCGGTGGTCCGGGACGCGCTGACCGAGGTCGTCGCCGCGGTGCCGGTGGAGCGCGCGCACACCTGGGTGGGGGTGGCGGGCACGATGACTACGCTGGCGGCCCTCGCGCGCAAGCTGACCACCTACGATTCCGACGCCATCCATCTGTCCCGGGTCAGCTTCGACGATCTGCTCCCGGTCTGCGCCGAGCTGCTGGCGATGACGCGCCGGCAGCGCGCCGCGCTGGGGCCCATGCACGAGGGGCGCGTCGACGTCATCGGCAGCGGGGCGTTGATCGTGCAGGAGCTGGCGGCGCTGCTGGGGGAGCGGGCCGGCATCAGCGACCTGGTGGTCAGCGAACACGACATCCTGGACGGGATCGCGTTGTCGATCGCCTGAGACGGCATCGCTTCCGGCCATTGCTGCCCGGCGCCCGGCGGAGGACAATCAGCCCGACGGCGGCGCCGTCACGACGCTGCCTCGTCCGAAGGAGGCGGATAGTGTATGCACGAACAACGACCGTCTGGGGGCGGCCGTCATCGGTCGATGACGGAATCGCCTACATCCGCGGGTCGGTGATGCCCGAGCTACAGAAGTTGCACGGGTTCATCGGTTTCTCGCTGCTCGCCGACCGGAAATCGGGCCGATGCATCGCCACCAGCGCCTGGCAGACGGAGGAGGCGATGCGTGCCAGCGCACCACTGGTCCGCGAGGTGCGTGACCGCGCGGCGCAGATCCTGGGCGGCAACGTGGAGATGGCGGACTGGGAGATCGCCGTCATGCACCGCCACCACGAGAGCGCCGAAGGCGCCTGCGTGCGGGTCAGCTGGGCCAAGATCGACCCGAGCCATGTCGACTCCGGGATCGACATCTTCCGGAATCAGGTATTGCCGGCCCTCGACGAACTCGAAGGGCATTGCAGCACAAGCCTGTTGGTGAACAGGGAAATGGCAAGGGCGGTGGTGTCGTCGGCCTACGACAGCGCAGAAGCGCTACAGCGGCACCGGTCCCAGCTCGACCGGCTGCGGGACGCGACCGTGGAACAGGCGGGCGCAGAAGTGCTGGAGGAGGGCGACTTCGAGTTGGCGATCGCGCACCTGAGGGTGCCCGAACTGGTCTGAGATCCTCATTGCGGGGCCGGGCGGCGCAGTCGTGCACGCCGCTTGGTCGGATCGTGCTGACCGGCCAGTGTCACCGCCAGCAGCACCATCACCGATCCGAGACCCAGGTGCAGCCAGTTGCTGGCGGCGTTGAGCGGGATCACGCGTGCGTCGCTGCCGACTTCGACGAACGTGCCGTACAGCCACAGCCCGATGTACAGCACACCGCCGGCCAGCAGGTACGCCCGCGACCCCGCGTACGAGCGGGCGAAATAGAAGCCCGCCGCACCGACGACCAGGTGAGCGAGGTTGAGCAGCATCGACACGGTGAATGTGCCGAACAAACGGGCCCCGGAATGTTGACCGAACCAGCCGAGCTGGTCGAGTCCGGACGTCACGCCGGGCACGAACCCCAGCACGCCGAGGATGGCGAGCACGGACGCCACGATCATCGCCGCACCCTGTACCGCCATGTATTTCGGGGCCGCCGACGACATGACCCGCCTCCTTCCACACACGCTGATCGACGAGCGTGCTCGGGAGATACCCATCCTCGGCAGGCCGTAACACGCCGCCGGCGGGGTCAGGGTCGCAGGATGGGGCCCAGCGCGTCGAGCACGGACGGATCCTCGATGGTCGACGGCACCGGTTCGTCCCGGCCGGCGGCCAGCCCGCGCATCGTCTTGCGCAGGATCTTGCCCGAGCGTGTCTTCGGCAGCGCCGGCACCACGTCGACGACCTTGAACGCCGCCACGGCGCCGATCTCGTCGCGCACCAGCTGCACGAGTTCCTCGGCCAGCCCGTCGACGTTCGCACCGGCCTTGACCACGACGAGACCGCGCGGCGCCTGGCCTTTGATCTCGTCGGCGACCCCGATCACGGCACACTCGGCCACCGCCGGATGGGTCGCCAGCACCTCCTCGATCGCGCCGGTGGACAAGCGGTGCCCGGCGACGTTGATGACGTCGTCGATCCGTCCCATCACGAACAGGTAGCCGTCTTCGTCGAAATGGCCGCCGTCACCGGTGAGGTAGAAGCCGGGGTGCTCGGTCAGGTACGACGCCTGGTAGCGGTCGTCGGCGTTCCACAGCGTGGGCAGCGTGCCGGGCGGCAGCGGCAGCTTGATGCAGATCGCTCCTTCCTCTCCCGGGGCGCACTCGTGTCCGTGGTCGTGCAGGATGCGCACGTCGTAGCCGGGCATCGGCACGGTGGGGGAGCCGGCTTTGAGCGGAAGTTGTTCCGTACCAATCGGATTCGCGGCGATCGGCCAGCCCGTCTCGGTCTGCCACCAGTGGTCGACGACCGGGATGCCGAGTTTGTCCGACGCCCAGTGGTAGGTGTCGGGGTCGAGGCGTTCGCCTGCCAGGAACAGGTACTTCAGCCCGGACAGGTCGTAGTCGTCCAGGTACTTGCCGTGCGGGTCTTCCTTGCGGATGGCGCGGATCGCCGTCGGTGCGGTGAACAGCGCCTTGACCCCGTGCTCGGAGGCCACCCGCCAGAACGCCCCCGGGTCGGGGGTGCCGACCGGCTTGCCCTCGTAGAGCACCGTGGTGGCGCCGAGCAGCAGCGGCGCGTAGACGATATAGGAATGGCCGACCACCCAGCCCACGTCCGAAGCGGCCCAGAACACGTCACCGGGGTCGATGTCGTAGATGTGGCGCATGGTCCACAGCAGCGCCACCGCATGTCCGCCGTTGTCGCGGACGATGCCCTTGGGCTTGCCGGTGGTGCCGGAGGTGTAGAGCACGTACAGCGGGTCGGTGGCCGCCACCGGCACCGGGTCGACCGGCTCGGCTTCGGCCATCACGTCCGACCACGCCAGGTCCCGGCCGTCGACCAGGTCGCACTGCAGCCGGTCCCGCTGCACCACCACGCAGTGCTTGGGCGGGTGGGCGACCATCCCGATCGCGGTGTCGAGCAGCGGCTTGTACTCGACGCAGCGCGACGGCTCGATGCCGCACGACGCCGACACGATCACCGTCGGGCGCACGTCGTCGATGCGCACCGCCAGCTCGTGGGGGGCGAAGCCGCCGAACACCACCGAATGCACCGCACCCAGACGCGCGCAGGCCAGCATCGCGATGACGGCCTCGGGGATCATCGGCATGTAGATGACGACCCGGTCGCCCTTGCCGACGCCGAGGCCGCGCAGCACACCGGCGAACCGCGCGGTCTGATCGAGCAGTTCGGCGTAGGTGTAGGTGCGTTTGGTGTCGGTGACCGCCGAGTCGTAGATCAGTGCGGGCTGGTCCGCGCGGCCGTCGGCGACGTGCCGGTCCAGAGCGTTCGCGCTGGTGTTGAGCTCGGCATCGGGAAACCATCGGTAGAGCGGCGGGTTGCCGTCATCGAGGATGCGCTCGGGCGGCCGTGTCCACGTCACGGCGCGGGCTGCGTCTTTCCAGAACGCGATCGCGTCGTTGATGCTGGCGTCGAAGAGGTCGCGATACCCGGGCATAGGAGCACCGTAGTACCTGCCGATTACTCTCTGGAACATGACGAACCAACCCCCGCCGATCGACGGGGTGCGCCGCAGCCGCGTCACCGCCCGAGGCGTCGATTTCCACGTGACCGAGGCCGGTCCCGAGAACGGCAGGCCGGTCTTGGCACTGCACGGCTGGCCGCAGCACCACTGGGCCTACCGTTCGCTGCTCGCCGACCCGCCTGAGGGGCTGCGCATCATCGCGCCCGATCTGCCGGGCTACGGATGGTCTGGGCCGGCCCCGCACAAATGGGCCAAGGAGGACGTGGTCAGCGACCTCGTGGCGCTGATGGACGCCATGGGCCTGGACCGGGTGCTGCTCGTCGGCCATGACTGGGGCGGCTACATCGGCCACCTGCTCACGCTGCGGGTACCTGAACGCGTCGACGCCTACCTGGCGCTGAACATCGCCCACGTGTGGGTGCCGCCGAAGGCGATGGCGCCGCACCTGTGGCGGTTCCTGCTCTACCAGCCGTTCGTGGCGTCGGTGGGGGTGCCGCTGCAGCGCCGCACCCCGTACCTGGAGAAGCTGATCTTCCGGGTGGCGGCCAAGATTGATCCGCAGACGGCGCGGGTGTATGCCGACCGCTTCCGGGATCCGGTGGTGGCCCGGACGGCCCGCGACACCTACCGCACGTTCCTGACCAAGGAGGTGCCTGCCGGTGTGCGCAACGGTGAGCGCCGATGGTCGACGGTGCCGACGCGGGTGTTGTTCGGCCGCAAGGACACCGCGATCCACCCGGATCTCGCCGCGGCGGAGACGGCGCGGGCCGACGACTACAAGATCGAGGTCGTCGACGGAGGGCATTTCATTCTCGACGAGCAGCCAGACCTGGTGCGCGCCAAGCTGATCGCGCTGGCCGAGGAATTCCCCGTCACGTCCCCCGCGGAATAGCATTCCTGGTCGCGAAATCGCCTGCGGCAACAGCCAGGAACGCTATTCCGCGGGGGGCTGGGCGCTACTGCTGGAAGCGGTAGCTCATGCCGGCTTCGGTGAGCAGGTGCACTGGGTGTGACGGGTTGTCTTCGAGCTTGCGCCGCAGTTGCGCCAGGTACACCCGCAGGTAGTGGGTCTCCTTGGCGTAAGCCGGTCCCCACACCTCTTTTGAGCAGTTCCTCTCGGCCGACCAGCTTGCCGCGGTGTCGCACGAGCATTTCCAGCATGCCCCACTCGGTCGGCGTCAGGTGCACCTCGACGCCGTTCTTGGTGACCTTCTTCGCCGCGAGGTCGACGGTGAACGACGCCGTCTCGACGACGGGCTCGTCCGTGTCGGCGGCGGCGGTGCCACGACGCACCGCTGCCCGTAGGCGGGCCAGAAATTCGTCCATGCCGAAGGGTTTGGTGACGTAGTCGTCGGCGCCGGCGTCGAGCGCCTCCACCTTGTCGGTCGAGTCGCTGCGCGCGGACAGCACGATCACCGGCGCCGGGAGCCACCCCCGCAGACCGGCGAGCACCTCGATGCCCGACATGTCGGGCAGCCCGAGATCGAGCACGATCACGTCGGGCTTGTGATCGGCGGCCGTCTTGAGCGCCTCGGCTCCGGTGGCCGCGGTGTACACCGCATAGCCGCGCACCGACAGGTTGATCCGCAGCGCCCGCAGGATCTGCGGCTCATCGTCGATGACCAGGACTCGGGTCTTGACCGAGTTCATCGCGATGCCGCCAGGTCGATCTCGATGGTCAACCCGCCGCCGGGGGTGTCGGTCGCCGAGATGGTGCCGCCCATCGCCTCGACGAAACCTCGGGCCACCGAAAGACCAAGTCCGACACCGCTGCTGGTGTCCTGATCGCCGAGCCGCTGGAACGGCGCGAACAGCTCGTCCTCGGCGCCGCGCGCGAGCCCCGGCCCCTCGTCGGCGACGGCGATCAGGACGCGGTCGCCGACCTGCCCCGCCGTGACCCGCACCGGGCCGTCAGGGGCGTAGCGCAGCGCATTGTCGATCACGTTGGCCAGCACCCGCTCCAGCAGGCCGCTGTCGGCCATCACCACCGAGTCGCCGACCTCCACCTTGACCCGGTCCAGCCCTGCCCGTAAACCCGTGCTGCTGCGGCTGATTCCGAGCAGCGCGCGCGGCACCGCCTCCTCCAGATACACCGACTGCAGCTGCGGACGCACCACCCCGGCTGCGAGCCGGGAGGAGTCCAACAGGTTGCCGACCAGGCCCGACAGTTGATCGATCGACTCCTCCACGGTGGCCAGCAGCTCGGCGGTGTCGTCGGGGGAGAACCCGACGTCCTCACCGCGCAGGCTCGACACCGCGGCCTTGGCGGCGGCCAGCGGCGTGCGCAGGTCATGGCTGACCGCCGACAGCAGTGAGCGGCGCAGTTCGTCGGCCCGCGCGATCGCCTGCGCCCGGTCGGCTTCCTCGGTGAGTTCGTGCTGCCTGGCCAAACCTGCGGCCTGGTTGGCGACGGCGCTGAGCACCCGGCGGTCCCTGGCGTCGAGTTTGCGCCCCGCGAGCAGTAACCAGAATTCCTCGGGGTCGTCCTTGGAGCCGACTTCGATGGCCGTGTCGGCGGACCCGGGCGTCATGCACGGTTCGGCGCCGGCGCAGCCGACCACCTCGCCGGCGCCGGCTTCGCCGCGGACCAGGGTCACCGACCGCTGTGAGTAGGCCTCGCGCACGCGTTCGAGCAGCGTGTCCAGGTCGGCGCCGCGCAACACCGCCCCGGCGAACATGGCCAGTAATTCGGCCTCGCGCGCCGCGCGGCGGGACTCCCGCGCCCGGTTGGCCGCGCTGTCGACGAGTGCGGCGACCGCGACGGCCACCACGAGCAGCACCACGATCGTGATCGCACTGTCAGGCTCGGCGATGGTGAATGTGTGCCGCGGATCGACGAGGAAGAAGTTGAGCAGCGCACCGGAGAGCACGGCCGAAAGCGCGGCCGGCGCCACTCCGCCGAGCAGCGCGACGACCAGGACGCCGATGAAGAACATCGCGCTCTCGCCACCGATGCCGAGCAACGGGTCGAGCAGCAGGACGGTGGCCGCGCAGATGACGGAGGGAACAGCCAGTGCGGCCAGCCACGAGACGGCGTGACGTTGCCGAGGAGTCACTCTGGCCCGGAGCGGCTCGGCGCCGGCCTGCTCGTGGGTCACCATGTGTACGTCGATGCGGCCCGACTTCTGCACGACGGCCGCGCCGATGCCCTCGTCGAAGATCCGCGCCCACCGGGAGCGTCTGGACGTGCCGAGCACCAGCTGGGTGGCGTTCATCTCTCTGGCGAAGTCGAGCAGGGCGTCCGGCACCCCACCGGCGCCGTCACCGACGACGGTGTGGAGCGTCGCACCGAGACTGGCTGCGAGCTCTCGGATCTTCCCCATTCGGGCCTCTGATGCCCCGGACAGCCCGTCGCCGCGGATCACGTGCACGACCATCAGTTCGGCGCTGGCCTTCGAGGCGATACGAGACGCTCTGCGCACCAACGTTTCCGACTCTGGACCGCCGGTCACGGCGACCACGACGCGTTCCCGGGCCTCCCAGGTGTCGGTGATCTTGTTGTCGGCCCGGTACTTCTCCAGCGCGGCGTCGACCTGGTCGGCCAGCCACAGCAGCGCCAGCTCCCGCAGCGCGGTGAGATTGCCGCGGCGAAAGTAGTTGGACAGGGCCGCGTCGATCCGTTCGGGAGCGTACACGTTTCCGTGGGCGAGCCTGCGCCGCAACGCTTCCGGGGTGATGTCGACCAGCTCCACCTGGTCGGCGGCCCGCACCACCTCGTCGGGGACCTTCTCCTGCTGTTCGATGCCGGTGATCTGGGTGACGACGTCGTTGAGGCTCTCCAGGTGCTGGACGTTGACGGTGGTGATCACGGTGATGCCGGCGTCGAGGAGTTCCTCGATGTCCTGCCAGCGTTTCGGGTTTCGGCTGCCGGGGGTGTTGGTGTGGGCGAGCTCGTCGACCAGGACCACCTGCGGACTGCGCCGGAGCACCGCCTCGACGTCGAGTTCGGGGAAGCTCCGACCGCGGTACTCGATGAGCTTCGGGGGCACCGCCTCGATACCGGCGAGCAGTTCGGCGGTCTTGCTGCGGCCGTGGGTCTCCACCACCGCGGCGACCAGGTCGGTGCCGCGTTCCAGCCGCCGGTGCGCTTCGCCGAGCATCGCGTACGTCTTACCGACGCCCGGCGCGGCGCCCAGGTAGATGCGCAGCTCTCCGCGCTTCGACCGGCACGCTGATGTCACCACAGGTTCATCATCCACGCCGCGTCACGTCCCGTTCGCGGTGTTTGCATCCAGCGCCAGATTCAGCTCAAGCACGTTGACCCGTGGTTCACCGAGGAAGCCCAGCGTGCGGCCCTCGGTGTGCTCGGCGATCAGCGCCCGCACCTGCTCGGCACTCATGCCGCGGGCGGCGGCGACACGATTCACCTGCAGGTCGGCGTAAGCCGGTGAGATGTGCGGGTCGAGCCCACTGCCGCCGGCGGTGACGGCGTCGGCCGGCACCGGCGGGTCGGCCGACGCCGTTCCGCGCACAGGTACCAGTTGGCCGGTGCGGTAATCCTCACCTGCGGCCGCACAACGCACCCGGACTCCCCGGTAGTCGGCGACGAACGGCGTCGCCGTGGTCGCGCACGGCTCGTTCACGCTGACCACCGTGGTGGGGCGGACGACGTCGCCTGCGGCGTCGCGGGGACCGATCACCGACAGCACCGCGCCCACCCCGTTTTCCGTGCAGTACGGGCGGGCGCCGCTGACCCCGTCCAGTTCGCCGGTCGCGGCGCTGCGTGAGCACACCAGCGTGAGCAGGCTCGGTGTGCCGGGCTGATCGACGATGCTCTCCGGGCCCAGGTTGCTCGCGCCACTGGCCATCGGGTCGTAGCCGTCTCCGGCTGCCGACGGCCGTCCCTGGAAGTACTGCGGCAACGGGTTGCCGTCGGCATCGGTGTAGGACTGGCCGATGAGGCTGCTGCCGACCGGCTCTGCCCCCACGTGGAGCATCGAACCGTCGGCCCTGTCGGACAGGAACGGCGCCTGGGCGATCAGCCAGATCAGTACCGGGTAGCCGATGCCCAGCACGGCGGTGAAGACCAGCAGTGCGCGCAGCGCGGCCCAGTGCTGCCGAAAGGTGTTGAACAGGTTCATGATCACATTCCTGGAAGGAGTTGGACGACGAGGTCGATCAGTTTGATGCCCAAGAACGGTGCGACGATTCCGCCGAGCCCGAAGAGGTAGAGGTTGCGACTCAACAGCTTCGACGCACTGCTCGGGGTGTAGCGGACTCCCTTGAGCGACAGGGGAATCAACGCGACGATGATGATCGCGTTGAAGATCACCGCGGACAGGATCGCCGATTGCGGGCTGTGTAGTCGCATGATGTTCAGCAGCTCCAGGCCCGGGAAAAGGCCGACGAACAGAGCGGGGATGATCGCGAAGTACTTCGCGATGTCGTTGGCGATCGAGAACGTGGTCAGCGCGCCGCGGGTGATCAGCAACTGCTTACCGATCTCGACGATCTCGATCAGCTTGGTCGGGTCCGAGTCGAGATCGACCATGTTGCCGGCCTCCTTGGCCGCGGAGGTGCCGGTGTTCATCGCCACCCCGACATCGGCCTGCGCGAGGGCGGGCGCGTCGTTGGTGCCGTCACCGGTCATCGCGACCAGTCGCCCCCCGGCCTGCTCCTTTTTGATCAGTGCCATCTTGTCTTCCGGGGTGGCTTCGGCGAGGAAGTCGTCGACCCCGGCCTCGTCGGCGATGGCTTTGGCGGTCAACGGATTGTCGCCGGTGATCATCACCGTGCGGATGCCCATGCGCCGCATCTCGTCGAAGCGTTCCCGCATGCCGTGCTTGACGACGTCTTTGAGGTGGATGACCCCGAGCACCCTGGCGTGTTCGCCTTCCCGGATCTCACCGACTACCAGCGGGGTGCCACCGGCGGCCGAGATTTCGTCGACCACGGGGCCGAGTTCGGTGGGCACGGTGCCGCCTTCGGATCGCACCCATTCGGCAACGGCGGTGGCTGCCCCCTTGCGGAGTCGGTGCCCGTCGACGTCGACCCCTGACATCCTGGTGGTGGCGGAGAACTCGATCCAGACAGCACGTGCGAGTTCCCCGGGTTGGCGCGCCCGCAATCCGTGCTCCTGTTTGGCGAACACGACGATCGAGCAGCCTTCCGGTGTCTCGTCGGCCAGGCTGGAAAGCTGCGCGGCGTCGGCCAGTGCTTCCGGCGTCACACCGGGTAGCGGGACGAATTCCGCGGCCTGCCGGTTGCCCAGCGTGATGGTGCCGGTCTTGTCGAGCAGCAGGGTGTTGACGTCGCCGGCGGCTTCCACGGCACGACCGGACATGGCGAGCACGTTGCGCTGCACGAGACGATCCATGCCGGCGATGCCGATGGCACTGAGCAGGGCGCCGATCGTGGTCGGGATCAGGCACACCAGCAGCGACACCAGGACGATGCCGGTGACCCCGTTTCCGTTGAGCGCCAGGCTGTCCGGCACACCGGGATTGTTGGCCTTCGAGTAGATCGCCAGCGGCTGCAGGGTTGCGACGGCGAACACGAAGATGATGGTCAACGCGGCGAGCAGGATGTTCAACGCGATCTCGTTGGGGGTCTTCTGCCGGTTGGCGCCTTCGACCAGAGCGATCATCCGGTCGATGAAGCTCTCACCCGGCTTCTGGGTGATCCGGACGACGATCCGGTCCGACAGCACGGTGGTTCCGCCGGTGACCGCCGACCGGTCACCACCCGATTCCCGGATGACGGGCGCAGATTCACCGGTGATGGCCGACTCATCCACCGACGCAATGCCTTCCACGACGTCGCCGTCTCCGGGGATGACCTGTCCGGCCTCGACCACGACGAGGTCGCCCTGACAGAGCAGCGGCGCGGCGACCTGCTCTTCGCCCCCCGAGCCGGTGATCCGTCGGGCCATCGTGTCCGTCTGCGCTCTGCGCAGGCTGGAGGCCTGAGCCTTGCCGCGCCCCTCGGCGACGGCCTCGGCGAGATTGGCGAAGACCACCGTCAACCACAGCCAGACCACGATCAACCACGCGAACCACGACGGGTCGATGAAGGCCAGGACGGTGCTCCACACCGCGCCGATCTCGACGATGAACATCACCGGATTGCGCCACAGCGTGCGGGGGTCGAGCTTGCGGATCGCGTCCGGCAGAGAGGTCCACAGCATCTTCGGGTCGAGCAGTCCGCCGCCGACCTTGGCGGTGGAGCCGGCCCCGGCATGCTTTCGGCGGGCGGCGTCGACGGTGGTGACGGTCATGAGTGGAGTCCTTCGGCGAGGGGTCCGAGCGCGAGCATGGGCAGGAATGTCAGGGCGACCAGGATCAGCGTCACGCCGGCGACCATGCCGACGAACTGCGGCCGGTGGGTGGGCAGAGTTCCCGCCGATTCCGGTGTCTTGCCCTGTCTGGCGAGCGCGCCCGCCAGCGCCAGCACGACGATGATGGGCAGGAACCGGCCCACGATCATGGCCAGGCCGAGCGCGGTGTTGTACCAGGTGGTGTTCACACTGATGCCGGCGAACGCGGAACCGTTGTTGTTGGCCGCCGACGTGAACGCATAGAGCACCTCGGACAAGCCGTGCGGTCCGGTGTTGAGCATGGCGTCCCGCTGGCCCGGCAGGGCCATGGCCGAAGCGGTCCCGGCCAGCACGATCAACGGCGAGATCAGGAAATACATTGCGGCCAGCTTGATCTCGCGCGGTGTGATCTTCTTGCCGAGATACTCCGGGGTGCGCCCGACCATCAGGCCGGCGATGAACACGGTGATGATCGCCAGGATCAGCATGCCGTACAGACCGGAACCGACTCCGCCGGGCGCCACCTCGCCGAGCATCATGTTCAGCATCGGCATCATGCCACCGAGGCTGGTGTACGAGTCGTGGAACGAGTTCACCGCCCCGGTCGACGTCAGCGTGGTCGCCGCGGCGAACACCGCCGAATTCGCCACTCCGAAACGCTGTTCCACGCCTTCCATGGATGCGCCCACAGCGGTGGGCACGGTGCCGTGGTGCTGCATCTGGAAGAACATCGTCAGGCTGACGCTGACCAGCGCGATGAGGGCCATGACCGCGACGATCGCCACACCCTGTCGGCGGCTGCCGACCATGCGGCCGAACGTCCGGGGCAGCGAGAATGCGATGACGCTGAGCAGGAAGATCTCGACCCAGTTCGTCCACGCGGTGGGATTCTCGAACGGGTGTGACGAGTTGGCGTTGAAGAACCCGCCGCCGTTGGTGCCGAGTTCCTTGATGACCTCCTGGCTGGCCACCGGGCCGCCGGGGATGGTCTGCTGCGCCCCGGCCAGGGTGGTCACCACCTGGTCGTGCAGTGCGAAGTTCTGCACCACCCCGCCCGAGATCAGGATGACGGCCCCGATGACGCACGCCGGCAACAGGATTCGGAAGGTGCCGCGTACCAGGTCAACCCAGAAGTTGCCGAGTTGGGCGGTGCTGCTGCGCGCCAGGCCGCGCACGAGGGCGATGGCGACCGCCATCCCGACGGCGGCCGAGACGAAGTTCTGCACCGTGAGCCCGGCCATCTGCACGAGGTGACCCTGGGTTGATTCGCCCGAGTAGGCCTGCCAGTTGGTGTTGGTAACGAAACTGACCGCGGTGTTCCACGCCAGCGCGGGTGTCATCGGGGTGCCCGGGTCGGTCAGCGCGAGCGGCAGTCTGCCCTGCACCAGCTGCAGGACGAACAGAAACAGCAGACTCACCGCGGAGAACGCAAGCACGCTGCGCGCGTAGGAGCCCCACGTCTGTTGGGCGCCGGAATCGGCGCCGATGAGCCGGTATACCGCGCGCTCGGCGCGGGAATCGCGTGCCGTGTTGTACACGCGGTGGATGTAGTCGCCGAGCGGTACGTGCACCGCGGCCAGCGCGACGACGAGCGAGACCAGGAACAGGATCCCGGCGAGTTCGGCGCTCACTAGAACCTCTCCGGGAACAGCAGAGCCGCGAACAGGAACGCCGCGATCGACGTCGCCAGTGCCAGGCCGATCAGGTTCTGCGTCACAGCTCTTCCATCCACTTCTGCACGGCTCCGAGGACGGCGAAGATCGCCACCGTCAGCGCGACGTAGGTCACCACGGAGATCACGATTGTCAGCACCCCTGCTCGTTTACGCCTCCGCCCCAGTGGCGGATCGCGAAGGCCAAGGTACGGCCGTGCAGCGGCCCGTGAGCTGCGCGTTGACGGTTTCTTGACGGGGGAGTGGGGCGTTTTTACGCCCTCCATGCGAACCTCAGAGCGCCGTCAAAGTCTGGGAGTCTTCCGTCAGGATGCCGTGCGGATCGGCGAGTGCTGCCAGGGTGCGCGGGTACACCGAATTGATGACTCTCCTGGGCGTGCCGTCCTCCCCGCACCGGCTGCCCGCCTCGGTGCACTGTGTGCGACGTATCCTCGCGATGGCCGGATGCGGTCTGCCGGCGACCGTACTGCGGGACCCGGCTGTCGCGGCGTGCGTGCGGGCCCGCGGTCTCACCGTGACGGCCTGCGGGGCGCAGGAATTGGCGGCGGTGCAGGCCGGCGGTGTGCGCCCACGCCAGGTGATGCTGCGGTGTGATCGGCACGCCGGCACCATCCGCCGCGCGGCGGCGCTCGGCGTGACGCGCTTCGTCGTGTCGACTGAGCGGCACGTCGGTGTGCTGGCCACCTGCCCGGAGCCGACGAAACGCGTCTATCTCGACGAACGGGGTCCCGCCGTGCTGGGTGAGCGGCGACTCGATGTGGTCGGAATGCACGCCGACGTCGACGGTTTCGGCGATCCCGCGCAGTGGGGCGCGGCCGCCGAACGGGTGCTGAACCACACCGCTGTGCTGCGCGACTGCGGGTTGAATCTGACCCGGATCAGCCTGTCCGGCGGGTCGGCCGGGATTTGGCTTGGGGGGCACACGCGACAGCTGCGCCGGATTGCGGCGGCGGTGGACGACGCGCTGGACGAGGGTTGCGCCCGGTGGCGGTTACCGCGCCCCGCGGTGGTGCTGACACCGCTGACGCGGTGACCGGGCCGATCGCGTCAAGGCCCGACGACTCCGCGGCGCAGCTATGACGGCGGCATCTCGTGGGTGACGGCCCGGTAACCACGGGCGCCGGCGCGCTGAAGGGCTGCCCGGACGATACCGACGATCAGCCCCTGGATCGCCGCCGCGGTGATGACCGTCTTGGTCGACTGGGTCAGGTCCTTGGGGTCGGGCGGCTCCGGATCGTTGTCACCGACGCGCTTCCAGACCTGTCCGAAGATGGCCCCGGCGAGCAGTCCGCCGCCGACGCCGGTGGCCACCGACAGCGGCGTGTACAGCGATCTCGCGATCTTGCTCATCGTCACTCCAATGTGTATGCGGCACAGATGTGTATGCGGTGCGGGCACGCTTGCCCAGCGTCTACCCAGGTGGGCACCGGCCAAACCTGGCACGTGCGCACTCGGCTGGTGGGAGGATCGCGAGGTGGACGCCGAGCGAACGGCCGACGAAGCGGACTGGGACCCCCGTAACCGACCCCGGGAGACCGAGACCGAGCGTCTGGACCGCAATTGGGCAAGCTTGCTCCAGGAGTTGCGGGTGGTGCAGACCGGAGTGCAACTGCTGACGGGCTTTTTGCTCACCCTGCCGTTCCAGCAGCGTTTCGACATTCTCGGCGAGTCGATGCAGGGAGTCTTCCTGGCGACGGTGTGTGCGGCGGTGGCGTCGACCGCCCTTCTGATCGCCCCGGTGGGGATGCACCGGCTGCTGTTTCGCCGTCACCGCCTGGACGCGCTGGTCCGGGCGGCGCACCGGTGCGCCTACGCGGGGTTGGTGCTGCTGGCGCTCGCGGTGACCGGGGTGACGGTCATCATCTTCGACGCGGTGGCAGGTCTCGGCCCGGCACTGACCGCGGGCGCCTTCGCGCTGGTGTTGTTCATCGTGTTCTGGCTGGCGCTGCCGCTGGCCATGCGCAACGGCAACCGGCAGCCGCCGACTCCGTAGTTTGGGGGCCCGTAGTTTCGGGGGCCGGTCGCCGGGTACGCACGCGCCGTGAGTGATGACGTGACACCTGATGCAGTGATCCCGTACCCCGGTGAAACCGGGGACATGTCACCGAAGCCGCGCGACGAGATGCGCGACTACGTGGGCACCGGCCAGCTGGCGGGCAAACGGGCGCTGATCACCGGGGGAGACTCGGGCATCGGCCGGGCCGTCGCGATCGCGTTCGCCAAGGAGGGCGCCGACGTCGCGATCGCTTACCTGAGCGAAGAGGACGACGCCGCGCACACGGCGTCGCTGATCGAAGAAGCCGGACAGCGGGCGATCCGGCTGCCGGGCGACTTGGCCGACCCGGCGCAATGCCGTGCGGTGGTGGAAGAGACCGTCAAACAGCTGGGCGGACTGGACATCGTCGTCAACAATGTGGCGTTTCAGTCGCCGGCGTCGGACCTGACGGAGATCAGCGACGAGCAATGGCGGCGCACCTTCGCGGTGAACATCGACAGCTTCTTCTACGTCACCAAGGCCGCCCTGCAGCACCTGCCCGACGGGTCTGCGATCATCAACACCGGTTCCATCAACGGGTTGCGCGGCAACAAGACCCTGATCGACTACTCGGCCACCAAGGGTGCGGTGATCGCGCTGACCTACTCGTTGGCGCAGTCGCTGGCCGACCGCAATATTCGCGTCAATTGCGTTGCACCGGGCCCGGTCTGGACTCCACTGATCCCGGCGACAATGGACGCCGAGAAGACCGAGTCCTTCGGAGAGCAGGTGCCGATGGGACGCGCGGCCCAACCCGACGAGATCGCACCGTCCTACGTCTTCTTCGCGTCCTCACGGATGTCCTCGTACTACAGCGGCGAGGTGCTCGCCCCGATCGGCGGCGAAACACTGCCCGGCTGAGCCCGATTCACCACAACGGCCGCCACTGCGGGAAAGTGGCGGCCGTTGTGGTGAACCGGTATTCGGTGCGTGCCCTCAGGAACGCTTGGCGAACACGGCGCCGAGCGCGTCCTTGGCGCGGTCGAGGACGGAGGCGAACGGGCCGGCGGCGAAGTTCGCGGCCGCGGACTCCACGCCCGGGTGGGGATGGGTCGGCGCGATGCGCTCGGCGACGGCGACGGCGTCGGCGAGCTTGGCCAGTTCGTCGTCACCGACGGCCGCCTCCAGGGCGGTGAACTCCAACTCTTCCTCGTTCTTGGCGTGCTCGAGCACGGCGGCCTGGAGGTGGATCAGCGACTTGCTGAATTCGGCGCTGTCGATCGGGAGTTTCTCGATGTCGCGCAGCAGCACCTTGGCGTCGTGCTCCTCGACGAGGCGCTCGTCGACGATCTGCGCCCCGCCCTCGGCCTTGCGCCGGACGCGGGGGTGCACGACCATCTCCTCGGCGGTCTCGTGCACCGCCAGCATGGTGCGCAGGCGGGTGAAGGCGTCCTGCCGGGACGCCGCGTCGGCGGCGTCGAGGGTCTCGATGAACAACGCCTTGATGGTCTCGTGTTGCGACTTGAGGTAGTCGACGACGTCCCGGGCCGATCCGATTGTCGGTGCGGTCACGTGAATCTCCTTGGTGAAACTGGAAGTTGGGCTGTCGAGGCGCGCATCGTTGGAGAGCGCCTCGTCGGGATCGATACCCGGCACGACGTGCCGGAAAACCCCTCCGCCGTAGTGTCGAACCGGGTTTGGGTCGGCCCCCACCGGGTAGTGACGGGATCATGAAGGCAGTGACCTGGCATGGCAAGCGGGATGTACGTGTCGACACCGTCCCGGATCCGTCGATCGAAGAACCCACCGATGCGATCATCGAGGTGACGTCGACCAATATCTGTGGTTCCGACCTGCATCTTTACGAGGTGCTCGGAGCATTCATGAACGAAGGTGACATTCTCGGCCATGAGCCGATGGGTGTCGTGCGCGAGGTGGGCAGCGCTGTGTCGAACCTGGCCGTAGGGGACCGGGTGGTCATCCCGTTCCAGATCTCCTGCGGGCACTGTTTCATGTGCGACCAGAAGCTGTACACCCAGTGCGAGACCACACAGGTGCGCGACAAGGGCATGGGCGCGGCGCTGTTCGGCTATTCCGAGCTGTACGGTTCGGTGCCCGGCGGACAGGCTGAGTATCTGCGCGTGCCGCAGGCCCAGTTCACCCACATCAAGGTGCCGGACGGTCCGCCGGACTCGCGGTTTGTCTACCTCTCGGATGTGCTTCCCACCGCGTGGCAGGCGGTCGCGTACGCGGGTGTGCCCGACGGTGGAACCGTCACCGTGCTGGGGCTGGGTCCCATCGGTGACATGGCCGCGCGCATCGCCCAGCACATGGGCTACCAGGTGTTCGGGGTCGACCTGGTGCCCGAGCGCCTCGCTCGCGCCACCGCGCGCGGTATCCATGCGATCGACCTGAACAACGTCGACGGCTCGGTCGGCGACGAGGTCCGTCGTCTCACCGGCGGACGCGGGAGCGACTCCGTGATCGACGCGGTCGGTATGGAGGCGCACGGTTCGCCGGTGGCCAAGTTGGTCCAGCAGGCCGCGTCGTTGCTGCCCGACGCCCTCGCGAAACCGATCATGGAGAAGGCCGGTGTGGACCGACTCGAAGCGCTTTACACCGCGATCGACTGTGTGCGTCGAGGAGGCACGCTCTCACTGATCGGCGTCTACGGCGGCATGGCCGACCCGATGCCGATGCTGACCCTGTTCGACAAGCAGATCCAGCTGCGGATGGGTCAGGCCAACGTCAAGAAGTGGGTCGACGACATCATGCCGTTGCTGACCGACTCCGATCCGCTGGGCGTGGACACCTTTGCCACGCACACCCTGCCGCTGGACGAGGCGCCGCACGCCTACAAGATCTTCCAGGAGAAGGCCGACGGCGCAGTCAAGGTTGTCTTACAGCCCTGAGCTGGAGTGACTGTGTGTGAGTGGGGAACTGGCGGGTACCCAGGCGGGATAACGCTCCCGAGAGGTGCCTTCCGTGCGGCTGACACGCAGCAAGTTGAACACTCCCGGCATAGTCCGCAGACGCCGCGGCAAGGGCTTTACCTACTACACGCCTGACGGCGAGTTGCTGGCAGACCCGGACACCACGCAACGCATCAAAGAACTCGTTATCCCGCCTGCCTGGAAGCACGTGTGGATCAGCCCGACACCGAGCGGGCACATCCAGGCGGTCGGAACCGACGCCGCCGGGCGGCGCCAGTACCTCTATCACCAGCGATGGCAGCAGGAGCGGGCTGAGGAAAAATTCGACCGGGTGCTGGAGCTGTCGGTGCGCTTGCCGCAATGGCGGGCTCAGATCGCCGACGATCTCGGAAAGCGCGGCCTGCACCGCGAGCGGGTGCTGGCGCTGGCGCTGCAACTGCTCGACCGGGGCTATTTCCGCGCCGGCGGGGAGCAGTACGCCGAGGAACACGAGCACTACGGCCTGGCCACGCTGCTGTGCGAGCACGTCACATTGCGCAACGGCGCGGTGGTGTTCGACTACCCCGCCAAGAGCGGTGTCCAGCGCAGCGTCGAGATCGACGATCCCGAAGTGGTACGGGCGGTGCGTGCGCTGATGCGGCGCGAAGAGCGCTCGGACCGACTGCTGGTGTGTCTCAACGGCTCCAACGGCACCTGGGTCGACGTGCGCGCCGACGATCTCAACGCGCGGTTCAAGGAACTCGTCGGCGACGAGTTCAGCGTGAAGGACCTACGGACCTGGCACGGCACGGTATTGGCGGCCGCGGCGTTCGCCGACGCGAAGCCCCCGACATCCAAGACCGCGATCAAACGGGCCGCTGCCGGAGTGATGAAGGAGGTCTCAGAGGAACTGGGAAACACCCCTGCGGTGGCTCGGGCATCCTACGTAGATCCGCGCGTCGTCGACGGATATGCGCGTGGGTTGACGATCGCGTCGGCGGTGCGCCGGGCGTCCAAGACCTCGGCCCCGGATGAGGCGCAGCTGCTGCTGGAGAAGGCGACCCGGACACTGATTCGACGGGTGGCCAAGAGTTGAGGGGTTTTGTTGCCACGTGGCCGGGGAAGCCTGAGACGAACACATCGTTATCAAGGGAGGCGAGGTTCATGCCGAACTCATCGATCAAGAACGAGAAGATGTATGAGGATCTTCGGCGCGAGGGAAACTCGAAGGAGAAGGCTGCGCGAATCTCGAATGCGGCCGCTGCGCAGGGTAAATCGAAGGTCGGCCGCCGGGGCGGGCAGTCCGGCTCGTACGACGACTGGACGGTTGGCGACCTCAAGAAGCGGGCCAAGGAACTCGGCATCTCCGGCTACTCCCACCTGACCAAGGACAAACTGATCAACCAGCTGCGTAATCACTAGTCGCCATGGCGGTCACTGCTTTCCAGGATCTGCCGCTGGCCGACCGTGATCGCAAGTGGGACGGTGGCGCCGCCGAGAAACGCGTCCGCAGATGGGCCGGCGCCACCGAGGAGCCGAATGCCCCATACCGCGACGCACACATTTGGTACGACCAGGACAATAAGAAGAAATTCACGGCGTACAAGCTGCTGACCGCCGATGTGATCGACGGGGAACTGCGTGCGGTGCCGCGGGCCGTCATGGCCGCCGGCGCGATCATGCAAGGGTCCCGCGGGGGAATTGATCTGCCGGAGAAGGACATAGACCGGGTGAAGAGTCATCTGGCAAAGTACGACGCCAAGATGGGCGAAACCCCTCCATGGGATAAGAAGTAGTAATCCGTCCCGAGCCCGGTCTGAACCGGGTTGACCCGAAGCCGCGGTCAGCCGTCGTTGCTGCGCGCTTCGGCGCCGGACTCACCGGCGTCGAAGTCGTCGTCGCCGCTGGCGCGACCGACGTAGGGACCCTCGCTCGGATCGTCAGTGTCCTTGGCCGCGCGTGAGCCCGCGACCTTGGGGTCGGCCTCGACGTCGGATTCGGCCTTTTCAGAATGGGGTTCGCTCATGCGGTCCGGCATGCCCGCGTCACGGTGGTTCAAAACTCATGGTCGCGCGGGATGACTAGTCGGATCCTGTGACGTCCGCGGCGCAGCCGTTTGGGCGAATTTGCGTCGGGTATGACCACCGCATGTCCGACTCCGCAACACCTGTGCGCGCTCTGGCACTTGTCTGCACTCTCACCCCGAGCCCGGGCGAGAGCAGCAGCGCGTTGATCGCCGAGTACGTCTTTGAGACGCTGCGTGAGCAAGGCGCCGAATGTGAGGCAGTGCGTTGTGTGGACTTCAACATCGCGCCCGGCGTCGAGGCCGACATGGGCGGCAGCGACCAGTGGCCGCAGATCCGCCAGAAGGTCCTGGACGCCGACATCCTGCTGATCAGCACCCCGATCTGGCTGGGGCACCCGTCTTCGGTGACGCAGCGGGTACTGGAGCGCCTGGACGCCGAGTTGTCGAACACCGACGAGCAGGGGCGACCCTCAATGCTCGGCAAGGTCGGCCTTGTCAGCGTCGTCGGCAACGAGGACGGCGCCCACAAGGTGGTCGCGGATGTGTTCCAGGGTCTCAACGACGTGGGTTACACCATCCCCGCGCAGGGGTGCACCTACTGGAACGGACCGGCGATGGAGACCGGTGACTACAAGGATCTCGACGAGGTGCCCGAACAAATTGCCTCGGCCACAGCAGCAGCCGCTCGCAACGCCGTCTACCTCGCGCGGGTGTTGAAGCAGTCGCAGTACCCGCCCTATCAGTGATGGCCGTACGTCAGCGAAAGGAGCATCATGCCTGACACATCACGTGATCCCGTCGATCACGCACGGACCACCCGCCAGCACGCCGGCGAGACCATGAAGGCCGGTACCAACGCCCCGGGCTTGGTCGCCGTCGGACTCGGCGTTCTGAGCTTGGTTGTCGGACTTTTCTCGTTCGCCAACAGCAGCACCGCCACCGGGGTGGTGGCGGTGATCCTCGCCGTGTTGTTCATGGCCGGTGGCCTGCTCTGGCTCAACCGCACACATCACAAAGTGCAAAAGAAGCAGGTGGATTGGCATCAGCAACACCCCGAGGCACATTACGAGCCGCCGACGAGCTGACGCCTCGGCCGCCGAAAGATGGTGAGCACTCGACCGAGTCGGTCTGTCAAGCCCGGCCCAGCCATGCCATTGCCGCGGTCACCAGCGCCGCGGTGCCGGTGTCGAGCGTGGGTTGGATGACGGGCGCGAAGCGTGGGGAGTGGTTCGCCGCGATGTCCTGCTCGACCGTGCCCGCCGCTGCGGCGGCCTGATACTCGTCGGGATCGATACCGCCGATACCCCAGTACGTGTAGGGAGCTCCGAGCGCTGCCGGGATGGCGCTGAAGTCTTCACTGGCGGCGCCCTGCGGCAGCTCCACGCATCGGTCTCCGAATGCGGCGCGGAATGCCTCGCGAACGCGTGCCGTCGCATCGACGTCGTTGTCGGTCAATGGAAATCGGTCGAACAGCTCGAACTCCGGATCCGTCGGAGACCGCGACGCGACGCATTCGGCGGTGACGATCCGCCGGACCGCATCGAGGACGGCCGTGCGGGTGCGGTCGTTGTAGGTCCGGATGTTGAGTTGGAGCACGGCGCGTTCGGGGATCACATTGCTCTTGCTGCCCGCTGCGATGCTGCCGACGGTGAGCACGGCGGGCTCGACAGGGGGGACCTCGCGGGCGACCACGGTCTGCAGGCGCACCACGATCATCGCGGCGAGCACCACCGGGTCGACCGTCGACTGAGGCATCGAACCGTGGCCACCCCGGCCGAAGACCGTGACACGCATGCTGTCGGCCGACGCGAGGAAGGGACCCTCGTGCACACCGACCATCCCGGCGGGTAGCGGCAGTACGTGTTGGCCGAGAGCCACATCGACCTGGGGCAGCAGTTCCGCTAGCCCGTCATCGACCATGCGCTGCGCCCCGTCGCCGGTTTCCTCGGCCGGCTGGAAGAGCGCCACGACGGTGCCCTGCCAGTGGGCGCGACCCTCGGCCAGCAGTCGGGCGGCACCGAGCAGGGCGGCCACGTGGACGTCGTGGCCGCAGGCGTGCAT
Organism: Mycobacterium sp. 4D054; assembly: GCF_052245755.1. NCBI lineage: Bacteria > Bacillati > Actinomycetota > Actinomycetes > Mycobacteriales > Mycobacteriaceae > Mycobacterium > Mycobacterium sp. 4D054. The sequence continues at coordinate 311,371 of NZ_JBQQCF010000003.1, forward strand.
CACCGGGACCTCGTGGCCGTGGTCGTCTCTGCTCGACACGGTGCTCGCGTAGGGCAGCCGGGTTTCCTCAAGGACGGGCAGTGCGTCCATGTCGGCGCGCAGTAACACTGTGGGGCCGGATCCGTTGCCGAGCGTCCCGACCACACCGGTGCCGCCGACACCGTCGTGAACGTGATAGCCGGCGGCGTTGAGCGCCTCGGACACCCGCTGTGCGGTTCGGTGCTCCTGATGTGACAGTTCGGGGTGGCGGTGCAGGTCGCGGTAGCAGTCCTCCTGCCAACCGCGGATTCCCGCCAGGCCCTGCAGCACTGAGGTGAGCCCCCTGTAGTGGTCCAGTCGTTGTGGGACTCTGTTGCCCGAGTGCTCGGGCAGGAAGAATCAATGACGACATGGCAACGAACAAGCGCCGGCGGCACACTCCGGATCAGATCATCCG